>CACOCL010000048.1 GCA_902625825.1 uncultured Pelagibacteraceae bacterium | reverse complement strand
TAAAAGAAGGAAAATTTATTAATGCAGTTGATGGTTTAACAATTTTTATTGATAAAAAAAACAATGATGAAAGTTACTCAAATATTTTTATAGATGACTCGACAAAAGTACAAAGTCGGATGATTTATGCAAAAAATGGAAAAATTATAGACAACGAAAATGTAAGAGTTTTTAAACTCTTTGGTGGTAAAGTAATCAATAAAGATAAAAAAAAAATTAATGAATTTGAATATTAACTTTAAAAAAGGCAACTTAAAAAAATCCTACACTAATTTAGTGTTATTTGTTGACGAAAAGTTTGGTTCAAGTCATCTTAAAAAATACATTTCTAGTTCAGATTTTGCGTACATAACAGATTTACTTAAAGCAAGCGATAAAAGTAAAAAGATGCTCATTTTTGAGGTGAGTGCAAAGAAAAAAATTGCTCTAGTCTCTATAAAAAAAAATATTAAAACCTCTGAAATAGAAAATTTAGGAGCAGATTTTTTTGGTCGAATTAACTACGGAAAAAATACTCAGTATACTGTATATCCTGATAGTTTACCTAATAATCAAAAAAACTTTATTGGACATTTCCTTCACGGTTTAAAATTAAAGTCATATGAATTTAAAAAATATAAAACAAAAAAAGATTCTAGAATAATAACAATTAACGTTGATGGAAGTAAGAATAAACCTTTAGCTAAAGATGTATTAAAATTTAAGGCTTTAGAGGAGGGAACATTTTTTGCAAGAGATCTAGTCTCAGAGCCAGGGAATGTTTTACATCCAGATGAATATGCAAAAAGATTGAAGTCTCTTAAAAAATATAATTTAAAAGTAAACATTTATGATGAAAAAAAATTGAAAAAGTTAGGTATGAATGCTTTGCTTGGTGTTGGACAAGGAAGTATTAGAGGATCATATCTTGTAACATTAGAGTGGAAAGGGGCGAAAAATAACTCAAGCCCATTGGCTTTTATAGGTAAAGGAGTATGTTTTGATACAGGCGGTTATTCTTTAAAACCGGCAAAGTTTATGGAGGATATGACTTATGATATGGCCGGGTCGGCAGCTGTAGTTGGTTTAATGAAAAATCTTGCATTGAGAAAAGCAAAAATTAATGCTGTAGGTGTTGTCGGGCTTGTAGAAAATATGGTGAGCGGAAATGCCCAAAGACCAGGTGATATAGTAAAATCATACAGTGGTAAAACAATTGAAATTTTAAATACAGATGCTGAAGGAAGATTAGTTTTAGCAGACGCGATTACTTTTACTGAAAAAAAATTTAAACCCAAATTTATGATTGATTTAGCAACATTAACTGGAGCAATTATAGTTTCTTTAGGATCAGAGTATGCAGGACTTTTTTCGAATAACGAAATTTTATCAAAACAATTAATTGAAGCAGGTGAAAGAGTTGATGAAAAATTATGGAGAATGCCTCTGCATAAAAATTTTGATAAATTAATTAATTCTAAAAATGCTGATATGCAAAATATTAATTATGTGGGTGGAGCTGGCTCAACAACAGCTGCACAGTTTTTACAAAGATTTATCTTAAATAAAACACCATGGGCACATTTGGATATTGCTGGAATGGCTTTTTCTAAATATGGGGGAGCGTTGAATTCAGGTGGAGCAACTGGATATGGTGTAAGATTATTAAATAAATTAATTGAGGATTTTTATGAGTAATATTGAGCAAACTCTCTCAATAATAAAACCTGATGCAGTTGAAAGAAATCTTGATAACGAAATAAAAAAAATTTTTTTAACTAAAGGTTTTAAAATAATTAAGGAAAAAAAAGTCCAGATAGAAAAATCTGAGGCAGAAAAATTTTATAAAGTCCACGAAACTAAACCATTTTATAATGATCTTTGTTCTTATTTGTCTTCAGGACCTATAGTAGTTATGGTTTTGGAAAAAGAAAACGCAGTTTTGGATAATAGAAACTTAATGGGAGCAACAAACCCCAAAGAAGCCTCAGATGGTACAATAAGAAAAAAATATGGAATTTCTATCGATAAAAATTCTGTCCATGGATCAGATAGTATTGAAAATGCGAATATTGAAATAGAATTTTTCTTTAAAGAT
>CACOCL010000047.1 GCA_902625825.1 uncultured Pelagibacteraceae bacterium | reverse complement strand
CCTGTTGAACTTCTTATTGTATTAGAGTCATCTATAGCGCTACTATAATCAACACCCCAAACATTAGCAAAATCTACAAAATATGAAAAATCTATATTTTCAACAGTTGTTAAAAAACCTGGCAAATTAGTTGAAAAATTAAGAGTTGAAACGTAATTTCCTCCGATAAAATCATTATTATCGATGGGGCCAACCTTCTTTTTTTCAAAACCCCTTAATCGGTTATAGGGGATAAATGCTCTTTTTGAAATTCTTACATCTTCATCTCCTATTGAGTGAACACCTTTTAAATATAAACTCATCTTACCAACCATTCCCGATGAACTGTTTAAAGTTTTATATTTTGTTGAAATGAATGTATTTGCTATCTCATTATTCTCTGAGATGATTGGTAATGTTTGAAAGAAAGATGTTTTGGAACCAGTTTTAGGATTGTAAGCTGAGTCTCTTAAATCATAATTTAAACCATAATTAAAATAAAAATCACCATAACCACCTTCTTGTTTTTTTAAATTATCTGTTGCAGATGAATTAGTTTCTAAATCAGTAATTGAAAATGCAATCTCAGGACTAAAAAAAAGATTTTCATATTGTTCAAAAGTTGTGCCCAGTGAAAAGCTTGTTTCTGTTTCCTTGTATCCAAAATCATCTAAGTTATCGGTTGTTAAAGCTTTAAAAGAAGTCCTTAAAGTATTATCCGAATAATTAAAGTTTGGCTTAGAAAAGACAAATTGCCCTTTTAAGGATTCTTCATTTAGTTCAAAAAATGTATTTAAATTAATACCTTTACCAAGAAAATTTTTTTCAACTATACCGCCGCCTATTGTCGATCCTGAGGATCCATAACCTGCACCCATTGAAAGTTCACCTGTAGGTTGCTCCTCAACAGTAATATTGATAACTTTTAAATTTGGATCAGATCCATCTACAACCTCACTTTTAACAGTTTCAAAAAAACCTAAACCACGGATTTTTTCAATAGATTTATTATATAAAACATTATTAAGTGGATCACCTTCATCTACAAATAAATTATTCCTGATTACTTCTTCGATTGTTTGAAAATTTCCAAAAACATTTATTCTTTCTACATAATATTTTTTACTATCCTCCATTTTAAAATTGAAATTTAATTTATCTCTACCAACTACACTCTCTTCTACTGTAGCATCTATAAAATCATACAATTTTAATGAGGCAATTTTATCAATTTCTTTTAAAATCTTATCAACACTGTCTAATGAGTAACTTTTTCCTTTAAGTTTTTTAAATATCTTTTCAATATCTTTAAAATCCTTCTTATCATAGTCTTCAGGAAGAGTTAATTTTAAATCATTAAAAAAATATTTTTGACCAGCGTCTATGTTAAAAACTAACTTAAAAGAACCTTGGTCATTTAATTCAGCAAAGGAATTCAGAACTTCAACATCGTAGAATCCCTCATTCTTATAATAATTTTCTAAGAGTCTAGTGTCTAAATCTACTATATCTTCATTAAGATATATTTTTTGGGATACAAATTTCCAAAATTTGTGTTCTTCGGAAGCTATTATTTCCAATAATTTTTTATCTTTGATCTTTTTGTCACCAATAAAAAAAATTTCTTTTATTTTTGCTCTCTCACCTTGTTTAACATCTAAATTTATTCTTATTGAGTTTAAATTTTCATCTTTTTTCACAGAAGAAATAACTTTAACAAAATAAAAACCCGCAGATTTGTGAAATTTTTTAATCGTTGAAATATCTTTTTCTAAAAGATTCTCAGTGAAAGACATTCTATTCTGAAGTTTTAAGTTGTCAGTTATATCCTCTAAAAGTCTTTTATTTTTTATTCCATTAATCTGGATATCCTCAATGATAGGATTTTCAACAAGCTCAATATTAAGTAATCCATTTTCTATTGATAAAGAAACTTCACTAAAAAAATTAGTGTCATATAATTTTTTTAATATCTCGTTTAATTGCTTGTTACTGTAATCTTCTTTTATATTAATTTGTCCTAAAGAAACTATTGACTCATTAGAAATTCTTTTATTTCCTGAAATTTTAATATCATCAACTATTTCTGCGATAGCAGA
>CACOCL010000046.1 GCA_902625825.1 uncultured Pelagibacteraceae bacterium | reverse complement strand
AGTAAGATCTTGTTAATTAAATTAAGTAATGTATAAGCTCATTATAAAGGGCCTGTAGCTCAGTTGGTTAGAGCAGTACACTCATAATGTATTGGTCCCAGGTTCGAGTCCTGGCGGGCCCACCATTATCTACTAACTTTTTGAAAATTCTTTTAAGACTTTGAAAAGAGCCTCTATATTTCCATCATTAGAGTTTAATATTGACGAGAATTCCTCTTTTTGTGTCCTAGCTAAACTTAAGCCTTCAATGATTAAATCTCTTATCAATGGATTTTCTGGATTTTTTGTATAAATTCTCCAATCAATTTTTACTTCTGGCCTATCGTCTTTAGCTAAAAGCAAACTGTTTACAATAGTATAATTTTTATTGAGAATTTTTTTATCAAATACATTAATTTCTGGATTTGTATACTCAGCCAGTCTACTTGAAAAACTTTTTAGAAAATAATCTTCAAAGAGTTCTCCATAAGTTTTTTTTTGGTCTTCAGATAAATTTTTTCTAGCGGGTCCTAAAGTATAAAGACTAATACCCCCTATATCGACTGTTTCCTTAGCAATCTTTTTTAATTCCTGAATTTTTCTATCTTTTGATATATCCTCAGCCAATAATTTTGAAGCCCTGTTGACTGTTGATTGAACAAATACATCTGGCTCTATTGCAAAAGAATTTCCAATGCTTAAAAAATAGATTAATAAAATGATAAAAAATCTTTTATTTTTCATAAGTTTGTCAATTAGGTAATTTTAATTTTGTATTTCTTCCCAATCACTATCATCTTGGGTGTTAATTTTTTTATTTGAATTTAGTATTTTTTGCTGTCTATCCTGAAGATATAAACTTTTAACAGATGCATAAAAATCTAAAGAATTTTTTTCAAGATTTTCTATTGAGTCAAAATTTTTTGCTCTAAAATCTACTCCAGAAGTAATTCGTGAAGAGTAAAAATCTACCTCTGAAAAATAATGAGTATCATTTCTAACGGTAACATTATACCAAGGATCACCACCTAAAAAATTTGCGGCTGATGCAATAGTATCTCTTGCTGTACTAGGTCCTAATACTGGCAGTACAATATAACATCCAGGACCAACACCATGTTTAGCTAGTGATTGTCCATAATCTTCTTTTTCATACTTTGAAAAACCCATATATTCTGCAACATCAATAAAGCCAAGAATACCCACTGTTGAATTAATTAAAAATCTTCCAGAATTTACCCCTGCTAAAGAAAAATCTCCTTGAAGTAAATTATTTGGTATTGTTACCAAATTTGTTAAATTATTTAAAGAATTACTGACACCTGCTTTTACTGGTGATGGCAGTTTTTTATAAACGGTTGCAACAGGTTTGAAAACTAATCCATCCAATGCTTGATTGAATGTAAAAATACCTCTATTTAACTTTTCAAAACAATCAGCTATCTCTGACGGTTCATTTTTTTTTAAAATTAAATCACCATCTGAAGACGCGTTTACATTTATAGTTAGCGTCAAAGTTGTAAATATGATTATTACAATTTTTTTAAACATTGTGCTCGTTATATTATATAAAAAAACAAAGTACATAAACTATTTAATTAAAATGAGCTTAAAAATAGGCCTTAATTTGTCAACAAATTATTCGGTTAATTTTGATCAACCAAAAAGATCTAAGAAATTAATTAAATATATCATTATTCATTACACAGGAATGATAAAAGAGCACGACTCAATTAATAGGCTATGTGAAGAAAAATCAAAAGTAAGTTCACACTATTTTATTAAAAATAATGGTATGACTTTAAGGTTAGTACCAGACTTATATACTGCTTGGCATGCTGGTGTATCAAATTGGAAAAATTTAGAATCTTTAAATAAACATTCGATAGGGATTGAATTGCATAATCCTGGTCATGATTATGGTTATAGAAAATTTTCTATAAATCAGATTTCGTCGTTAAAAAAATTATTAAGATTTTTAATTAAGAAATATAAGATTAAATATCAAAACGTTCTTGGTCATTCGGATATATCCCCAAATCGTAAAAAAGACCCTGGTGAAAAATTTCCCTGGAAGGAGTTAGCAAAAGAAAAATTGTGTCTTTGGCAT
>CACOCL010000045.1 GCA_902625825.1 uncultured Pelagibacteraceae bacterium | reverse complement strand
TTTCGAGAGCTGGATCATCAGATATTCCAAGAAATGAAAAGGGCTCTATAGCACACAATTCTTTTTTAATAGCATTATCTATTTCTTTATTAAGAATATCAAAATTTTTCCATTCACTCAAAAACATACTTGTGTGCAATACTTTTCCTAAATTATAATTATATTCTGGATTTAAATTCATTATCTTTTGAAAGTTTTCTAATGCTTTATCGTACTGCTTCGCATCTTTAAAAATATTGCCCTTATTATTGTATGGTTCAATAAATGAGGAATTAATTTCAATGGCTTTATTGTAGCTTTCCAGGGCCTCACCATGTCGATTTAAATCTTTTAAAGTAATGCCTTTATTGTTATGAGCAAAAAAATGATCGGGTTTAATCTCTAAGGCTCTATTGTAACTTTTAAGAGCTTCATCATAACGTTTCATTTCCTGTAAGATAATTCCACGATTACTGAATGCATCTGCGAAATTAGGATTTATGTTAATAGCTTCATCATAATTTTTTAATGCTTCCTCGTATTGAAGAAGTTCCTTATAGGCATTGCCCAAATTACTATAAGCTGAGGCATTATTTGGTTTTAAAGACAAACATTTTTTTAGATAATCAATTCCTCTTTTAAAATCTTTTATTTGTATTAGAGCAGTCCCTAAAAGAAATAACAGTTGAGAATTATTTTTATCTTTGTCTAATAATTCTGAATAAGATTTGATGGCTTCTTGTACTTTACCCTTTTTATGAAGTTGCAAAGCTTTATCAATCAAAATTCTTTGATCACTGCTTTGCGAAGACATTATTTATTATGCAGGCTTATTCATAGAATTGAAAAATTCTGCATTATTTTTAGTATCCTTTAATTTTGAACTAATAAATTCAATTGCATCCATTGTGCCCATAGGAGCAATTATTCTTCTTAAAACATTCATTTTTTGTAAATCATTTTTATCAAAAAGTAATTCTTCTCTTCTTGTTCCAGATTTAGTGATATCGATTGCTGGATAAATTCTCTTATCAGCAATTTTCCTATCTAGAACAGTTTCACTGTTTCCTGTTCCTTTAAATTCTTCAAATATCACCTCATCCATTCTACTGCCAGTATCAATTAATGCAGTAGAGATTATAGTTAACGATCCACCTTCTTCAATATTTCTAGCAGCACCAAAAAATCTTTTTGGTCGTTGCAAAGCATTTGCGTCGACACCACCTGTTAGTACTTTACCTGAACTCGGTATTACAGCATTATAAGCCCTTCCTAATCTAGTTATTGAGTCTAACAGAATTACGACATCTTTTTTATGCTCTGTTAATCTTTTTGCTTTCTCGATTACCATTTCGGCTACTGCAACGTGACGTTGAGCAGGTTCATCAAAAGTCGAACTTATAACTTCACCTTTTACTGTTCGTTGCATGTCTGTCACTTCTTCGGGTCTCTCATCGATTAATAATACAATCAAATAGCATTCCGGATAATTTTTAGCTATTGAATTAGCAATACTTTGTAAGATCATTGTTTTTCCAGCCTTTGGAGGAGAGATAATAATTGATCTTTGTCCCTTTCCAATTGGACTAACCAAATCTATTAATCTTGGTGTTAAATCTTGTTTTTTTTCTGGCTTAGAGATCTCAACCTCCATTACAAGTTGTTTGTCTGGATAAAGTGGTGTTAAGTTATCAAAAGCTATTTTGTGTCTAGATTTATCAGGTTCTTCAAAGTTAATTTTACTAACTTGTAGTAATGCAAAATATCTCTCACCCTCTTTTGGTGCTCTAACTGGTCCTTCCACAGTGTCTCCTGTTCTTAAACCAAATTTTCTTATTTGACTCGGGCTCACATAGATATCATCAGGCCCCGGAAGATAATTTGACTCCATTGCCCTTAAAAAGCCAAAACCATCCTGAAGCAATTGTAAAACACCGGCACCTGTAATCTCCTCTTTTTCCGCAACTTTTTTTAAAATTGCAAATAGGATTTCTTGTTTTCGAAGCGTGCTGGCATTCTCTATGCCAAGCTCTTCTGCTTGAGTAATTAATTGTTCAGATGATTTAAGTTTTAGTTCTTGGATGTTCATGATTGAATTATTAAGAGCTTAATAATGTAGCTAATATATATACTATTAC
>CACOCL010000044.1 GCA_902625825.1 uncultured Pelagibacteraceae bacterium | reverse complement strand
ATAGCTCAATTCACTCAATTATTAATTCAACAAATTATAAAAGTGCAATTTTGAAAACAATTAGGGCTGGAGGGTGTAATTGTTCCAGAGTTAATTTTATTGGAGCTTATTTTGCAGCTTTAAAAGGAGTGGATACTATTCCTAAATCATGGATAAAAAAAACTGACTCAGCTAAAAAAATATTAAATCAAAAATAGTATTACTTAGGATAAGCTTTCACAAAAAGATTTAATTCTCTCCATAGCTTTTTGTAAATTTTTCATTGAAGTTGCGTATGAAATCCTAAAATAACCTTCTAATCCAAAGGCTGAACCCTGCACTACTGCAACATTAGATTTTTCGAGTAATTTTTGAACAAAATCTGTATCTGTTTTTAATTTTGTTTTCTTATTTAAAAAACCTTTGCAGCTTGGAAACACATAAAAAGCACCATTGGGTGTTAAACAAGTTATTCCTTTAATATTATTTAAACTTTTTACTACAAAATCTCTTCTTTCTTTAAATGCATTAGATCTCTCATGAATAAAATCCTGCACTCCGTTTAATGCTTCGACTGCAGCAGCTTGACTTACAGACGAAGGATTAGATGTAGATTGAGATTGAATTTTTCCAATTGCTTTAATAATATCTTTAGGGCCAGCTGCATAACCAATTCTCCAACCAGTCATCGCATAAGACTTACTTACTCCATTCATTGTTAGAGTTCTGTCTTTTAGTTTTGAAATTTGAGCAATAGTAAAGAAATTAAAATTATCATATTTTATATGCTCATAAATATCATCACTCAGTATATAAATTTTTTTATTTTTAAGTAAAACTTTTGCCAAATCCTCTATTTCATTTTTAGTATAACCTGCACCAGTCGGATTAGACGGTGAATTTAAAATTAACCATTTTGTTTTTTTGGAGATAGCTTTTTGAAGTTTTTTTGCCGTTAACTTAAATCCTTCTTTTTCATCACACTTTACTATCTTTGGTTTTCCTCCTGCTAGTAAAACCATATCTGGATAAGATACCCAATAAGGTGCTGGGATTATTACCTCATCACCTTTATTAAGTGTTGCCATAAAGGCATTATATAAAACTTGTTTACCACCAGTCCCAACTGTTATTTGGTCTGAAGTAAAATCTAAATTATTTTCTCTCTTAAATTTTTCAACAATAGCTTTTTTTAAAGCTGGAGTTCCATCAACCGCAGTGTATTTAGTGTCTCCCTCTTTAATAGCTTGTATAGCTGCTTCTTTGATGTTCTCTGGAGTATCAAAATCAGGCTCTCCTGCACCAAGGCCTATTACATCTTTTCCAGCTGCTCTTAATTCTCTTGCTTTCTGAGTAACTGCAATAGTAGGCGATGGCTTAATTCTTTTTAAACTGTCTGATATTATGCTCATTGAAATATAATTTAATTCTACTACTTTCTTTAATATATGGAAAATACTTATCAAGATTTAATTACAGATATCCAGAGTAAAAATCCAAAAATCAGTGGAAAACTTGAGGGTGGTAAAAAGTTTAAAATTAAGTCTGATTTTAAACCTGCGGGTGATCAACCAGATGCAATAAAAAGATTAGTTAAAGGTGCAAATAAAGAAGAGTTTAATCAAGTATTACTTGGAGTAACTGGATCGGGAAAAACTTTTACTATGGCAAAAGTTATTGAGGCAACAAATAGACCTGCTTTGATTTTAGCTCCTAACAAAACTCTCGCTGCTCAACTTTATGGTGAAATGAAAACATTCTTCCCAGACAACGCAGTAGAGTACTTTGTGTCATACTATGATTATTACACGCCTGAAGCTTACGTGCCCAGATCGGATACATATATTGAAAAAGAGGCATCCATAAATGAACAAATAGATAGAATGAGACATTCAGCAACAAGATCACTTCTTGAAAGGGATGATGTACTTATAGTTGCCAGTGTATCCTGTATTTATGGATTAGGTTCCGTTGAGGCGTATAGTAAAATGACCTTAACGCTTCAAAAAAATTATGATTACAATAGAGAACAAATAATAAAGTCTTTAGTTGCTTTACAATATAAGCGTAATGATCAAAACTTTTACAGAGGAACTTTCAGAGCAAGAGGAGAATACCTGGAAATCTTTCCTTCACATCTGGAAGATAGAGCGTGGCGCTTAAGT
>CACOCL010000043.1 GCA_902625825.1 uncultured Pelagibacteraceae bacterium | reverse complement strand
TTTTAGTTAATTATTCTAGTGGGAAAATTGAAGGAACTAAAGAAAAACTAATTGAATTGATCAAAATAAAAGATCCAACTTATTCACCTTTATCGCTTTATTTTATAATTGATAATGAGCTTATAGACGAAACTGATGAAATTAATAATCTTTTTAATATTATAATAAACAAAACAGACTTAGACGATGAAATAAGAAATTTAATAATTTATAAAAAAGCTCTTTTTAATGCAGATATTTATGAAGAAAATGAACTATTAGAAGATTTAAAACCTTTAACAAATAATGAGAGTGTGTGGAAATCACATGCTTTGTATTTAATTGCTGAGTATTATTATTCTAAAAATGAAAAACAAAAATCAAAAGAATTTTTCAATAAGATTTTAAATACTGAAAATGCAAATCAAGACATTGTCAAGGAAACTCAGAAAAGACTTAATAGAGACTTAAGTGATTAAAATATTTTTTTTAATAGTTTATTCTTTAATCTTAATAGGCTGCTCTTTTAATAAAGATTCAAAGTTTTGGACATCAACAACACCTATAAAATTAGAAAAAGATTTTAATGAGATATTTACTCAGGAGAAAAAAGTACAAAATGAATTCAATTCAAGTTTAAAAATAAAACTAAATTATGCAAATAACAAAAATACCACTCTTTTAAAACTATTAAATAATGATGGGATGGTTAATTTTAATAGTGATCTTAAAAAATCATCAAGATATAATTTTTCGAAGATAAAAAATTTCCATCAATATGAACCTGAAATTTCTTTTTATAAAAAAAACGTCATATTTTTTGATAACAAAGGTTCAATTTTACAATTTAATCAAAATTCAAAATTAAATTGGAAAAAAAATTATTATTCAAAATCAGAAAAAAAACTTAACCCTATTTTACATTTTTCAAGTAACGATGAATATTTAATAGTCATAGATAATATTGCAAAGTATTACCTTTTAGATCCTAAAACAGGGAATTTGATTTGGTCAAAAAATAATATTGCTCCATTTAATTCAGAGGTAAAAATTTACAAAGACATGTTTTTTACAATAGACTTTTCAAATACATTAAGATGTTTTTCCCTTAAAAATGGTGAAGAATTATGGAATGTGAAAACAGACAATTCCTTAATAAGGTCTCAAAAAAAACTGTCTTTAGTAATTGTTAAAGATAAAATATATTTTAATAATTCGGTAGGAGATATCACAGCTGTAGATATAAAAAAAGGTGAAATGATTTGGCAGTTACCAACACAAAGTACAAAAATAGTTGAGTCAGCTTATTCTCTCAAAACTTCAGATATAGTCGCTGATGATAAAAGTTTATTTTTTTCAAATAATAAAAATCAATTTTTCTCAATTGACATTGAGACAGGAAGTTTTAATTGGCAGAATAAAATAAATTCAAATATTAGACCAGTAATCGTTGATAATCTTATTTTTACAGTTTCATTAGAGGGTTATTTAATAATAATTGATAAAAATTCTGGAAATATTATTAAAATTACAGATTTGTTTAAAAATTTTAAATCAAAAAAAAGAACAAAAATTAAACCAAGTGGTTTTTTAATAGGATTAGATAAAATTTATCTTTCAACATCTAATGGAAGAATCTTAATTGTAGATATAAATTTGGGTAAAACTATTTCTGTGCTTAAAATAGATAATGAAAAAATATCAAGACCCTTTGCCATGCAAAATGATTTATTTGTAATTAAGGATAACTCAGTAATAAAATTAAATTAATGCTTTTAAAATTTTTAGAAAAAATTGGTCGCAAAAAAGTCGTTTTGGATAGAGGCCCTTCACACCCAAGGTTTGATCAAGCTAAACCTTGGATGAATAGATATTATGTTTTATTTAGAAATCGACCAAAGTGGTTTCCGTTCAATATTTTAATACATGAAATGTTAGCTGACGATCATGGAGATGGGATACATAACCATCTATGTCCATATATTACTATTATTTTACGAGGAGGATATTGGGAAACAACAAGTAAGGGAAAATTTTGGAGAAAGCCAGGTTATATTGGTTTTCGGTCAGCCAATGCTTATCATAGAGTTGATTTAAAAAAAGGCACAAATCCCATGACAATTTTTATAACAGGACCATTTGGACTTAGAAAAGGTCCTAGGTCTGACTATGGTATTAATTTTAAAAAGAAATGAGACTAAAAAAATTGTTTTTGGATTATTGTGAAATCAATAATTTTGAAATTAACAAAAATCAAATCAGTTTAGTTGAATCACTTAATAATTATTAT
>CACOCL010000042.1 GCA_902625825.1 uncultured Pelagibacteraceae bacterium | reverse complement strand
TGTCCTTTCTACTAAAATTCCAGACCCTAAATTTTCATCTCAAACAAAAGATAAACTTGTTTCATCCGAGGTCAGGAACATTGTCGAGACAATTATAAATGAAAAATTATCTATTTGGTTTGACCAAAATCCGTCAGTATCCAAGATAATTTTAGCAAAAATTATACAAGCTGCTTTAGCAAGAGATGTAGCAAGAAAAGCTCGAGAAAGTGTTAGAAGGAAAGGTGCATTAGAATTAAGTGGACTTCCTGGAAAACTAGCGGACTGTCAAATCGGTAAACAAGATGGTACAGAGTTGTTTATAGTTGAGGGAGATTCAGCAGGTGGTTCTGCTAAACAAGGAAGAAATAGGGCTAATCAAGCTGTTTTACCTTTACGAGGAAAAATCTTAAATACTTATGTAGAGGAGTTAGAAATAAAAAAAAATGGTAGCGTAAATAAAAATGGAGCTGATCAAAGAACAAAAGCACTTTCTAAAATGATTTCATCTAATGAAATCGTCACATTAATTAATGCACTTGGTCTTGACCCTAAATCACAAGAGATAGACTTAAAAGATTTAAGGTATGGAAAAATAATAATAATGACTGATGCGGATGTTGATGGTTCACATATTAGAGCTTTGCTTTTAACCTTTTTTAATAACAAACCTTTTAATAAATTAATTCAGAATGGATATATTTACTTAGCTCAACCACCGCTATTTAAAATAAATAAGGGAACCAAAGGAATTTATATTAAAGATGAAAAAGAACTTGAAGAATACATAGTAAATAACAACAAAGATTTTAAGAAAATTAAAAAAGGATCTAAAGAGTTTATTAAAGAATTAGAAATTGAAAAATCTAAGATGAATATACAAAGATTCAAGGGACTTGGGGAAATGAATCCTGAAGAACTATGGAATACAACTTTAGACCCAGAAACTAGAAATTTGCTTCAAGTACAATATTCAAAAGATAACAAAAAAGACCAAAATTTGATACATACCTTAATGGGCAACGATGTGGCTCTTAGAAAAGACTTTATTATATCGAATGCAATTAATGTTCAAAATTTAGATATTTAAAAAATGAAGTTTTTTGAAACTTCAAAATCTTATTCTTTAAAAAAATCAACATATATCTCGTTGAGATGGATTGGTATAATTGGTCAGTTATTATCTGTTTATATAGTTTATTTTTATTTTAATTTTAATTTTAATTTTTTAAGTTCTAATTTGATTATTTGTTTGGGGATACTTAGTAATATTTATCTAGTTATTATTTATAAAAAAACTCAGTTGTCTGATAGATCAGCTTTAATTTTCTTAATTATAGATATATTTCAATTAGGATCATTGATTTATTTGACTGGAGGAATTCTCAATCCATTTATAATTTTTCTTATAATCCCTAGTGTTTTTGCATCATCCAATTTAGGCTTTAGAACAAACATACTTTTAGTCTCAACTACAATCTTAATGATTATTTTTCTCACATTTTTTTCTGAAGAGCTGCCCTATCCACTTAATATTCATTTTCATGTTAGTCCTTACTATTATTATTCAATACCCGTTGCATTAATAGTAGCGACAATTTTTTTAAATTATTTTGCAATTATTTTTGGTGCAGAATCTAGGCTAAGGAAAGAAGCTTTAAAAAAAATGGAGGAGGTAATGGCAAAAGAGCACGAAATGTTGTCACTGGGTGGCCAGGCCGCCGCTGCAGCACACTCTCTTGGTACACCACTATCTACTATTAAAATAATTACTCAAGAACTTTTAAAACAATTTAAAAATCAAAAAGATGTTATGCAAGATATAGAATTATTATCTAGTCAAGTCGAAAGATGTAATAAGATTTTAAAAAAATTATCATTAGAACCCAATCAGGAGGATGAGTTTATAGACGAAAATCTTACTATGAGAGATTATATTAAAGAAATTGTATCTTCTTTCAAAGAGACAAGTAATAAAGACTTTGTTTTAAATTTTGATCAAGATCTTAATTCAAAAAAAATTACTAAATCAATCGAAATAGTTTATGGATTAAGAAACTTTATTGGAAATGCTAATAAATTTAGCTCTAAGAAGGTTTTTATTAGCCTAAAAAGCGATGCTAATTTAACTGAAATTACTATTGAAGATGATGGCAAGGGTTATCCAAATGATATTATTTCAAAAATTGGAGAACCATATTTAAAATCGCTGAAGGAGAAAAATAAAAGTAAAATTGGTCTAGGGCTTGGTATGTTTATTGGAAAAACTCTTTTAGAAAAAAATTTTGCATCTGTAAATTGT
>CACOCL010000041.1 GCA_902625825.1 uncultured Pelagibacteraceae bacterium | reverse complement strand
AAATTCTATAATAAAGAAGATATGCAAAATATTAGTTTTGATGAAGAGATAACTGAAGTTTCATATTCAAAAAAATCTTTTATATACAACTTTCTTTATTCTCTTAGACAAAGAATTGATGATCCTCTTGGAAAAAAAAGGATCAAAAAATAATTATCCAGCTATAACTGCTAACAATAATAAAGCTACAATATTCGTTATTTTTATCATTGGGTTTACTGCTGGCCCTGCTGTATCTTTATATGGGTCTCCGACAGTATCTCCAGTTACAGCAGCTTTGTGAGCCTCTGAACCTTTACCACCATGATTTCCATCTTCAATAAATTTTTTAGCATTATCCCAAGCTCCTCCACCTGCTGTCATTGAAACAGCAACAAATAATCCAGTTATGATTACGCCTAACAACATTGCTCCCACAGAAGCTAAAGCTGCTACCTGACCACCTATCGTTAAAATCACAAAGTATAAAACTATTGGAGATAAGACCGGTAGTAATGATGGTATAATCATTTCTTTAATTGCAGCAACAGTCAATAGATCGACTAGTTTAGCATAATCAGGCTTTTGTTTTCTTTTCATTATACCGGGGAATTTCTTAAATTGTCTTCTTACCTCAATAACAACTGCACCACCTGCTCTACCGACAGCCTGCATTCCCATTGAGCCAAATAAATAAGGAAGCATTCCACCAATTAATAATCCTACAACTACATAAGGGTTAGATAAGTCAAAAGTTACAACAATTCCCTCAAGTTTTGATCCAGCAACTTTTGAAAAGTGTTTTATGTCCTCTGTGTAAGCTGCAAAAAGAACTAAAGCACCTAAACCAGCCGATCCAATTGCATAACCTTTTGTAACTGCTTTTGTAGTATTTCCAACTGCATCCAAAGCATCGGTAGTTTTTCTGACATTATTTGGGAGTTTTGACATTTCAGCAATACCGCCAGCATTATCTGTGACAGGACCATAGGCATCAAGTGCAACGACCATACCTGCTAAAGCAAGCATAGTTGTTACAGCAATAGCAATACCGTAAAGTCCGGCTATCTGATTAGTTAGCAAAATTCCTGCTACAATTATTAAAGCCGGAATAGCCGTGGCTTCTAAAGAAATTGCTAATCCTTGAATCACGTTTGTTCCATGACCTGTGGTTGAAGATTTTGCGACACTTCTTACTGGTCTATAATTAGTTCCAGTGTAATATTCAGTTACCCATATTAAAAGACCAGTTATAACAAGTCCTATTACTCCACAATAATATAAGCTAATACCCTGAAAAGAATTATTGTTTAAATTATAAGTTTTTTCTAAACCTAAAACAAAATCTGTTACTGGATAAAGTATTGCTAGGGATGCAATAGCTGAGACAACAAAACCTTTGTACAAAGCATTCATTACATTCTTGCTTCTACCAAGTTTAACAAAAAATGTACCAATGATAGAAGTTAGTATACAAGCTCCACCAATTGTTAAAGGATAGATCATCATTGACATATCCCCAGGAAAGAAGATTGACGATAAAACCATTGTTGCAACTATAGTTACAGCATAAGTTTCAAACAAATCAGCCGCCATTCCCGCACAATCTCCAACGTTATCACCAACGTTATCTGCTATGACTGCTGGATTTCTAGGATCATCCTCTGGGATTCCAGCCTCAACTTTACCTACCAAATCAGCTCCCACGTCAGCTCCTTTTGTAAAAATTCCACCACCCAGCCTAGCAAAAATTGAAATTAAAGATGCTCCAAACCCTAATGCTACTAATGCATTTACGATTTCTCTCTCTTCAATTTTAAATTTTAGTAATAAATAATAATAAACAGCAATGGCTAATAACGCTAAACCAGCAACTAACATTCCAGTCACTGCTCCAGATTTAAATGCCACAGACAATCCAGATGCTAGACCTTTTCGAGAGGCTTCTGCGGTTCTTACATTTGCTTCAACTGATACTAACATACCAACATAACCAGCTATTCCTGATAATGTAGCTCCAATTAAATAACCTAATCCTACAAGAGGACTAAATGCAAAACTTACAATTACTAAAACTACTATACCAACTATGGCAATAGTCTTGTACTGTCTTGCTAAATATGCTTTAGCACCAATTTGAATTGCAGAAGCAATTTCTTGCATTTTTGAATTTCCTGCATTTGAATTTAAAATATTTTTGCCTGTAAAGTATCCATAAACGATAGATAAAAGACCAGCAGCAATTGTATAAAGAAGAATAGTTTCGACAGTTGAGTTCATGTTAGCCTATTAAGTTATTACTTGTTAATTTTAAAATGCGGACAATACAAAAAAGGCCATAAAAGGCAAT
>CACOCL010000040.1 GCA_902625825.1 uncultured Pelagibacteraceae bacterium | reverse complement strand
ATGTAATACTTACAGAGGAAAATTTAAGCAAAGCTATTGGTAGAAGAGGGCAGAATGTAAGATTAGCTACAAAACTTTTAAACTATGAAATTAACATTATGACTGACCAAGAGGATTCTGAAAGAAGGCAGCAAGAATTTAAGGAGAAAACGGATAATTTTGTAAAAAATTTAGAACTTGATGAAACTTTGGGACAACTTCTTGTAGCTGAGGGTTTTTCCACTATTGATGACATCAAAGATAGTAATAAAGAAGACCTTGCAAAAATCGAAGGTATAGAAAAAGATACTGCGACTGCTTTAATTGAACGAGCAAAAGAATTTTATGAGAAGGATCAAGAAGATATATCTAAAAGAATAAAAGATTTAGGTTTAGCTGATGATTTAATTCAACACAAAGGTTTAACGCCAGGAATGTTAGTAACCCTTGGAGAGCAAAAAATACTAAATCTAACTGATTTTGCAGATTTAGCATCAGATGAGCTGACAGGTGGTTTCGATGTGATTAAAGGAGAGAAAGTAAAAATTCAAGGTTATTTGGAAGATTTTGCTTTATCTAAGTCTGAAGCAGATTTAATCTCAATTAGGCCATCATAAATTTCAGGCACTTCTTGTACAAACAGCTTTTCCATAAATTTTGGATGAGCTCTCGATAAAAAAATTTGTTGACCTCTAGGTTCTTTTCTTACGTCATAACAATAAGCTTTAATTCTATCACCTGGTTTAATATTTTCTCTAGGTATAAGTTCATTTTTTTGTATGATTGCTTCAGTTCTTCCTAGATCTACAATCACATTCCCAAATTCTAACCTTTTAACAATACCACTTAATATTGTGTCTTTTTTATCTATAAAGTCGTTATACTGTCTCTCTCTTTCAGCTTCCCTAACATTAAAGCTAATGACTTGTTTAGCTGTTTGAGCTGCAATTCTTCCAAAATCAAATGAAGGCAAAGGCTGAAGAACTTCATCGCCAATACTTTTATCTTTATTTAATTGATTGATCAAAATTGCATCTTCAAGTTTTATTTCTGTATTCGAATTTTCTGGCTTTTCTTTAATTATTAGTTTTCTAAAAATTTCGATATCACCGTTGTCTCTATTAATTGAAACCTTAATCTCATTATCTTGGCCAAATTTAGATTTTGCAGCTTTAGCGATTCCTGTTTCCATTGAAGAAATTATTAACTCCTTATCAATAGATTTCTCCAAGGCTACAGCCTCAGCTATTCTTAGTAATTCTAATTTATCAGCTCTTTTATTTAACATGCTTTTGTTTTCTCCAAAAAAAAATGGGCCAAGGCCCATTTTGATAATTCAACAATGTACGTGGAATATATTAAAGTTTTTTAATTATTCAATAGAAACTATTTTAAAAAAATGTTTGTTTTATCTGCATTTTCCCAAGAAAATGAACCATCCTTCTCGGGTTTTCTTCCAAAGTGGCCATACGCTGATGTTTTTTCATATATAGGTTTGTTTAAACCTAACATCTCTCTTATACCTCTAGGGCTTAAATCAAAATTTTCTCTAATTTTTTCAAGAACAAATCTATTTTTATCAGGGTCATTTTCGAATAAATTTATGTAAATCGACAAAGGTTTCGAGACGCCGATTGCATAAGCTAATTGTATTAAACATTTATCAGCTATTTTTGAAGCAACTACATTTTTTGCTATATATCTTGCGGCATAAGCGGCTGACCTATCGACTTTGGTAGGGTCTTTACCAGAAAAAGCTCCCCCGCCATGTGGTGCCGCACCTCCATATGTATCTACAATAATTTTTCTTCCTGTAAGACCACAATCACCATCTGGTCCACCAATAACAAAATTTCCAGTTGGATTTACATAAAATTCTTCTTCATTAAAACCATCCATGAATTTATCAGGAATAGAGTCTATCATATATGGCCTTAATAAACTTCTTACTTGATCTTGATTGATATCTGCTGAATGTTGTGAGGATATAACAACCGATTTTACTCTAGCAGGTTTTCCATCAATATATTCAAAAGTAACTTGGCTCTTAGAATCTGGCTCAATATTTTTTAATTTCCCAGATTTTCTATCTTCAGCCATTAACCTAAGAATTTTATGTGAATAATGAATTGGAGCTGGCATTAAAACTTCTGTTTCATTACATGCATAACCAAACATAATTCCTTGATCACCAGCACCCTCATCTTTATTTCCAGAAGAATCTACACCCATTGCAATGTCAGAAGACTGGGAATGAAGGTGACTTTCTACTTTTGTTGCCTCTTTCCAAGTAAAACCATCTTGATCATAACCAATATCTTTAATGCACTCTCTTACTTTATGAATTAAGTCATCTTTTTTAAACTGTGGCCCTCTAACTTCACCAGCTAAAACAACTTTATTTGTGGTTGTGAGTG
>CACOCL010000039.1 GCA_902625825.1 uncultured Pelagibacteraceae bacterium | reverse complement strand
TTAAAGTTTTATCTACTGTGAAATGTTTTTCAATTACTCTTGTACCAAAATGAACAGATGAAATTGGTACATTAATCCCTAAAGTATGATCACTTAAACCAATTAAATATTTCTTAAATTTTTTTTTATAAGTTAGCAATACACTCAAATTAGCATCCTCTTTTTTTGTTGGATAACTTAGTGTGCATTGCATTATACAAATTTTACGCACACCTTTTTTCTCTAGAAAATTAACTGTTTTTTCTATTTCATCAAGATTAGAAGCTCCTGTGGAAAGTAAAATTGGTTTTTTTGTTTTAGCAATTTTTTCAAGTAAAGGAAAATTATTTAAATCACACGAAGCTACTTTAAATCCTTTCATGCCTATATCCAATAACATATCCACCGCTTCCTCATCAAATGGGGTAGACATAAATTCTATTTTATATTTTTTGCAAAGGCTAATTAGTTTTTGATATTCTTTCCTATTAAAATTATCTAGTCTGCTATATGAATCATATTGGGTTCCCTTTTTTTTTACCTCACCTGACCAATTCCAAAATCTTGGTGATTTTTTCACTACTAACTTATCAGCTTTATATGTTTGAAATTTAATTATATCCGCCCCTGCTTGTTTTGCTTTTTTAATGAGTTTTTCAGCAATTTTCAAACTACCGTTATGATTGACACCTGCCTCAGCTATAAGAACACATTTTTTTTCAGAAAAATTAACATTACCTATTTTAAAATTTTTTGTCATTTTCTATATATTTTTTTATGTATTTTTTCCTATCACCAAGCACTGAAATATTTTTACCATGAATGTAATACCTGTAAAGTGGCAATGGTAAATGAAAACCTTTACAAATTTTATTGAGTTTTAAAATTAAATCATGATCTTCTGCTTCTCTTAGCTTTTTATTGTAATTTCCAACCCTTTTAACTAAATCAGTCCTAAATAATATTCCAGCCCCATGTGCGTAGAGTTTTTTTTTAGTGTTTAGTTTAACCACTTTTGTCTTAAAACCAAATTCATCTGTTCTATGATGATCACAATACACATATCCAATATCATCATTATTATCTAATATTTCAGTCATAATTTCTATAGCGTACCTGCTTAAAAAATCATCTGCATCAACTCTCATAAAATATTTACCCTGTGCTTTTTGAACTGCTAAATTTGAAGAAAATCCTGCACCCATATTTTTTTTATTTTTATAAATTTTAATTAATTTTTTTAGTAAAGGATTTTTTTTTAAGTAAGAAAGAGAATTGTCTGATGAATAATCATCAACTAATATTACTTGATGTGTTTTATGACTTAAAATTTGATCTAGTGATGACCTTATAGCTCTATCTAAATATTTTAACCCATTATAGTTTAATATTGCGATCGTAACATCAAACTTATATTTGCTCATATTAAGAATCTCAATAAATTATATATTAAATTGGTTGCCAATCGTAAGTATCAACAAAAACACATGTTTTGCACATTTCAATTTGATTTGAATCATTTCTTGAATGTATACTTCTTACTCTTTGAAATTCTTCATTGACCCAAATATCCATAATATCGTCTATTTTTTTTGGTGTTTGGCGGTAAATTTTTGGTTTCTTTGCATTCTGCAATAATTCAAAACCTTTTTTGTTTGATTTAATCGAGTCTTCCAATTTTGAAATAATTTCTTCTTCTTTATAAGCTTCTTCATCTACATAGCCAACACAATGTTGAGCACCCCAATCATGACAACACATGCCCACCTTGCCATCATAAGTGACCATCATTCTTTGAAAAAGCTGAGAACATGCCTTTCTTTTTGATGAAATAAAAATTTTTTCATCTGCTGTTACTAGATAAGGAGTATCTTTTGGTAAATCATTTTTTTTCAAGTAATCATCTAATTTATTTTTTGTTTCTTTTTTTAGTTGATTAAATTGGCCTCCTCTCTCATGGTAATGAATTACTGTCACATCATCTACACAGTCTTTGAACAAATTATGGAAATCTTCTATTTCCTCTCTTGTATCTTCTGTTAATACCATTTGAATTTTGGTTATAGGAAATTTTGAATTTAACTCTTTTTTAATTTGGTCAAAGTTTTTTATATTTTCATAAACATTTTCAAATTTATTCTTATTGAACCTACCTGGACGCATTTTATCGTAAGTTTTTTTAGTACCTCCATCAAAGGAAAAAACAACTTCATCTATTCCAGACTTAATCAATTTAATACCATTTTCCCTGTTTAATTTTGTGGCATTTGTATTTATTATTATTTCAAGGATGCCTTGAATTTTTGCATATTTTATAAAATCATACAGTTTAGGATTAAGTAATGGCTCTCCTCTCCAATTTAGTTTTATAGATGGGACTTTAAATTTTGTGATCGAGTCAATTATTTTTTTATAAAGACTCTCTTTCATTATTTTGTCTGGTGTAATTATATGATCTCTAAAACAATGAGGACAAGCCAAATCACATATTGAAGCTGTTTCGATATCTACACATAGCGGTGAAGGCATATCAATTTTTGAATTTATTATTGCATCAAAATTC
>CACOCL010000038.1 GCA_902625825.1 uncultured Pelagibacteraceae bacterium | reverse complement strand
CTCTTTAAAAGACAATTTGAACATCGATAAGTTGATAAAAAAAATAAAAGAGAGTTTAAAAAATAAATTTATATCTGAGGAAGATATCTTAATTACCAGGGAAAGACATAGACAGCATTTGATTCAGTGTGTCGATCATTTGAAAAATTTTGCAGACAAGAATGATAGAAATGATTTTGATAAGGCTGCTGAGGATTTAAGACTTGCTACAAGACAATTAGGCATGATTGTTGGAAAAGTTGATGTAGAGGAGATATTAGGTAGTATTTTCAACGATTTTTGTATTGGAAAATAATTTCAAATTTCCTGGATTTTTAGCCCTTTTTTGGTGATTTTTGTTGATAAATAACGCTTATTTAAGCAACGAAACTCAAATCTTGTAAAAATCGTAATCAAATATAAATTTACATCATGAAAAAAGATTTATCTTTTGATGTAGTAGTAATCGGTGGAGGTCATGCAGGCTGTGAAGCAGCAGCAGCATCCGCACGACTTGGAGCTAACACGGCTCTATTCACTCACAATAAAAATACTATAGGAGAAATGTCATGTAATCCTGCCATTGGTGGTTTAGGAAAAGGTCATTTGGTGAGAGAAATTGATGCTCTAGATGGGGTTATGGGTGAGGTTGCTGACAAGTCTGGAATACAGTTTAGACTGTTAAATAGAAGTAGAGGTCCAGCAGTAAGAGGACCAAGAACTCAATCAGACAGATCATTATATCGTAAATTTATGCAAGAAAAACTTGTAAACTACTGTAATTTAAAGATTTTTTCTGATCCTGTAATTAAGTTTATTTTTAATAATAATGAAATAAGTGGGTTTTTAACATCTCAGGGTAAAAAAGTAAGTTGCGCCAAGTTAATACTCACAACTGGCACATTTTTAAACGGTCTGATACATATTGGTGATAAAAGAACTCCTGCTGGTCGTTTCAATGAAAAACCAAGCACTGGTTTAAGTGAACAATTAAAAAAATATAAATTTAAAATAGGTAGACTAAAAACTGGGACACCACCAAGACTAGATTCTAGAACTATTAATTTTGAAAAATTAGAAAAACAATTTGCAGATGATGATCCTTATTTTTTTTCTTTCTTAACAAAAAAAAATCAAAACAAACAAGTATCGTGCTCTATGACTTATACTAATGAAAAGGTTCATAAGATCATAGAAAAAAATTTATCCAAGAGTGCAATGTACTCTGGTAATATACAAGGTGTTGGTCCAAGATATTGTCCTTCAATAGAAGATAAGATAGTAAAATTTGCCGATAAGACTAGACACCAGATATTTTTAGAGCCAGAGGGTCTTAATGACTACACTATTTATCCAAATGGCATATCGACATCACTACCTGAGGTTGTGCAATATGAAATACTCAATAATATCAATGGTTTAGATAATGTTAAAGTTATACGGCCTGGATATGCTATAGAATATGACTATATTGATCCAAGAGAACTTTTTTTAACCTTGGAGACAAAAAAAATAAGGAATCTATACCTAGCGGGTCAAATAAATGGAACGACAGGATATGAAGAGGCTGCTGCTCAAGGCCTTATAGCTGGGATTAATGCTGCCCTCTCACATAAAAAAATGGAGCCCTTTATCCTAGATAGATCAGATGCATATATTGGGGTAATGATTGATGATTTAGTAACCAAAGGTGTTGCTGAACCTTATAGAATGTTTACATCTAGAGCTGAATATAGATTAAGTCTTAGATCGGATAATGCAGACTTAAGACTTACTCATAAAGGAATTAATATTGGTTTAATTTCTAATAATAGAAAAGAGATATTTGAGGATAAATTTGAAAAATTAAGCAAAATATCGTTGCAAATGTCTAATTTGAGTATTTCTCCGTCAAAAGCAGAGAAATTTGGAATTAAAATAGCTAAAGATGGTGTATTTCGATCAGCTGAAGAAATTTTAACTCAAAAATCAGTCAACATGAGTAAAATTAGGGATATATGGCCTGAAATTCTAAATCACGGGACTGATATTGACGAACAAATTGAAATTAATTCACATTACAGAGGTTATTTGAAAAAACAAAAGGCTGATATTTTAGCTTTCAAAAGGGATGAGAATTTAATAATCCCTGATAATATTGATTACGATCAATTTTCAGGCCTTTCTAATGAAGTTAAGGCCAAATTTAAAGAAATAAAGCCAAAAACTATGGGCCAAGCATTAAGAATCGATGGAATTACGCCAGCAGCTGTATATATTTTGTTGTCACATGTCAAAAGAAAGTCTATTAAGCATATAGCTTAATGGATAATATAATTTTAAATTCATACTCCAAAATTTCCAATCTGAATGTTTCACGTGAAACTTGTAATGAGTTAGAAAGCTTAATATCTATGATTCAGCAAAAAAATAGGGAAATTAACATAATTAGTAAAAAAATCTTTGAAAAAAAGGCTATAAGAGAAAGGCATATAATAGATTGTGCGCAAATCATTGATATTGTTGATTTAAATTGTAATACAACCTGTGATTTAGGAACCGGTGGGGGTATGCCCGGGCTGATAATAGCAATAGCTATGAAAAATATGAAAAACAAGATGAAGATTATCCTATATGAAAAAA
>CACOCL010000037.1 GCA_902625825.1 uncultured Pelagibacteraceae bacterium | reverse complement strand
TTCATTTCATTGGTGGGGGGCATGGTTAAATAAAAATTCAGATAAAATTTGTATTAGACCATCTAATCTAAATCCATCGAATAATGAAAATTTTTGGCCAAAAGATTGGATATCGATTTAGATTTTAATTTTATTCAAAGCGTTATTTTTAAATAAATTTGATTCTTGGATATATCTTCTAACCATTTGTGTTGTTTTATGACCTGTCATTGCCATTATACTTCTCTCATCAGCTCCAGTTTCTGCAGTTGATGTCGCGAAACCAGATCTTAAACTGTGTCCTGCATATCTATTGTGGTCTAATCCAGCTAATAAAGCGTACTTTTTAATTGTTAAAGCTACAGTTTTGTCAGATATATTAAATATTTTGCCATTATTTATTTTTGAAAAATTGATCCAGTTTTTAAGAGATGTAACTGGACAATAATCTTTATTATCAAAGTAGGGGATAGCTTTTGTCATTCCTAGGCCAGTTTGATCAGTTTTTGATCGTCTAACAATTATTTTAACACCTTCTGTAACAAAATCTAAATCATCATACTCTATTGAGACTAGTTCGGATCTTCTAAATCCACCAGAAAATCCAATTAGCAATAATGCTTTGTTTTGTAATCTCTTAGAGTTATTTTTTACTTCATCAATTACTTTAATTATAGATTTTAAATCGTTGATTAGTAACGGTTTTTTAGCAGTTTGTTTAACGCCCATTTTCCGTTTTATACCCATTAAATTTTCAGTAATTATTGGATGTTTTATATCTATATAATGACCTTTTAATTTATGGATAACGTTTATTGAGGCCAATCTCCTTTTTAAAGTGCTATACTTTGAAAATGAGCTAAGATGAGTAAGGTAAATTGCTAGAATTTTTGGTTCACTTGGTAATGAATTTAATCCATTCTTAGCACAAAATGCAGAGAAATCTTTAAAATCAGCTTGATAAGCTCTTAAAGTGTTATGAGCCTTTGAATTTTTTAAATTCTTTAAAGTTTCTATTTCTAGGTTTTTAACATCAGTTATTAACTCATTCATATATTTTTCCGATAACCATTAATTATCGGAACTTATATATTAAGTGATTTTTAATGTCAATACATATAAAATAAAAATTTTATGCCTGTATGGATAATTAAACTTCCATGGATAATTATCTGGATTGGAGTTGCAGCAGTTGTTACAAAACTTTTTGATAAATAAAGAAAGGATAATATATGGGCTCTATTGATGGCGAAATACCTGCTGTATGGTTCTTAATAAGCTCAATAGGTTTTGTTATATTGACTTTCATTCAGTATAGAAACACTGGTAAGAGCTTTAACACGATATTTTTGTCTGTAATGGCTATTATATTTTTTATAAGTTACATAATTTTATTAATTCCACGATAAAAAATTAGTGCAGGGAACGAAATTTCAATTAAAAGTCTGGAAATACCTTAAAACAATACCAAAAGGTAAGGTAAAAACCTATAAACAGGTGGCTATTGGAATAAAAAGCCCTAAATCTGCTCGTGCAGTGGCTAATGCTTGTGCTAAAAACCCATATGCTCCAAAAATACCCTGTCATAGAGTGATTAGGTCCGATGGAGCTCTTGGAGGCTACTCTGGTAGAGGTGGAATTAAGCAAAAGCTCAAATTACTAAGATCAGAAAAAGTAGTGATTTAGCTCTATTTTAAAGCTTTTTAAGGTTAAAAAAGTAAGTAAAATCAACGTTTTTTTACCTTTTTACGTGATTTATTCCTAAATAACATAATTCACCCTTCAGTTGTACCATGTATGACACTATACTAAAAATAGACCCCTCTATGGGCGTTTAAATGCTATATTCAATTAGTGCATCTCTCTACTATTCAACTATACCAATGCTTTTAGACTGCCCTATTTTTAGTGAATTTTTATAACCATGATCGGAAAAAAGACCCTATTTTAAAGGATTATTTAAAGTTTTTAATAATTTGCCAAAAATTCAAATTCTTACACAGCATATTAAAGTAATTTAATATTAAATAATTCAAATTATTATTTAATTTAGGGTTTTTATATTTTTAATAAAATACAATAAAAACAATAGTTTAACTATTATACTTAATGTAATACTTTAAACATTGGTAAATAAATCACACCTATTATTATACTTTTTTAATCAAATTCTCTCTTCTTGATATGTAGATACCACTTAAAACGATAATGAATAATCCTAAAAAAGTCCAATTATCAGGGAAATCACTAAAGAAATAATAACCTATAATGATGTTTGTAATGATCTCAAAGTAGCTAAATGGAGCTAATTTAGAGGCATCAGCGTATTTTAGAGATAATATAAGAAATAAATGTCCTATACAGGCAAATATGCCTATTGCAGCCATCATAGACCATTGATTCAATGTAGGTTTAACCCACACAAAAGGCATTACAGTCGAGATTATTATGGCCCCTACTACACCAGTTAACAATAAAGTTAATAAAGGATTATCTGAAGTGCTTAATTTACGAGTAATAATTAAATAAAATCCATACATTATACCTGTTCCAAGTGCGGCTATACTTGCTAAATTAATTTCAACAAATCCTGGCCTTATAACTACTAAAGAACCTATAAAACCGATAATTACTGCAGACCATCTTCTAAATCCTACCTTCTCACCTAAAAAAACTGGTGAAAAAGCTGTAACAATTAGAGGAGCAACAAAGGCTAGAGTTAATGCTTTTGCTAAAGAAATTACAGAAATTGCATAAAAAAAACAAATATTAGCAGTTAAAAGAATTAAACCTCTTATAAATTGTAGTTTAGGTTTATCAGTCCAAACAAGATTTTTTCTAAAAAAGAAAAACATGATAGGAAAAGTAAAAGTAACAGTAAAAAAATATCTTGCCCATGTAATTTGTAAAACTGGTAAATCTGAGCTTAAATATTTTGCAAACCCATCCATAATAGGAAGCATAACCCACG
>CACOCL010000036.1 GCA_902625825.1 uncultured Pelagibacteraceae bacterium | reverse complement strand
GTAAAGCTAATGCCATAGACAATGTGCTTAAACCTGTAAAAGTTCCAATCTCTAGTACTTTTTTAATCTTAGAAACTTTTATAATTAAATGAAGAAATTGACATTGAGAGATTGATATTTGCATCCTTTTAACATCTCCCAATTTTAAGTTGTAATTTATTATTTCTTTCTGAATAGGATGAAGTTTTAAACCATGTTTTAAGATATAATCTTGTAATTGTTTAGTAATGTTAAGGTCAGAACCCATAACCTTATAATTTTTTCTTTAAGATCTCATTAATTAATTGAGGGTTAGCTTTACCACCAGAGGCTTTCATCGCTTGTCCAACAAAAAATCCAAATAATTTCTCTTTACCTTGTTTATATTCTATAGCCTTTTCCCTGTTGTCATTGATTATTTTATCAATTAAAGCTTCTAATGCCTTTGGATCGCTTTGTTGTTTTAATCCTTTTTCCTCAACAATCTTTTGAGGATCCTTGTCTCCATCTAGCATTAATTCAAATACTGTCTTTGCTATCTTTCCCGAAATCGTTCCATTTTTAATCAAGTTTACTAATATTGCTAGATTCTTTGCACTTATTGGGCTTTGAGAAATTTCTAAATTCTTATTATTTAAAATGGCAAACAATTCTCCTGTAATCCAATTAACTGCTAATTTCATATCTTTGTTCTTGCCCATTTTAGCAACAACTTCTTCAAAATACTTTGCGGTATCAATATCTGATACTAAGATATTAGCTTCATATGGTGACAATTTAAATTCATCAATAAATCTTTTCTTTTTATCATCTGGTAGTTCTGGAATATCATTTTTAAGATCATTAATAAATTCTTCAGAAACTTCTAATGGTAAAAGATCTGGATCAGGAAAATATCTATAATCATGAGCGTCCTCTTTTGATCTCATTGATCTTGTCTCATTTTTTTTTGTGTCAAACAGTCTTGTCTCCTGATCAATTGACCCACCCTCTTCGATCATATCAACTTGTCTATTTGCCTCATATTCAATAGCCATTTGCATAAACTTAATAGAATTAACATTTTTAATTTCACATCTTGTTCCAAATTCTTTTGACCCCTTTGGTCTTACAGAAACGTTTACATCAGCTCTTAAAGATCCTTCTTGCATATTTCCATCACATGTACCAAGATATCTCATTATAGATCTTAATTTCTTAATATATGCACTTACTTCATCAGGAGATCTAAGATCTGGTTTGCTTACAATCTCCATTAAAGCTACACCTGATCTATTAAGATCTACAAACGTATTCTGGGGGTCAAGATCATGAATACTTTTCCCTGCATCTTGCTCCAAATGTAATCTTTCAATACCAATTTCTTTTTGTCCATCAGGCATATCTAAAATTACTTTTCCCTCACCTACTATAGGATCTTTAAATTGTGAGATCTGATATCCCTGAGGTAAATCCGCGTAAAAATAATTTTTTCTGTCAAATACTGATCGTTTATTAATTTTTGCATTAAGACCGATACCTGTTTTAATAGCTTGTTTAACACAGAATTCATTAATAACGGGTAACATTCCTGGGAATGCAGCATCGACTAAACTTACTTGAGTATTTGGTTCAGCTCCAAATTTAGTAGCAGAAGTAGAAAATAATTTGGACTCAGATAGCACTTGAGCGTGAACTTCTAAACCGATTACAACTTCATATTGATTATCTTTTCGATTAATCAAATATTCTGAAGTTTTTTTGCTCATTTTATCCACCAATCAGTAATTTTATTTTTGAAATTTATTTTGTCTTCCATAGCATAGGCAATATTCAAAATATTTTGTTCATCAAAAGCTTTACCTATTATTTGTAAACCCAAAGGATAACCTCGAGAGTCGTGACCTGCTGGGATAGAAATTCCTGGAAGACCAGCTAAGTTAACTGGTACTGTAAATATATCATTTAAATACATAGAAACTGGATCATTAGTTTTTTCACCTATTTTAAATGCTGAACTTGGTGTCGATGGTGTCAAAATTGCATCAACTTTTTTATATGCTTCATCAAAATCATTTTTAATAAGTTTTCTTACCTTTTGAGCTTTGAGATAATATGCATCATAATAACCGGATGATAAAACATAAGTTCCAATCATTATTCTTCTTTGAACTTCAGCACCGAAACCTTCAGATCTAGTTTTCTCATACATATCAATCAAGTTTTCACCTTTAGCTCTAAATCCGTATTTAACACCATCGTATCTTGCTAAATTTGAAGATGCCTCAGCAGGAGCTACGATATAATAAGTCGGTAAAGCATAACTTGTATGTGGAAGAGAAATATCAATTGTCTCAGCTCCACAATCTTTGACATACTGTATTCCTTTTTGCCAAAGATCTTCAATTTCTTTTGGCATTCCATCAACTCTATATTCTTTTGGTATCCCAATTTTTTTTCCTTTTATATTATTAGTAAGTTCTTTGCTGTATTGATTTCTTTTAAAATCTATTGAGGTAGAGTCTTTTGGATCATAAGAGCTAATTACTTCTTGTAACAAAGCACAGTCTTTAACATTTTGAGCCATTGGTCCCGCTTGATCCAAAGATGATGCAAAGGCAACAATTCCATAGCGTGAGCAACTTCCGTAAGTAGGTTTTAATCCAACTGTTCCTGTAAAAGAAGCAGGTTGCCTTATTGAACCACCAGTATCAGTTCCAATAGTAATTGGTGTTAATTGTCCTGCCACCGCTGAAGCAGACCCGCCTGACGAACCACCTGGAACTAAGTCTTTATCAATTGGATTTTGCACATTACCATAAAAACTAGTTTCATTTGATGAACCCATTGCAAATTCATCACAATTTAATTTACCTAAAAGTATTGAACCTTCTTTCCAAATATTGTCAGTTACTGTTGACTCATATGTTGGTACAAAATTATTTAAAATTTTACTACCAGCAGTTGTTTTAATATCTTTTGTGCAAAATAAATCTTTTACTGCCATTGGAATACCCGGTAATTTTAAATCTAAAT
>CACOCL010000035.1 GCA_902625825.1 uncultured Pelagibacteraceae bacterium | reverse complement strand
ATAAATATTTATGGCAAATAAAATTCCAACATAAGTTGCAACACCTTTTCCACCTTTAAACTTTAACCAAATTGGAAAAACATGACCTAAAAAAGCACATAGAGAGGCTATATATAAAAAATCTTGATAAAAAATTTTTACATAAATAACAGGAGCTACAGCTTTCAAAATATCAAGCACTAATGTTGAGTAGCCTATTGTTTTATTCCCAGTCCTGAGAGCATTAGTGGCTCCAATATTACCTGAACCAATTTCTCTAATATCTTTTTTTAAAAAGATTTTTGTAAGTATAAAACCGAATGGTACAGAACCCATAAGGTAAGAAATTATACCTATTAAAAAAATATCCATTCTATAGCTTAAATAATTCTTTTCCTTTTACAAATGTATTTGTAACTTTACCTTGAAGTTTTTTATCTTCTATTGACGTATTTTTTGATTTTGAGATTAATTTATCTTTTTTTACAATCCATGGTTTGTCAATATCAACTATACATAGGTCTGCGTCATTTCCTATAGAAAGGTTACCTTTGTTTATTTTGAGTATTTTTGCTGGATTAGATGTTAGAGCTTTGATAATTGTCTCAAGTTTGAGAGATCCGTTGTGGTACAACTCTAAACTTAAAGATAAGAGTGTTTCAATACCAGAAGCACCAGTAGCAGCTTGAGCAAAAGTTAATCTTTTTGATTCTTCATCTTCAGGTTTATGATCTGAAATAATTACATCAATCAAGCCATCTTTTAATCCTTGCACTAGAGCTAATCTATCTTCCTCTCTCCTTAATGGGGGAGATAACTTTAAAAAAGTTCTGAAATCTCCAATATCATTTTCATTTAAGGATAAGTTATTAATCGAAACCCCTGAGGTAAATTTAACAATTTCCTTTCTATATTTGATAACTTCAACCGATTTTTGCGATGATAATTGAGATATGTGATATCTACATTTGACTTTCTCTAGCAAAGTTAAATCTCTCTCTATTAAAATTCTTTCTGCGATTTCTGGTATGCCTGACAATCCCAATTTTGAAGAAATTATTCCAGAATTTATCATACCATTTTTTGCAAGTTCGTAGTCCTCAGCGTGTTGCATTATCAGACAACCTAAATCTTTAGCTGAGTTCATTATTCTTGACATTAATCTTGGATTTTGAATTGTTTTTATTCCATCTGTGAAAGCAATTATTCCTTTGGCTTGTAAAAGACCAAACTCTGTCATGTTGGTGCCTTCAATATTTTTTGTAAGAGAGGCAGATGGAAAAATGTTTATTTTTGACTTATCTCTTCCTCTTCTTTTTAAAAAGTCGACTATAGATACATTATCTATAATTGGATCAGTATTTGGCATCGTAACTACTGATGTAACTCCACCAGATAATGCCGCATTACTTAAGGTTCTAAAGTTTTCTTTATATTCATATCCAGGTTCACCAACAAAAACTCTCATATCGACTAAGCCTGGAAAAATGTATTTTCCTTTTAAGTCAATTGGTTTTTCCCTAGTAGGTAGATTATTAGTATTTACTTTTTTTCCTATGGCTTCGATTTTACCCTCTTCACTAATAATCAAACCTCCAACTTCATTGATTGAATTATGAGGGTCAATTATGTTAGCGTTTATGAAATATTGCTTTTTCATCATGTACAAAATATCTTTAAACAAGCCATTCTTACAGCTACACCTAGTTCAACTTGTTCTTTAATTACGCTTTTATTTATGTCATCTGCTAATATTGTATCTATTTCTATACCTCTATTCATTGGTCCAGGGTGCATAATTAATGCATCAGATTTAGCATGCTCAAGTTTATCAGGAGTTAAACCGTAATATTCATAATATTCTCTATTTGATGAAAGATATGAACTTGTCATTCTTTCATTTTGCAATCTTAGCATCATGACGATATCACAATCTTTCAATCCTTTTTTCATGTCAGTAAAAGTATTAACACCAAATTTTTCAATTTCTTTAGGCATAAGATTTGTTGGAGCAATTATATTTACTTCAGCTCCAAGCATATTGAGAAGATAAATATTTGATCTTGCTACTCTTGAATGTAGAATGTCACCACATATTGCAATTTTCAATCCTTCAATTTTTTTTTTCCGAGTTATAATTGTTAAAGCATCTAGAAGAGCTTGCGTAGGGTGCTCTCTTCTTCCATCACCAGCATTTAGCACCGCACAATTTACTTTTTGCGAAAGTAAGTTACAAGCTCCAGAGTCTTGATGTCTCACTACAATAATATCTGGATGCATCGCATTTAAAGTCATGGCTGTATCGATTAATGTTTCACCTTTTTTAATTGCGGAGTTACTTATATTCATAGACATAACGTCTGCTCCAAGTCTTTTTCCAGCCAATTCAAATGAACTTTGTGTTCTAGTAGAAGGCTCAAAGAATAGATTGATTTGAGTCTTTCCCCTCAAAACATCTATCTTTTTATTTTTACTTTGATTAACTTTTATAAACGCGTGTGCTTCATCAAGTATCAAATTTACATCATTAATTGATAAATCTTGGATACCTAACAAATGTTTTTGGGAAATTTTAATAGCTTTATCTGTTTTTAATGCCATTAAAGCCAACTCTATAACTATAAATGTCTACAATAGCAAGTATTAATTATTTAAAAAATCTATTGCTCCTTGTAATATAAAAGCTGCTGCATTTTCATCAATTTTCTTTTCTCTTTTACTCACATTGATATCTAATTGACTAGATATGTTAAAAGCACCAACTGTTGATAATCTTTCATCCCATAGACAAATAGGTATATTTATGTTTTCCTCAATTTTTTGAGACGTGTCTTTTACTGATTGTGCTGATCTACCTGATGAACCATCCATATTTAAAGGATTTCCAATGATGATTCCTCTAATATCATTTTCATCAATAATCGCTTTAAGCTCAACAATTAATTCATTTAGAGTATTTCTGGTTATTGTTTTTAGTGGAGTAGCAATTAATTGTTTTTCATCACAAATAGATACACCGATTCTTT
>CACOCL010000034.1 GCA_902625825.1 uncultured Pelagibacteraceae bacterium | reverse complement strand
AATGCTGGAAAACCATTGCCAATGCTATCTGTTCAAGATGCAGTAAATGAAAATTTAATTGAACCAATTTTTATTGGTGATGAAAAAGAAATTTTAAAATGTGCTGATGATTTAAAATGGGATATTTCAAATTTTGAAATTATTAATGAACCTATTGAAAATAATACAGCTGCGATTGCAGCAAAACTTGCTAGTGAAAAAAAAATTAGAATAATTGTTAAAGGACATATTCATACTGACGTATTAATGAAAGAGGTTTTGAAAAGAGAGTATAATTTATTAGGAAAATCAAGACTAAGTCATATTTGGCATATGTCACTTGGAAAAGAAGATAAACCATTAATAATCACTGACGGTGCTCTAAATGTATTACCTAATGTTAAAACAAAGATGCATATTTTGAAAAATGTAATCGATTTTTCAAATCGAATTGGAATTGAAAGACCAAAAGTTGCTGTTTTATCTGCAACCGAGGAAGTTTTAGATAGCATTCCGAGTTCTAAGGAAGCTGAAGAGCTTACAAAACTTGCTAAAAAAGAAAATCTTAATGCAGATGTATTCGGACCATTGGCATTTGATAATAGTATTTCAAAGAAATCAGCTTTAATAAAAGGTATTAAAAATGATGTTGCTGGTATGGCTGATGTTTTACTTGTACCTAGTGTGGAAACAGGAAATGCTTTAGTAAAAATGTTAATTTATTTTTGTGGAGCCTGTGCAGCTGGAGTAGTTGTTGGTGGAAAAGTACCTGTAGTAATTACTAGTCGTTCAGATGAGGCACCTGCAAGATTGGCATCAATTGCAGCAGCAGTAGTAGCATTAGATTAATTGTTTGATTGAAATAAAATCTAATATGCATTAAATAATTTATCAAAACATTAAATATTATGACTATTAAATATCTCAAAAAATCTCCAAAAACTCCCTCAACTGATGATTCAAAAACAACAGAGATTGTAAAAAAATTGTTAAAAGAAATAGAGATTTCAAAAGAACAAGCCTGTAAAGATTTAACTAAAAAATTTGACAATTATGATGGTGAAATAATCGTCTCAAAAGAAAAAATTGAGAAAATCAAAAAAGAGTTAGATCAAAAAACAAAAGATGATATCCAGTTTTCGCATGAAAGAGTGAAGAAATTTGCTGAGGCTCAACTAAAAAATTATGGTCAAGATTTTGAAGTTGAACTTTCGCCTGGTCTTTATGCTGGCCAAAAATTAATTCCTGTGAATACTGCGGGTTGTTATATTCCAGGTGGAAGATATGCACACATTGCTTCTGCAGTGATGAGTGTAACCACTGCAAAAGTTGCAGGTGTTAAAAATATTATTGCATGTAGTCCTCCAAAAGAAGGTGTAGGTGCTCATCCAGCAATTGTTTATACCGCTAATTTATGTGGAGCTGATGTGATTTTAAACTTAGGTGGAGTTCCTGGTATCGCAGCGATGACTAACGGTTTATTTAAAAACCCTCCAGCAGATATATTGGTTGGTCCTGGTAACCAATTTGTTGCTGAAGCTAAGAGAATTTTATTTGGTAAAGTTGGAATTGATTTATTTGCTGGTCCTACAGAAATTGCAGTCATAGCTGATGATAAAGCAGATGCAGAAATGGTAGCTGTAGACTTAGTTGGACAAGCAGAGCATGGCTATAATTCACCCGCTTGGTTATATACAACGAGTAAAAGAGTTGCAGATGAAGTAATGAAAAGAGTTCCAGAATTGATTGCAGAACTTCCAGAGTTACCAAGGAAAAGTGCTGAGGCAGCTTGGAGAGATTATGGTGAAGTAATTTTGTGTGATACGGATGAAGAAATGGCAACAATCAGTGATGAATATGCGCCTGAGCATTTAGAGGTGCAAACACAAAATCTTGATTGGTTTCACAAAAGATTAAAAAACTATGGATCACTATTTATTGGTGAAGAAACTACAGTTGCATATGGTGATAAATGTTCTGGAACTAATCATATACTGCCAACTAAAGGTGCTGGTAGATATACGGGAGGATTATTTGTTGGAAAGTTTATTAAGACTTTGAGTTTTCAAAGAATGACAAAAGAATCAACAAAATCTGTTGGGGCTGCTTGTGCTAGAATTTCAAGATACGAAGGAATGGAAGCTCATGCTAGAACTGGTGATGTTAGATTAAGAAAATACGGATTTTCAAATTAATTTTCTGGCTTAAAAATTAAGCACAAACCATTATTACAAAATCTTTTACCTGTGGACGAAGGTCCATCATCGAAAACATGTCCATGATGTACACCACAATTAGCACAATGATATTCAATTCTTTTCATACCAAAAGAATAATCTATTTTAGTATTGAATGCTCCAGGTAAAGCTTCTGAAAATGATGGCCATCCAGTACCGCTGTCAAATTTTGCATTAGATGCAAAAAGTTTCGCTCCACAATTCGCACAATGATAAAAGCCAACTCTTTTTTCCTCAAGTAATGAACTTGTAAAGGGCCTCTCGGTTCCCTCATTAAACATTATATTTTTTTGCTCATCTGTTAGTTCTGGATTTATAATTTTTTTTGCAGCTGAATATAAATAGTTAAAAGGTAAAAGTATTAACGAAATAAATGATGCACCTAAGACTTTAAGAGTTTTGCGTTTTGTGAGCATTTTTAGATTTTAATTTTCTCTAAAAAATTATTTCCCCAACTATCTGAACCCTCATCAGATCCATCACAATCTTGTCTATCAATTACCTTTTGTGCTCCTAATTGTATTAATTTCTCATCAACTTTTCTTCCTGCTCCGCAGAAAATATCATGAGAACTGTCACCTAAAGCACATACGCTATATCTTAAATTTTTCAAATTTTTATCTGAGTTTTTTAGGTCATCCCAAAAATCTTCACCATTTGTTGGTAAATCTCCCTCACCAGTGGTTGAGGTGACTATTGCAACATTTTTCATGTTTGAAAGATCATTCATTGTAACTTGGTTTAATTCTAATTGGTTGGTAACAAAACCTTTTGATTTTGCTTTTTCATTTAAAGTGTCTGCAACATTCTCTGCTGTACCTGACATAGATGCCCACAAAATATTTAATTTATTTTC
>CACOCL010000033.1 GCA_902625825.1 uncultured Pelagibacteraceae bacterium | reverse complement strand
TGAGTGAAAGGTAACAACTGCTAAAACTCCACCTTTTTTTAAGACTTTTGTTGCAGCAATTAACCCATAAATTAATTCACTTACCTCTTTATTAACAAACATTCTCAATGCTTGAAAAATTTTCGTAGCATTATGCGTTTTAAAATTTTTTTTTCTTTTTGTTTTATCGATCAACTGAACTAAACTTTGAGTATCTAATTCTTTATTTTTTCTCTCAATAAAGATCTGGTTTGCAATTTTTTTTGACTCTTTTTCTTCTCCAAAAAATTTAAAAATTTTTTCTAATTCATTTTTTCCAAGTTTGTTAATCACTTCTTTCGCTGAAAAATCATTAATACCCAGTTGCATATTTAATTTACCCTTTGAGTTAAAAGACAAACCTTTGGAGGGATCTTTGATTTGGGCATATGAATATCCTAAATCAAAAATAACAGAATTTATTTTTTGATTTTTAAGTTTTAAGTCTGTTAATTGACTAAATTTTTTATTTTTAAATATGAGCCTATTTTGAAATTTTTTTTTTATTAAATCAGCATTTTTTATACTTTCTTTATCTCTATCCAGGGCAATAACTCGAGTGTCACTAAAACTTAAGATTTTTTTGGTGTATCCACCTTGACCAAAAGTACAGTCTATAAATGTGCCACCATGTTGAGGGGTAATAATGCTAATTAATTCATTTAGCAGAACCGGATAATGTTTTGTCGTATCCGATACCATGGTGGCTTCCATTTATTTCCTTGAAGACCATTAATTCTTTTGTCTTCTTAAAAATGCAGGTATTTCTAAATCGTCTTCTTCATTATCTTGATCAGAACTATCTAATAAATTTGATGAGCCTAATGTTTCATCAGAGGTATTAAACAAATCTGGTTCTTCTGTATCAACACCAAATTCTTTTAAATCATTGGATAAATTTTCATCCTCTGTTTTGTTTACCGCCTCCTGTGAAAATGAAATTTCACCGTCAGAAGAGGTATTTTCAACAATATTTTGAGCCTCTTGATTTCTTAATAACTCCTCATGATATTGATTATTGACTTCATCAACGGTTTCTTTTTCAACATTTTCATTTACAATTTCATTTTCAAGTTTTAAAGCGTTTGCGCCATGAGAAATTGGATTGTTGCTTGTATTAGAAAAATTGAAAGATGCTGGTCCTGAATTTGTTGAAAAGTCAGAATATCCTGTATTTCTATTTTGTATTCTATGAACCATATTGATTACAGACTTTGTTTCTGGCTGCTGACCATCTAGAGAAGTCGCAACTATTGAAACCCTAATTTTTCCCTCTAAAGTGGGATCTGTTATTGCGCCAATTATTACCTCAGCATCAGCCTCTACCTCGGATCTTATTTTATTAACTACCTCATCTACTTCGAATAATTTTAGATCTTTGCCTCCTGTAATGTTTACCAATAATCCCTTCGCACCCTTTAAAGTATAATCATCTATAAGTGGATTACTAATTGCCATTTCAGTAGCTTTCATTGCTCTTCCTTCGCCTTCTGCCTCACCTGTTCCCATCATAGCTTTTCCCATTGAAGCCATAACAGTTTCAACATCAGCAAAATCGAGATTTATAATTCCCGGTCTAACCATTAAATCAGTTACACTTTGGACTCCATGCATAAGAACATTATTTGAAAGATTAAACGATTCTTCAAATGTTGTTTGTTCATTTGCAATTTTAAATAAGTTTTGATTTGGTATTACTATTATTGTGTCAACATGTTTTCTAAGTTCTTCCAATCCTATTTGGGCCCTACTCATTCTAGATGGTCCCTCATATAAAAATGGAAGAGTTACAACTCCAACTGTTAAAATATTTAATTCTTTAGCAGCTCTAGCTATTACGTGAGCAGCCCCAGTTCCAGTTCCACCACCCATTCCTGCAGCAATAAAAACCATGTTTGCACCTTGTAATATATTAATTATTTCATTTAAGGACTCATCTGCTGCAGCCTGACCAATATCAATTTTTGCTCCAGCACCTAATCCTTTTGTAAGGTTAAGACCAATTTGAACTTTCGATTTTGCTTTACTATGTTTCAAATCTTGAGCATCTGTATTTACTGCAATGAATTCTACTCCTTGCATTCCATTATCAATCATTTCATTAATTGCATTTCCACCTGCTCCTCCAACTCCCATTACTAAAAGTCTTGGTTGTAACTCTTTTATCTCTGGTGTTTTAAAGTTTATAGTCATCTCGTTTCCCCCTCATTATTTGTTAAGTTAATACTCCCACTTAAGGCCAGCACGATTTAAATTCGCTTTTTTTCTCGCATTGACTTTAAATTTTTCAAAAATTGTTGGTTCCCAAATTTGGAAAGTTTTACCTTGGCCAACAAACATCATACCTTTTTTAATTTTCGCATGTTTTAATAATTTTGAAGTAAGTAAAATTCTACCCTCATTATCAAACTGTAAATTTATACTTTCAGATAATATGGATGTTGCAAAGAAATCTCTTTTTTCTTCAAACGGATTAAGAGTATCTATCGCATTTGAAATTTTTTCTATTCTATCTTGTGGCCAAGCTTCAATAGCTTGATTATTAAAAGACGGGTAACATACAATTCCATTATAACCAAGATTAGATAAATATGATCTAAAACTTGCAGGCACTGACACCCTTCCCTTTTTGTCCAATTGGTTTTCGTAAGTTGATAAAAACATAAACCATAAAACTCATTTCCCATTTATTATGGGAATTCATGGGATATTATGGGTTTTTGGTTCCTCTGTCAATACATACAATTAAGGGTTTTATTTAAGCAAATAAAGTGGTTACGAAGGTTTTTTTAAGATTTATTTGATAATTGCCAGATAAACTATAAGCCGGGTTCTGTCATTTAAACTTATCATTTGTCTAGGCCCAAGATCACTCTTAAGCTCAAGCAACTAACCCTGATGACTAGCCAAGGATGGCTTTTAGCATTTCTACAATGTCATCTCTACTTAGTCTTGCTCTCAGTGGGGTTTTCCAGCGTTCATTGTTACCAATAGAACCGGTGTGCTCTTACCACACCTTTTCACCCTTGCCATGTTATGGCGGTTTATTTTCTGTGGCACTGTCCCTAGGGTCGCCCCCGCCAGGAATTATCTGGCACTGTATCCTTGTAGAGTCCGGACTTTCCTC
>CACOCL010000032.1 GCA_902625825.1 uncultured Pelagibacteraceae bacterium | reverse complement strand
CATTACTTTAATGATCACTGGTGGAACGATTGCTATCTTTGGAGAGTATGTAGCAAGTCCAACAGATATGGTAGCTAAAGTAGATAATATTGTATTAACTATTGTTGCAGCATTTGCATTTTTTGCAGCAACAGTTGGTATTAATATGGTGGCTAATTTTATACCACCTGCTTATGACCTTGCAAACTTAATGCCAAGCAAAATTAATTTTAGAATTGGTGGTTTAATAACTGCTGGTTTTGGTTTTGTTATTGGTGGTATGTGGGTTGCAGTAATTACTCAAATGGGAATGTTTCCATTTGTAAATACTCTAGGTGCAATTTTAGCTCCTGTGTTTGGTATAATGATTACTGACTATTATATTATCAAAAAACAAAGATTAGATGTTGATGAGTTGTTCAGTGACTCACCTAATGGCAAATACCATTACAATGGAGGTTTTAATGGTAAAGGAATGTTAGCTTGGGCGCTATCAGGATATATTGCTATTGGTACTGTTTGGCCAAACATCTTATTCTTAGGATTGGATGATTTCTTTGCTAACTTAGGTGGTGGCGGAGGATATGCTTGGATAATTGGAGCAGCATTAGGTGCTTTAATTCACTTAGCAATATCATCATCTAGAAAATAAATAAGTTTTAAATTAAAGCCCATCAATTAAAATTGATGGGCTTTTTTTTTATAATTAAAACTCTAAAGTAATATTTTCCTCGTTTAGATCATGAAGAACTAAATTGTCTCCATCACCCAATCTGTCTACAACTAAAAAATTCATATCCTCAGTTGAGATCAATGGAAAATGCCAAATACCTGGATTATAATTTACTCCAATTCCTTCCGGTATTATGAAGGACTCAATTTTATTTATGTCTGGTCTGTCCCCCTCAGGAGCAACGAAAGCTAAAAAAGTTGTTTCTTTCATTGGAATAAATGCTTGGCTTCCAAGTGGATGTTTTTCCATCATATCAATTTTCATAGGAAAAGATCTCTTTAAAGCAGAAAAAATACTAATAGTGGATTCACCATTATCTTTTTTAGTATTTAAATTTGCAATACCATCATATCGTTTTGCATAACCGTTATTAATTTCAATTGGCTCAATATCTGCCGTTGTTATCATGTCTCCAAACTTTTTAAAATTTTCTTTAGTGATTGGTTTTGGTTTTATGATTAAATCTGTCATATTTTCTTGCCAAAAATCCTAAACCTAGAGATACCACCGTCAGGAAATATGTTTATTTTTATATGATTGATTTTATTTTTTTTCATTAAGGAATTTTTAAATTTATGAGTTTTATTAGCTGATAATTTTGTATTCTTTAATAAGTATTTCCATTTGTTAGAAGAGCTTACAATTTGTTTAGAGCTTTTAGACGGTAAGTAAGCAGCTTGTAATGAGCAGTAACTGGGATAATTTCCTTTAAAGTGATGAGTTGAGATTTCAATTTTATCGATAGAGTTTCCATCAATAGAATTCAGAATTAACCAATCATATCCTTTGCCTCTTCGTCTTCTAGTTTCCCAGCCATCACCCATATTTTTTGCTTTACCAGGAGCTAAAATATTTTCAGCTTTTCCGAAGTGTTCATTATTGCAAGCAATAACTGATGCTCCATCTAGTAATGAAGCAAGATTTATTTTTTTATTCTTGTTTTTTTTTGATTTTGCAATTGAACCATATAATCTTAATCTAGCAACACCGCCATCAGGAAAAATATTAAATTTAATATGAGTAAATACTTTATTGTTTTTGACTGTGAAAAAATGATGTGAATTAGCTTTAACTTTTTTTTTTGAGAGAATTGAAGTCCATTTAAATTGTTTAATTTTATTTGAATTTGAGCTAGTTCCCTCAATTGAGACCATAGATGGCTGATTGCCATTGAAATGAGATGTATCAACATCAATTTTAGAAATTTTTCCTGGCTTACCTAATTTTAAGATAATGTAATCATGTCCTGAGGTTCTTTTTCTTCTAGATTCCCATCCATCCATCCATTTTCCATGCTTATCAAAAACACCTTCTTTGAATACAGGAATGGTTGGGCTAATAATTCTGTTTGCAGACGCAAAAAAATCATCAGTTTTATAAATAACCTTTGTTCCTAATCTTGGCTGGGCTAAATCTATTAATCCGTTAGTAAAAATTATTTTTTCTTTCATATTATGAGTAGTTTTTAATCCAATGTTTAGCTATATCAATTCTTTTACAAATCCATACATCCTCAAATTTAAGAACATAGTCTAAAAATTTCTTTAACGACTGGATTCTACCAGGCCTACCTATTAATCTACAATGCAATCCAACTGACATCATTTTAGGATTTGTCTCTCCCTCTTCATATAAAGCATCAAAGCTATCTTTTAAATAATTATAAAAATGATCACCAGTATTAAATCCTTGATTTGTTGCAAATCTCATATCATTATTGTCTAAAGTGTAAGGAATGATAAGTTGTTTTTTTTTATTCCTGTATTCCCAATATGGTAAGTCATCACTATAGCTGTCACTATCATATAAGAAACCACCATCATCAAAAACTAAATCCCTAGTGTTTGGACTACATCGACCCGTGTACCAGCCCAATGGTCTTGCGCCAAAAATTTCCTTAATTATCTTAATTGCTTGAGACATATGTTTTTTTTCAACTGATTTTTTTACATTTTGGTAATCAATCCATTTATAACCATGAGCTGCTATTTCATAATTTCCATTTTTAATAGCTTCACAAACTTCAGGATTCTGTTTTAAAGCAAGACCAACTCCAAAAATTGTTATTGGTATTTTTTTTTCCTTAAATAATTTATCCAATCTCCAGAAACCTGCTTTAGATCCATACTCATAGATACTTTCCATGCTAATATGTCTTCCTTTGATTGCCTTAGCACCTATAATTTCAGATAAAAAAGTTTCAGAATATTTATCACCGTTGAGAACACAATTTTCACCACCTTCCTCATAATTTAAAACAATTTGAAGTGCTAAACGAGCATTATTAGGCCAAGAAATTTTTTTTCCTTTTACTCCATAACCTATTAGGTCTCTAGAATTTTTTTTTGGCATGTATATTTATAAATTAATTTAGATTTCTTAACAATTTATTAATTTGATGAGGAAATTGACCTTATACCATTTAAAAAACTTATACATTTTTTTAATTCACTTAGTTCAATGAATTCATCTACTTTATGCGCCTGTTCTATTGATCCTGGACCACAAACAACAGTGCTTATTCCAATTTCCTGAAATAAACCTGCTTCAGTTCCAAATGAAACTACTTCTCTAGAATTATCACCAGTTAAACTAGCAACTAGTTCACATGCCTCTGATTTTTTTACACGATCAAAACCTGTTACTTCACCAATTATTTCTTTACGTATACTTGATTTTGAGAATACTTTTTTCATTTCTGGTAAAAGAATCTCATTAGCATACTTATCTATCTCTTGATTTAAAAATATTCCATCTTCTTTTACAACTGGTCTTGTCTCCCAATTTATATGACACTTATCTGCAATAACATTATGGGCTATTCCACCAAAAATGCCCCCAACTTGC
>CACOCL010000031.1 GCA_902625825.1 uncultured Pelagibacteraceae bacterium | reverse complement strand
CACCTACAGTTAAAGGGACAAAGCATTTCTTTGAAGTTTTTTCTACAACATCATAAATAATATCTCTATTTTCATTAGAGGCCGTTATATCTAAAAAACAAATTTCATCTGCCCCACCATCACTGTAAATTTTAGCTTGTTCAACAGGGTCTCCTGCATCTTTTAGATCAACAAAGTTGATACCTTTAACAACACGTCCATTTTTAACATCTAAACAAGGGATTATTCTATTTTTAAGCATCTTCTTCTACCAGCTCTTCTAATTTTATATCACCATCATAAATAGCTTTACCAACTATTATACCTTCAACATTTTTTAAATTCTTTGCTTTTTTAATGTCATCTATTGATGAAACCCCGCCAGATATAATCACAGGACAATTTGAAATATCTGCAACTTTCATTGTTTCATCAAAATTTGGACTTTGCTTCATACCATCCCTATTAATATCAGTATAAATTAATCTACTAACACTGTAATTGTTTACTTCTTTTAAATAATCTAAAGTCAATTGATTAGAGTTTTCTTTCCATCCAGATACTGACAAATAACCATCTTTAGCATCCAAACCTAAAGCAATTTTATTTGGAAATTTTTCACATGCTTCTTTTAAAAAATTTTTATCTTTTATAGCAGCACTTCCTAAAATGACTTTCTCTACACCAGCATCTACATATTTTTGAACACTACCAAGATTTCTAATACCACCACCTACCTCAACGTTTAAATCAAATTTACCAACTATGTCTTGGATTATGTCTAAATTTACAGTTTCACCAGTTAAAGCCCCGTCTAGATCAACAATGTGTAAATTTTTAAATCCATGATCTTTATATTTACCAGCTTGTTCAATTGGAGACATATTGTACTCAGTTTTATTGTCAAAATCTCCCTTGATTAACCTTACACACTTTTTATCTTTAATATCTATTGCAGGAAATATTTTCATTTATAAACTTATAAAATTATCAATTATTTTGAGCCCAAACTTGTCACTCTTTTCTGGATGAAATTGTGTACCAAATATATTTTCTTTTTCGACTGAACAAACAATATTTGATGAGTAATCTGTTGTAGCAGAAATTACACTTTTATCATTTGGTATAAATTCATAACTATGTACGAAATACATATGAGAATTATTTTCTATATTTTTAAAAATTTTACTATCCTTAATAATATTAATTTGGTTCCAACCAATGTGAGGAAGCTTATATTTTCCGTTTTGATTATCTATTTTTGAGACTTTACCTGAAATCCAGCCTAAACCTTTTGTTTCAGTTTCTTCATAACCAATATCAGCAAACATTTGCAAACCAACACAAATTCCAAGAAGAGGTTTTTTTTTAGATATCGCAAATTCATTAAGTGTATCTATAAGGCCATCAATATTGTTTAAAGCATCTACACAACTTTTAAATGAGCCCTGCCCAGGTAAAACGACTTTATCGCTAGATTTTATCTTTTTTAAATCAGACGTTACCTCAATATTTACTTTATCTTGGGCAACCTCTTTAAAAGAATTTATTACCGAGCTTATATTGCCCGAATTATAATCAACAATTGTGACATTCATTTAATTTTATAAAGAACCTTTTGTAGATGGAATTGTTTTTTTATTCCTTGGGTCTATTTCTAATGCAGTTCTTAATGATCTTGCTAATCCTTTAAAACAAGACTCAATAATGTGATGGCTATTATCACCATAAATATTTTCAACGTGTAAAGTAATTCCAGCTGCTTGAGAGAAAGCTTGAAACCACTCTTTAAAAAGTTCTGTATCCATCTCTCCAAGTTTTTCGACTTTTAAGTTTACTTTCCAAATTAAGTACGGTCTGTTTGATATATCAATTGCAACACGTGATAAAGTTTCATCCATAGGTATCATCGCGTGAGCGTATCTTCTAATACCTACAGATTTTTTTAATGCTTTTTTCAAAGCCTCACCGATAGCAATTCCAGTGTCTTCAGTTGTGTGATGTAAGTCAATATGTGTGTCTCCCTTAGCTTTAATGCTCATGTCTATTGATGAATGCTTGGACAATTGTTCAAGCATATGATTCAAAAAACCTATGCCCGTATCAATTTTATACTTTCCTTTACCATCAATATTTAGGTCTACACTAATACTGGTCTCTTTTGTTTTTCGACTAATTTTACCTTTACGTGCCATAATTAAAAAGAGGTATACATATATTATCCAAATATGGCAATAATACTAAACCTAGCCTTGAACTATAAGATTTAATATCCATTTATAACCTATGACAACGATAGTTTTAGTGAGAAAAAATAAAGAAGTAGTGGTTGCAGGAGACGGGCAAGTAAGTATGGGTAACACTGTAGTCAAAAAAACTGCTTCGAAAGTTAGAAAAATCGAAAAAAGAGGTGTGGTCGCAGGCTTTGCAGGATCAACTGCTGACGCACTAACGTTATTTGAAAGATTAGAGGCAAAATTAGAAAAGCATGCTGGAAATTTATCTAGGGCTGCTGTTGAATTAGCAAAAGATTGGAGAACAGACAAATATTTAAGGAGATTAGAAGCTCTTATGGCAATAGGGGATAAAGAAAATAGTTATATCATTTCAGGCACTGGTGATGTTCTAGAACCAGAGGGTGATGTGATTGGAATAGGATCAGGTGGAAATTATGCATTAGCCGCAGGGAAAGTTTTAATGGATACTGATATGAATGCTGAAGAAGTTGCAAAAAAATCAATTAATGTTGCTTCTGAAATATGTGTTTTTACAAACAACAATATAAAAGTTGAAAAAATATAATGGATAAATCGAACGTAACACAACTTCATCCTAAAGATAAAGATGCTAGTAAAGAAGCTTCTTTAGGAAGCTCACTTTCGCCAAGAGAAATAGTGTCTGAATTAGATCGATTTGTTGTTGGTCAAAACAAAGCCAAAAGAGCTGTTGCAGTTGCACTAAGAAATAGATGGAGAAGACAAGCTCTTAAAGGTGAAATGAAAAATGAAGTTTTACCAAAAAATATTTTGATGATTGGTCCAACTGGTGTTGGAAAAACTGAAATATCTAGAAGACTGTCTAAATTAGCTGAAGCTCCATTTGTAAAAGTTGAGGCTACAAGATTTACAGAAGTTGGTTATGTCGGAAGAGATGTTGAACAAATTGTAAGAGACTTAGTTGAAATAGCTATATCAATGGAGAAGGTCAAAAAAAGAAAAGAAGTTTATGCAAAAGCACAAAAATTAGCTGAAGAAAAAGTATTAGACGCACTTGTTGGTAAAAAAGCTAGTTTAGCAACAAGGGAAAGTTTTAGGAAAAGATTAAGAAACGGCGATCTTGATGATAATGAAATAGAAATCGCAGTAAGTGAATCTGGAGGAAATAGCACTTCTTTTGAAATTCCAGGCATGCCTGGAGCTAATGTTGGGATGATTAATATTGGTGAAATGTTAGGTAAATCCATGGGTGCAAAAGAGAAAAAGAAAAAAATGACTGTGAAAGAATCCCATGAAATTTTAATAAATGATGAATCTGACAAACTTATTGAACAAGATAAAATTGTAAAAGCAGCAAAAATTTCAACAGAAAATAATGGAATAGTTTTTTTAGATGAGATTGATAAAATCTCTGGAAGAACAGATAGAGTGGGTGGTGATGTGTCTAGAGAAGGAGTTCAAAGAGATTTATTACCTCTAATCGAGGGAACTACTGTAAATACAAAATATGGTCCAATAAAAACTGATCACATTTTATTTATTGCTTCAGGTGCTTTCCAACTAGCAAAGCCATCAGATTTATTACCTGAACTTCAAGGAAGGTTACCAATAAGAGTTGAGCTAGAGGCTCTATCTAGTGATGATTTTAAAAGAATTTTAAAAGAACCTGATTACAGCTTAATAAAACAATATGTTGCTTTACTGAAAACAGAAAATGTTGATCTTGAATTTTCAGATGATGGAATTGATGCTATTGCAA
>CACOCL010000030.1 GCA_902625825.1 uncultured Pelagibacteraceae bacterium | reverse complement strand
CATCTTAGTTGGTTCACCAATTATACAAATACCATCTTGAATATTTCTTTTTTTAAGTTCTTTTATTAAGATCGGAGCACCTAAGCATGCAGTTTCTTCATCGAAAGTAAAAGAAAAGTGAATGTCTCTATTTAAACTAGAATTAGCATAAACTGGTGCAAAAGCTAATGTGCAAGCTATGAAACCTTTCATATCACAAGCACCTCTTCCAAAAAGTTTATCACCTTTGATAGTAGCTTTGAACGGGTCAGAACTCCAACTTTTTGAGACAGGTACAGTATCTGTGTGTCCAGATAAAATGATTGGTTTTACTCCATTAGTTTTTTTAGCTTTAATAGTTGCAAAAAGATTTACTCTTTTTTTCTCTTCATCAAAGGTTTTGAAAGAAGATGCTCCAAGTTTCTGTAATAAATCATCACAATAATTTATTAAAGCGCTGTTGTCTTCTCCTGAAATTGTTCTAAAACTTATCAGATCAGTTAATATTTTGACTGAATCGGCGTATAATTTATCTAAATTAATTTCTGTACTCATCACTAATAATTAATATAAATACTGCATTTATGAAAGAACAAATAACCTACGATATTTTTGACAAAGTTGATATTAGAGTTGGAACTGTGATTTCAGTAAGAAAAAATGAAAAAGCTAGAAAGCCTTCTCTTGTAGTAGAGGTCGATTTTGGAAAAGAAATAGGAATAAAACAATCATCTGCACAAATCACTCACTATTATAATGAGGAAAATTTAAAAGGAAAACAAGTAATAGGGGTTTGTAATTTTGCTGAAAAAAATATTGCTGGAGTAGTTTCTCAAGTTTTAATTTTAGGCTCGATTGATGAAGAAGGAAAAGTAATTTTAGTACATCCATCACAAAAATCAGAAAATGGGCTTCCAGTAGCATAACCATGCATCCCGAAATATTATCTATTTCTTTATTTTGGTTTGTTACGGCTTACACCCCTGGTCCTAATAATGTCGTCGCCTCATATTCAGGTTTTAATTTTGGCATTACAAAAACTATTCCACATATTCTTGGTGTAACTTTAGGTTTTACTTCTTTGGTTATTTTTTTAAGTATCGGTTTAATAAATGTATTCAAGATATTTCCAATAATTCAAGTAGTTATCAAATATCTTGGTACATTATTTCTTATCTATTTAGCATACAAAATCGCTTCATCAACTGCTTCTTCAGAAACTAAAAAAGAAAATCCAGTAAAATTTATTGAAACTTTTTTATTTCAATATTTAAATCCAAAAGGAGTAATGGTAGCAATTATAGTTGTTTCCACATATGTAGAGCTAGGAGAAAATTATTTTAGTTATGCGACTCAAGTTGTTCTTCTTGCTTTTCTATTTTCTTCAACAAGTATAACGTTATGGACCTTTATAGGTAAATTTTTGAGGAAATTTGCGACAAATGATAAATTTATTAAGTATTTTAATTATGCTATGTCAGGGCTTCTTCTTTTGAGCATAATTACATTTTATATATAAACTATGAAACCAGGTAATAAAAATTCTTATAAATCACTCTCAGAGATGAAAATTGAGAACAAAAATTTCAGAATATTTTCACTGTCAGAGGCAGAGAAAAATGGTTTGACTGGTATTTCTAAATTACCAAAATCTCTTAAGGTTCTATTAGAAAATCTCTTAAGATACGAGGACGATCTATCTGTAAATAAAAATCAAATTGAATCCATTAAAAATTGGCTTGAAAAAAGAACTTCAAAAACTGAAATAGCTTATAGACCTGCCAGAGTTTTGTTACAAGATTATACAGGAATTCCTGCAGTTGCTGATTTAGCAGCAATGCGTGAGGCAGTAAAAGAAAAAAATAAAGATCCAAAAACAATCAACCCTTTATCTGCAGTAGATCTTGTAATAGATCATTCTGTTCAAGTTGATCAATCAGCTAAAGCAGACTCTTTTGATAAAAATGTAGAAATAGAATTTGATAGAAATAGTGAGAGATACTCTTTTCTAAAATGGGGTCAGCAAGCTTTTGATAATTTTAGAATTGTGCCTCCAGGAACAGGGATTTGTCATCAAGTTAATTTAGAATACCTCTCAAAAGTGGTTTGGAGTGAGGATTTTAAGGGAGAGACATATCTTTTCCCTGATACATTAGTTGGAACTGATAGCCATACAACAATGGTTAATGGACTTTCAGTTTTGGGTTGGGGAGTCGGTGGTATCGAGGCAGAAGCAGGAATGTTAGGGCAACCAATTTCAATGTTAATTCCAGAGGTGATTGGTTTTGAGGTAAAGAATAAGATGCCGGAGGGGACAACAGCAACTGATCTAGTTTTAACCGTCGTTAAAATGTTAAGAGACAAAGGAGTGGTTGGTAAATTTGTAGAATTTTATGGCGAGGGTTTAAAAAATCTAACTTTAGCTGATCGAGCAACAATTGCAAATATGGCTCCAGAGTATGGTGCGACTTGTGGTTTTTTTCCAATAGATGAAGAAACTCTTAAGTACCTCAAATTTTCTGGTAGAGACCAAGCAACAGTAAAGATTGTAGAAGAATATGCAAAAAAACAAGGTCTTTGGGCAAGTGAAGATATTATTTTTACAGACACTTTAACTTTAGATATGTCAACAATAGTGCCTACTATTTCTGGACCAAAGAGACCTCAAGACAAAGTATTATTAACCGATGCCTCAAAAAACTTTAAAAAAAGTTTTAGCGAAATAACAAATAAAAAAAATTATTCAATCTCTAGTGTGCCAAATTCAGATTTTGAAATAAAAGATGGTTCAATTTTAATTGCAGCAATTACTTCTTGTACCAACACCTCAAATCCAAATGTTTTAATTGGAGCAGGCTTGTTAGCAAAAAAAGCAGTTGAATTAGGTCTTGAGGTAAAACCTTGGGTAAAAACATCTCTTGCACCTGGCTCTCAAGTAGTAACAGATTATTTAGAAAAAGCAGGATTGAATATTTATTTGGATAAGCTTGGATTTAATTTAGTCGGCTACGGATGTACTACTTGTATTGGAAATTCTGGACCTTTAGCACCCAACATTGTTGATGCAATTCAAAAAGAAAATATTTATGCAGTATCTGTATTATCTGGAAATAGAAATTTTGAAGGAAGAATTTCACCTCATATAAAAGCTAATTACTTAGCATCTCCACCTCTTGTTGTAGCATATGCTCTGGCTGGTCATATGGGCTTTGATTTATACAAGGACTCACTAGGAAAAGATAAAAATGGTAATATAATTTTTATGAAAGATATTTGGCCTAGTAACCAAGAGATAGAAGAAACTTTAAAAAAATCTTTAAATGCTGAAATGTTTGTAAAAAGATATTCAAACGTTTCACAAGGACCTAAACAATGGCAACAAATAAAAACTGAAAAAAGTAGTATTTATAATTGGGAAGAAAACTCTACGTATGTTAAAAAACCTCCTTTTTTTGAAAACTTACCAGATGAGCCTGAGGGTTTTAAAAAGATTAAAAATGCCAGACCATTGTTAATTCTTGGTGATATGGTTACCACTGATCACATCTCTCCAGCTGGAAACATTCAAAAAGAGAGTCCGACAGGTGAATATTTTATGAAATACCAAGTTCTACCAAAAGACTATAATTCTTACGGCTCACGGAGAGGCAATCATGAAGTTATGATGAGAGGAACTTTTGCTAATATTAGAATTAGAAATGAAATGGCGCCTGGAACAGAAGGTGGTTTAACAAAACTGTATCCTGAAGAAAAAGTTATGCCCATTTATGATGCAGTCGTTGAATATAAGAAGAGAGGAACAGATTTAGTCGTAATCGGGGGAAAAGAGTATGGCACTGGGTCCTCAAGAGATTGGGCAGCTAAAGGAACAAAATTATTGGGTGTCAAAACAGTAATTGCTGAAAGTTTTGAGAGAATTCATAGGTCTAATTTAATTGGAATGGGTATTCTACCTTTACAATTTATAAATAATGTAAACAGAAAAAATTTAAAACTCACTGGCTCAGAATTAATAAGTGTCAATGAAATAGAGAAAGGGTTTAAACCATCTGATAAAGTTGAATTAGAAATTAAATATTCCACTGGAGAAATAAAAAAAATAGAAACCCTTTGTAGGATAGATACTCAAAATGAGCTAGAGTATTATAAAAATGGAGGTATTCTTCAATATGTTTTGAGGAAT
>CACOCL010000029.1 GCA_902625825.1 uncultured Pelagibacteraceae bacterium | reverse complement strand
ATGATATAATTGACTCGGGTGGAACTATAGTAAATGCAGCTCAAGCTCTTAAAAAAAGAGGAGCAAAAGAAGTTTATGTTTATATTACTCATGGCGTTTTAAGTGGAGATGCAGTCAAGAAAATTAAAAATTCAGTCATTAAAAATTTAGTTATTACAGACACTATTGATAATAGTGGAAAAATTAAAGAAATAAAAAATATAGAGGTTTTACCTATTTCTGGGCTTATGGGTGAGGCAATAAAAAGAATTTCTAATTCTACGTCTGTTTCTGATTTATTTAAATAAATTCCTTGATTATTTATAAACATGGGTTAAAAAACTCTGTTTTATGAATTCATTAGAAGCTAACATCAGAGAAAATAATACCAAAGGTGAATTAAATACCATTAGAAAAAATGGTAATGTTCCTGCAATTATATATGGCGGAAAAGTTGAAAATCAAAAAATTTCTATTTCAAAAAAGTTACTTAAAATGCTAATTGAAAAAGAAAACTTTCTTTCAAACATAATTTCTTTGAATGTAAATGGAAAAACTCAAAATGTTTTACCTAGAGAGGTAAAGTATCATATTTTAAGTGATGAACCAACTCATGTGGACTTTTTAAGAGTTCTGCCAGGTGTCAAAATTAAAATTGAAGTGCCAGTCAATTTTATTAACCATGAAAAATCACCAGGACTGAAAAGAGGCGGAGTTTTAAATATTGTAAGAAGAAAAGTTGAATTAAAATGTCCAAGTGAAAAAATTCCTGGAAATTTGACTTTAGATCTTGACGGTATTGATATTGGAGAAAGTTTTAAAATTTCATCTGTTAAGTTAGATGATGAAGTTGTGCCAACTATTCAAGGAAGGGACTTTGTAATTGCAACATTAGCTGCTCCAACAGTTATGAAGGAGCCAGAAAAACCCGCTGAGGCAGAGGGTGCAGAGGGTGCAGAGGGAACAGAAGGTGCCGAGGGAGCTGAAGGAGCTGCAGCTGCTGCTGATGCTGATAAACCATCATCAGATGGATCCAAAGGTGATAAAAAAGAGGGTGATGATAAAAAACCTGCTGAAAAAAAACCTGCTGAAAAAAAATAATCAATTTAAATTGAAAATTTAATTCTATTTATTATGCTTTTATTTGTAGGATTAGGTAATCCAACACCAGATAGTGAAAATAACAGGCATAATGTTGGTTTCAAAATTATAGACTCAATAAATAAGAAATTTAGCCTTTCAAAACAAAAGCCTAAATTTAAAGGTCTCTTAACAACTGGAAATATTGGAAACGAGAAAGTTTACGCTATTAAACCTTTAACTTTCATGAATAACTCTGGAATTTGTATTAGGGAGCTTATTGAATATTTTAAAATTGATGCTGAGGATGTAATAGTTTTTCATGATGACCTAGATGTAGAATTTGGAAAAATCAAAACAAAATTTGGTGGATCTAGTGCAGGTCATAATGGTATAGCATCAATCGATAAATTTATTGGTAAGGATTATTCTAGGGTAAGAATTGGTATCGGAAAACCCAAAGGTAATATTGATGTTGCAGATTATGTATTACAAAATTTTGACGAAGATGAAACAACGGGTATTGAAAAAGTATCAAAAGATATAACAGACTCAATTTCGATACTAGTTGAAAAAAAATTAGATTTATTTTCTAGTACTGTTAATAATAAATAATGAGTTTTAAGTGTGGCATTGTTGGACTGCCCAATGTTGGCAAATCTACACTATTTAATGCTTTAACTAACTCTAGTAAAGCACAGGCTGCAAATTTTCCCTTTTGTACCATTGACCCAAATATTGGAATAGTAGCTGTACCTGATAATAGATTAGATAACCTGGCTAAGGTATCAAAATCAAAAAAAATAATTAACACAACTATTTCTTTTGTAGATATTGCTGGTCTAGTAAAAGGAGCATCAAAAGGAGAAGGTTTAGGAAACAAATTTCTTTCACATATTAGAGAAGTTGACGCAATAATTCATTTGATTAGATGTTTTGACTCAGCTGATATTCAGAATGTAAACCCAAACGTTGATCCAATCAGAGATCTCGAAATTATTGAGACTGAAATGATGCTTGCAGATTTAGAGTCTATACAAAAAAGGTTAGAAAAAAATAATAAAAAAAATGTAGATGAACAGCAAATTAAAATTCTTAAAATTGCTCTTGATTGTATAAATAATAATAAAGATATTTCTGTTATCAATAATGAATTTGATAAAAAACAAATTAACCTTAGTGGTTTATTATCTTTAAAACCAAAAATATTTGTTTGTAATGTGGATGAACAAAGCTTAAAAGAGGGCAATAACTACACAAAAAATTTTATAAGTAAATTTGGACACGAAAATACTTTAGTAATTTCTGCAGATATTGAAAATCAAATTAATGGGCTGGAATTAAATGAAAAGGAAGGTTACATGAAAATGATCGGTTTAGATGAAACAGGATTGAATAAACTCATTCAAAAAGGTTACAAAATTCTCGAATTAGACACTTTCTTTACATCTGGTCCAGAGGAAACAAGAGCATGGACTATTCAAAAAAATTGCACTGCTCCAAAAGCTGCGGGTGAAATTCACACAGATTTTGAAAAAGGATTTATTAGAGCTGAGACTATCTCTTATAAGGATTTCATTAAAAATGACGGATGGTTAAATTCTAAAACTAGTGGTAAAATGAGATTAGAGGGAAAAGATTATATTGTTAAAGATGGTGATGTATTAAACTTTCGTTTCAATACGTGACCAAATTTTCTTCATGCTAAAATAAACCAAAACTGTTAAAATTATAAGATAGACTATTGCTTTAAAACCCATTTTATGACGTGTTTCTAAATGAGGTTCTGCCGTCCACATTAAGAAGGTTGTAACATCTTTTGCCATTTGTTCGACAGAAGCATTAGTACCATCTGAATATTCAACTAAACCATCAGAAAGTTGATTGGACATCTTAATCTTATTTCCATACATATATTTGTTATAATAAACACCGTCATCTAAAGTAACTCCAGCTGGTGGATCCTCATATCCTTGAAGCAATGAATAAATATAATCAACTCCACCACCTCTAGCTTTTACTAAAACTGTCATATCAGGAGGATATGCACCACCATTTGCTGCTTGAGCAGCTTTTTCATTTTCATAAGGCATTACAAATTTATCAGACAATCTTCCTGGTCTCAAAAACATTTCGCCATCCGAATTTGGTCCATCTTTTACTTCAAAAGATGCTGCAATAGCTTTTGCCTGTTCTACTGAAAATTCAGGTCCGCCCTCTTCTACCAAATTTCTATAACTCAAATATTTCATAGAATGGCATGATGAACACACTTCTTGATAAACTTGATATCCTCTTTGGAGTGCAGCTCTGTCAAACTTTCCAAAAGGACCTTTAAAACTCCAATCTGTTTTTAAATATTCAACTTTTTCAGCAGCATTAGAATTAAATTGAAATCCAAGAATTAGTAATATTAAAAATGATATTCTAAAAAGATTTTTCACTGATTTTTAAAACTATCCTTTTTTTTTATCGCAGCAAGATTTGGTGATCCGCCCAAAATAGGTTCAGTAATACTTAATGGAACAGGTGTAGTTCTCTCCTTAAATCCTAAAATTGGTAGCACAACCAAAAAATGGAGGAAGTAATATGCAGTAGCAATCCTTGCAACTAACAAGTAAAGTCCCTCTGCTGGCATAGCTCCAACGTATCCTAAAATTAAAACATCAGCCACTAAGATCCAATAAAACTGTTTATATAAAGGTCTAAAAACTGCAGATCTAATTTTAGATGTATCTAACCAAGGCAGTGCAGCCAATATTAGAATTGCTGACAACATTGCTATAACTCCCAAAAGTTTATCAGGAACTGATCTCAAAATTGCATAAAAAGGTAACAGGTACCACTCTGGAACAATATGAGCTGGTGTAACAAGAGGATTTGCTTCAATGTAATTATCGGCATGACCTAAAATATTTGGTGTATAAAAAACAAAAAAAGCAAAAACAATCATAAACATTAACAGCGCAAAACCATCTTTGATAACTATGTATGGATGAAAAGGAACTGTATCTTTTGATGGTTTTTTTATATCGATACCAATCGGATTATTATTTCCAGGCACGTGAAGAGCCCATATATGTAAAACGACTAAGCCTAAAATTAAAAAAGGTATTAAATAATGTAGAGTGAAAAATCTTGTAAGAGTTGGATTGTCTACCGAATACCCTCCCCATAACCATGTTACTATTCCTTCACCCACTAAAGGAATTGCACTGAACAAATTTGTAATAACTGTAGCTCCCCAAAAACTCATTTGTCCCCATGGCAAAACATAGCCTAAAAAAGCTGCTGCCATCATTAAAAGATAAATGATTATTCCAATAATCCATATAATTTCTCTAGGTGATTTATAAGAGCCATAAAACAAAGATCTAAATATATGAATGTATACTGCTAAGAAAAACATTGAAGCTCCATTAGCATGTATATATCTTATTAACCAACCATAATTTACATCTCTCATAATGTGTTCGACACTCTCAAACG
>CACOCL010000028.1 GCA_902625825.1 uncultured Pelagibacteraceae bacterium | reverse complement strand
TAAAATTTTGTCTGCAAGACCGCTTAAAAAAGATTATGAAAAAATTAAACATCATTTATATGGTTTTCATAACGTAAAAAAAAAATTTTCAACCGGTGACTGGTTGAAATTGGTAAAAAAAAAAATTTTAGCTATTAGAAAAAGAAAAAAAATTCCAATTATTGTTGGAGGAACTGGCTTATATTTTAAAGCCCTGACAGATGGTTTGGTCAATATACCAAATATTCCTTTTAAATTTAGGGAAAAAATAAGGTCTTTACATAAAAAGATAGGGTCAAAAAAATTTTTTTTAAAATTAATAAAAGCTGATCCTTTGGCTAAAAATTTTTTAAAATCATCAGATACCCAAAGAGTGATAAGAGCCTATGAGATCATATTATTTACAAATAGATCAATGTTTCAATTTTTTAAAGAAACAAAATCAAATTTTGAAAAAACTGAGTTTTGTAAAATATATATTGATTATCCTAGAGAAGAGCTCATAAAGAGAATAGCTATTAGAACCAAAAAGATTGTAAGAAATGGTGCTATTCCTGAGGTGAAGAGTTTCGTAAAACTAAGAGTTCCAAAGAGCAAAACTGCTAGCAAAGCAATAGGTATTAAAGAGGTAAGAGAATATTTAGATAAAAAAACAGAAATAATGGAGGTTATTGAGAGAATATCAATAAAGACAAGGCAATATGCTAAAAGACAGAGCACTTGGGCTAGAGGAAATATGTTAGATTGGATCAAAATTAATCCAAAAGATCAAAAAAGTTTTTTAAAAAAATTTAAAAAATTTTCTACTATTTCTTGACCAATTAGCACAACTTCAGCTAGATTGGCAGGATGTCTAAATTATATTCAGGTGCTGAAATTGTATTTAAATGTCTTAAAGATCAGGATGTTGAATTTATTTTTGGATATCCAGGTGGAGCGGTTCTTCCGATATATGATGAATTAAAAAACCACTCATCTATCAAACATATTTTAGTAAGGCATGAACAAGGAGCAGGACATGCGGCCGAAGGTTACGCAAGATCTTGCGGTAAACCAGGAGTAGTTTTGGTAACTTCAGGTCCAGGAGCTACAAATGTAGTTACTGCTTTAACAGATGCATATATGGACTCTATTCCATTGGTTTGTATCTCAGGACAAGTGCCAACTCATCTTATAGGCACCGATGCTTTCCAAGAATGTGACACGACTGGAATAACTAGACCATGTACAAAACATAACTGGTTAGTAAAAGATATTAAAGATTTATCAAAAATTTTACATAAAGCTTTTCATGTAGCTACAACAGGAAGACCAGGTCCTGTATTAGTAGATATACCAAAAGATATTCAGTTTGCTAAAACTAGTTATTCAACTCCAAAAAAACAAAAAAATGTGAATGGTAAATCTCAAAGTAAATTTACTCAAAATGAAATTGATGAATTTATAGATTTAATTTCAAAAGCAAAAAAACCAGTAATTTACACTGGTGGAGGAGTTATTAATTCAGGACCAGATGCAAGTGAAACATTAAGAGAATTTGTAAGACTTATCGGGTTCCCAATAACTTCAACATTACAAGGCTTAGGAGCTTTTCCGGGCGAAGATAATCAATTTATTGGAATGTTAGGGATGCACGGTACATACGAAGCAAATAATGCAATGCACGATTGCGATTTGTTAATTAATATAGGAGCAAGATTTGATGATAGAATTACTGGTAAGATAGATGAGTTTTCTCCAAAGTCAAAAAAAGTTCATATTGATATTGATCCGTCTTCAATCAATAAAATTATCAAAGTAGATTTAGCTATTGTGGGTGATGTAAATGAAGTTTTAAAAGCAAGTATAAAAAAAATAAATAAAAAACAAAATGGTTTTAAAAATTCAAATAAACAAAAAATTTCTGATTGGTGGGAAAAAATTCAAAAATGGAGGTCAAAAGACTCTTTGGGTTTTTTAAATAGCGATAAAACAATCAAACCACAACATGCTGTTCAAAGATTATATGAGCTAACAAAAAATCAAGATACATTTATAACTACTGAGGTTGGTCAACATCAAATGTGGGCAGCACAACACTATAAATTTAATAAACCGAATAGATGGATGACTTCAGGTGGTCTTGGAACAATGGGGTATGGCTTGCCGGCAGCTGTTGGGGTTCAAATCGCAAATCCAGGAAAACTTGTAATAGATATAGCTGGCGAAGCTTCAATTTTGATGACTATGCAAGAAATGTCTACTGCAGTTCAATATAATTTACCAATAAAAATTTTTATTTTAAATAACCAATACATGGGAATGGTAAGACAATGGCAAGAATTACTTCATGAAAAGAATTATTCTGAGAGTTATTCAGAGGCTCTTCCAGACTTTGTAAAGCTTGCAGATGCTTATGGGTGTAAAGGAATTAAAGCAGATAATCCCAATGATTTAGATGAAAAAATTAATGAGATGGTTAATCATAAAGGACCAGTAATTTTCGATTGCCACGTAGATCCGAATGAAAATTGTTTCCCGATGATTCCATCTGGAAAGCCACATAATCAAATGATCTTAGGTCCTAGTGATAAAGAAGAAAATAAAATTACTGGTAAGGGAAAAGCGTTGGTATAATGACCAAACCTAAATCAGCTTATAGTATTCCAACAAAAAAAGGAAAATTAGACACCCATATATTTGTTGTATGGGTAGACAACGAAGCAGGTGTATTAGCTAGAGTTGTAGGTTTGTTCTCCGGAAGAGGTTATAATATTGAGTCATTAGCAGTAGCAGAAGTTGATGCAACAAAAAATATTTCTAGAATTACTATTGTCACGACAGGTACACCTCAAGTAATTGATCAAATTAAACTTCAATTAAAAAAATTAGTACCAGTTCATAAAGTTGCTGATTTTAAAAGAGAAGATAAGAAAGTAATATTTAAAGAAATGGCTCTATTAAAAGTCGTCGGAAAGAAAAAAAAGATAGAAAAATGTATCAAAGCCTGTAAAAGCTTTAATCCAGTTATATTAGATAAAACAGAAAAATCTGTCGTTATACAAATAACTGCATTAAGAAGAGATATTGATAAAATGAGTAAAAAATTAAAATCTCATGGCCTTACAAGCACCTCAAGAACAGGTGCTATAGCAATGACAAGAGGAGCAGAAACTTTTAAATAATTAATTAGGAGAAAAAAATGAAAATGTTTTATGAAAAAGATACTGATGTGAACCTTATCAAAGACAAAAAAATTGCAATTTTTGGTTATGGTAGTCAGGGACATGCACATGCTTTAAACTTAAAAGATAGTGGTGTTAAAGAAGTAGTAGTCGCGTTAAGAGATGGTTCTTCAAGTATTGCAAAAGCAGAGTCCAAAGGTTTAAAAGTTATGAATTTGTCTGATGCAGCAGAATGGGCTGATGTTGTTATGATTTTGACTCCAGATGAGTTACAAGCAACAATTTATAAGAATCATATAGAGCAAAGGGTCAAAGAGGGATCATCAATAGCTTTTGCTCATGGTTTGAATATTCATTATGATTTAATTAAGGCGAGAAAAGATTTAGATGTATTCATGGTAGCTCCTAAAGGTCCTGGTCATCTAGTAAGAAGTGAATTTGAAAAAGGTGGAGGTGTACCTTGTTTATTTGCAGTCCACCAAAATGGTTCTGGTAAGGCAAGAGATTTAGCAATGTCATATGCTTCTGCAGTTGGGGGTGGTAGATCGGGAATTATTGAAACAACTTTTAAAGATGAAGTTGAAACAGATTTATTTGGTGAACAAACTGTTCTTTGTGGTGGCTTAGTTGAGTTAATTAAAAATGGTTATGAAACATTAGTTGAAGCTGGTTATGAGCCAGAGATGGCATATTTTGAAACTGTCCATGAGGTAAAATTAATTGTTGATTTGATATATGAAGGTGGAATTGCTAACATGAATTACTCAATTTCTAATACTGCTGAATATGGTGAATATCAGTCAGGTCCAAAAGTCATAAATAAAGATGAAACTAAAAAAAGAATGAAAGAAGTTTTAGCTGATATTCAGTCCGGTAAGTTTACTAAAGACTGGATGAACGAATGCAAAACTGGTCAAAAAAACTTCCTAGCTACACGAGCAAAATTAGCAGAACATCCAGTTGAAAAAGTTGGTGCGAGTTTAAGAGCAATGATGCCATGGATCGGCAAAAAAAAATTAGTTGATAGCGATAAGAAGTAATTTTATCCTCATATTGGGCCAAAACTACTAATTTATTTTGCAATCTATACTAGAGACTGTATATTTTTAAAATAAAATTATGTCCGAGAAAGATAAAGTATTTATTTTTGATACTACTATGAGAGATGGTGAGCAATCACCAGGCGCATCTATGAGTGTTGAAGAGAAAATTCAAATTTCAAGAGTATTTGACGAAATGGGTATCGATATTATTGAGGCAGGATTTCCAATATCTTCACCAGGTGATTTTGAAGCTGTTACTGCCATTAGTAAAAGTGTAAAAAATTCTATTCCATGTGGTTTAGCTAGAGCTACAAAAAAAGATATTGATGCATGTCATGAATCTCTAAAGTTTGCTAAAAGATTTCGTATTCACACATTTATCTCAACAAGCCCAGTTCACATGAAACATAAATTGAATATGACAGATGAACAGGTTTTAGGAGCTATAAAAGAGAGTGTGACTTATGCGAAAAAATTTACAGATGATGTAGAGTGGTCATGTGAAGATGGTACACGAACGAATTTAGATTTTATGTACAAAACAATTGAATTAGCAATTAAATGTGGTGCCACAACAGTTAATATTCCTGATACAGTTGGCTATTCTATACCTGAAGAATTTGCAAAAACAATTAAGCTTATTAAAAATAATGTTCCAAATATTGATAAAGCTATAATTTCAGCTCATTGTCATAATGATTTAGGATTAGCGGTGGCGAATGCATTATCAGGTTTATCTGCAGGTGTAAGACAGATTGAATGTACAATTAACGGAATAGGAGAGAGAGCTGGAAATGCAGCATTAGAAGAAATTGTTATGGCAATTAAAACAAGAGATGATTTATTGCCATATGAGACTGGAATCAAAACAGAATTAATC
>CACOCL010000027.1 GCA_902625825.1 uncultured Pelagibacteraceae bacterium | reverse complement strand
TCAAGTTGTAAATAATTATAATCTATTAAAAGATTCCTATTACTAGAAAATCTCTTTTCCTGATATAAACTTATTAATAAGATTCTCATAAAACATGAAATTAACAAAAGAACAATCAAATGAAATTAAAAATCAGCAAGCACAAAGTAATTCAACTAAACGTGTTACAGTTCTCGAGTTAGAAAAAATTCTTTACGAAGCCCTACCAGCACTTGATCATGGTTTTGTTAGAGTAGTTGATTATATGGGAGATGATACTTCAATAGTTCAGTCAGCTAGAGTTTCTTATGGAAAAGGCACTAAACAAGTTTCAACAGACTCAGGTTTAATCAAATATTTAATGCGACATTGGCATAGTACACCATTTGAAATGTGTGAAATTAAATATCATATAAAATTGCCTATATTTATTGCTCGACAATGGATTAGACACAGAACAGCAAACGTAAATGAATATTCTGCTAGATACTCTATTTTAGACAGAGAATTTTATTTGCCAGAATCAGAAAATCTTGCAGCACAATCAACTAGTAACAGGCAAGGAAGAGGAGACATTTTAGAGGGTGATCAAGCTAAAAAGGTTCTGGAACTTTTAAAAAATGATGCAGAAAGAACTTATTCAAATTATGAAACAATGCTTAATGAAAGATATGATGGCTCTACGATTGATAGTAATAAAAAAGGTTTAGCCAGAGAACTTGCAAGAATGAATTTAACTTTGAATACTTATACCCAATGGTATTGGAAAACAGATTTATTAAATCTTATGAATTTTTTAAGATTACGAGCTGATCATCATGCACAATATGAAATAAGAGTTTATGCAGAAATAATGTTGGATACTTTAAAAAAATGGGTTCCAATTACTTATGAAGCTTTTATGGATTATAGAGTTGGTGGAACAGAAGTCTCAGCTAAAGGAAAATTGATTATTCAAAAACTTATAAAAGGAGAAAATGTTAATCTGGATAGCTCTGGCCTATCTAAAAGAGAATGGAATGAATTGATGATAGCTTTTGATCTTAAAGATAAGTTGATTTAATTTTTTTTGCTAAATCGAGATAAATTTTTGAAATTTCATTTTCTGGGTCATACTCAACTATTGGTTTTCCTTCATCCCCACACTTTCCAACGGTTGGGTCAATTGGTATTTCTCCGAGAAATTCTTTTTTAAATTCCTCTGCAGTCTTTTTAACACCACCCTCACCAAAAATTTTATATTTTTTACCATCATCGCCTTTAAAAAAACTCATATTGTCAACTAAACCTAAAATCTTCACTCCTAATTTGTCAAACATTTTGATACCCCTTTTAACATCCAGTAAAGCTACTTCTTGAGGAGTAGATACAATTATCGCTCCATCTATTTTTATTTCTTGTGAAAATGTCAATTGCGTATCTCCGGTTCCGGGAGGCATATCGACTATTATAAAATCTAAATCTTTCCAACCAACTTTTTGTGTAAAAGTTTTAATTGCACTAGTGACCATTGGTCCTCGCCAAATCATTGGAGTCTGTTGGTCAGTTAGAAAACCAATCGACATACATTGGATATCATATTTTATAATAGGTTCTAGTTTTTGCCCATCGCTTTTTGGTTTAGCATCAATGCCAAACATTTTTGGAATAGAGGGTCCATAAATATCAGCATCTAAAAGTCCAACTTTGGACCCTTCTTTTTTTAGGGCTATTGCAAGATTTGTTGCAAAAGTAGATTTTCCCACCCCTCCTTTTGCACTTGATATTGCAATTGTGAATTTAGTTCCAATAATTGGATTTTTTTTGAAAGTCTTTCGCCTTAAATTATCCCTACTTGCGGCACTTAGTTCAGGTTTTTTGTCATCCATATTTTGATCTTAACTTGTTTTTACTGAATTAGACACTATATAGATATCGTATGTCTGATGATTTTCAACAAAGAGGAGGCAGTCCTTGGGGATCACCCCCAGGAGGAGGTGGAAACGGCTCTGGAAGAGGTCCAACGCCACCTGATATTGATAAAATTATTAAGGACATTCAAGATAAGATAAAAAGATTTCTACCTGGCGGAAGTTCCTCAGGCGGTAAGCAAGCAATTTTAATTTTAATAGTTTTAGGATTTGTTTGGCTCGCTAGTGGTTTGTATAGAGTTTTACCTGATGAGCAGGGAGTTGTTTTAAGATTTGGTAAGTTTATAAAAACTACCCAACCAGGATTAAATTATCACATACCTTTCCCAGTAGAAAGTGTGCTAACGCCGAAAGTAACAAAAGTTAATAGAATTGATATAGGATTTAGGTCTGAAAGAGATAGTGGTTTCTCGTCCCAGGGAGGTGTAGCAGACGTTCCTCAAGAAAGCTTGATGTTAACAGGTGATGAAAATATAGTGAACATCGATTTTTCAGTTTTTTGGGTAATAAAAGACGCTGGTAATTTTTTATTTAAGATTCAAGATCCTGAGGGCACTGTAAAAGCTGCTGCTGAAACAGCGATGAGAGAAGTAATAGCAAGATCAAATATTCAACCAATTTTAACAGAAGGTAGATCCGTAATAGAGACGGATACACAAGAAATTATTCAAAAAATTTTAGATGAATACACGAGTGGTATTCAAATCACACAAGTTCAAACACAAAAAGCAGACCCACCTGATCAAGTTATTGATGCTTTTAGAGATGTACAAGCAGCAAGAGCAGACATGGAAAGATCCAAGAATGAGGCCGAGGCATATGCTAATGATGTTATCCCAAGAGCTAGAGGGGAAGCAGCAAAAATTTTACAAGCAGCCGAAGCTTATAAAAAAGAGGTTGTTGCAAAAGCCGAAGGTGAAGCTAGCAGATTTTTGTCAATTTTTAATGAATACAAAAATGCAAAAGCTGTCACAAAAGAAAGAATGTATTTAGAGACAATGGAAAAAGTTTTAGCTGACATAGACAAAGTATTAATTGATAAAAACGCTGGTTCAGGTGTAGTTCCTTACTTACCATTACCAGAATTACAAAAGAAAGTGACAAACTAATGAAGAGCTTAAAAATTTTAGCTGGTGTCTTAGTTGCTTTGGGTGTTGTAGCTTTTTTTTCAATTTTTATTGTAAAAGAAGTCAACCAGGCAATTGTGCTTCAATTTGGTGATCCAAAAAGAATTATCTCAAAACCAGGTCTTAATGTAAAAATACCTTTTATACAGAATGTAGTTTTTCTAGATAAAAGAATTTTAAATTTAGATACTCCACCAGAGGAAGTAATTGCATCAGATCAAAAAAGATTAATCGTAGATGCTTTTGCGAGATTTCAAATAGTGGATCCTTTAAAATTTTATATTTCTGTTGGAAATGAAAGAGTGGCTAGATCAAGACTTGCAACCATTATTAATTCAAGAATAAGAAATGTTTTAGGTCAACAAGAATTACAGACATTATTATCAGAGGACAGAACTAAACAAATGGCCTTAATTCAAGAAGGTGTTAACAACGAGGCTGAAAATTTTGGAATTAAAATTGTTGATGTGAGAATAAAAAGAGCGGATCTTCCACAGGCTAATAGCGATGCAATTTTTAGAAGAATGCAAACTGAAAGAGAGAGGGAAGCTAAAGAGTTTAGAGCAAAAGGTGCGGAAATGGCTGTTACAATTACCTCAACAGCAGACAAAGAAGTTACAGTCATATTAGCAGATGCTCAAAAAAAATCTGAAATCATGAAGGGTGAGGGTGATGGTCAAAGAAATAAGATATTTGCAGATGCCTTTGGTCAAGATCCAGAATTTTTTGCATTTTATAGAGCAATGCAAGCTTATGAAAAAGCACTTATTGGTGGAGAAACATCTTTAATTTTATCTCCTGATAGTGAATTCTTTAAATTTTTTGGAAACATAAAATCAAAAACAGAATAATTACAAATGTATAAAGAATTGATCATTGCGTTTGGTCTATTCCTATTTATAGAAGGCATGATATATGCCTTATTTCCATCAAAAATGAAAAGTATGCTTAAAAAAATTGAATTTATAAAAGATGGTCAATTACGTAGTGGTGGACTTATTTTTGTAATTTTAGGATTTTTAATTATTTATTACACAAAGACTTAGAATGAAAAATTTCAAAATCTTTATTATATCATTATTCTTAATTCTTAATCCTAAAATATATTCATATTCTCAAAATGTACCCACGTCTTTTGCTGATCTAGCTGAAAAACTAATGCCATCAGTTGTAAATATTTCAACAACAACAATAATTACTACCCAATCTAATCCGTTTCCTTTTCAGTTCCCTCCTGGTTCACCATTTGAGGATATGTTTAAAGAGTTTGGTACACCTCAAGAAAGAAAATCATCTGCTTTAGGATCTGGATTTATAATTGATGAAAAAGGAATTGTTGTTACAAATAATCACGTTATATCAGATGCAGAGGATATAATAGTAAGAGTGAATGGTGATAAAGAGTTTAAAGCTAAAGTAATTGGCGCAGATCCATTATCAGATATAGCAGTATTACAATTAGAAACAAAAGAAAAATTTATTCCAGTAAAATTTGGAGACTCTGACAGCGCAAGAATTGGTGATTGGGTAATTGCTATAGGTAATCCGTTTGGTTTAGGTGGGACTGTGACCTCAGGAATTATTTCTGCTAGAAATCGTTCAATTGGACTATCGAGATATGAGGATTATATTCAAACTGATGCCTCAATAAATTCTGGTAACTCTGGCGGACCTTTGTTTGATATGAATGGAGATGTTATTGGAATTAATACGGCTATCTTAGGAAGAAATGGATCTATCGGAATTGGTTTTTCTATACCATCAAATAGTGCAAAGATTGTTATAGATCAGCTTATAAAATTTGGTGAAACAAAAAGAGGTTGGTTAGGAGTAAGAATTCAAGATGTTACAAAAGAAATTGCGGAAGTTGAAAAATTAGATAAACCAAGAGGAGCATTGGTTGCAAGCGTTGCTCAAAACAGTCCCTCAGATAAAGCCGGAGTAAAAGCTGGTGATATAATTCTTGAATTTGACGGAGAAGTAATTCAAGAGATGAAACAGTTACCAATTATAGTTGCAAGAACTGAAGTAGGAAAAAAAGTAAAAGTAAAAATTTGGAGAGACAAAAAAGAGATTACCAAAATAATAACCCTCGGTAGGTTAGAGACGTCTGAAGACTTTAAAGTTACAGAAAAAAATGAACCACAAAAAGAAATTGAGATTAAGGATTTGAATATCTTTGTAAGAGAACTTACGAAAGAGGATATTAAAGAGAGAAATTTACCCAATCAAACAAATGGACTTGTTATAACAAAAATTGGAAATAAAAGCCCATTAATAAATTCAATAGAGGTAAA
>CACOCL010000026.1 GCA_902625825.1 uncultured Pelagibacteraceae bacterium | reverse complement strand
ATAAAAAACTTTTATACGCTGAAAAATCAGTCATTTATAATTACCTGGCCGGATTGTCTTAAATCAATTATCTTAGAATTTTCAAAATTTTTGCTTTTAAGTAAATTAACGAAAAGATCAAGAGAATTACTTAAATCATCTTTTGGAAACTTTATCAGTTTACCTGAAATTGTTTCAATGTCCCATCTACCAGATGGAAAATAAAACAAATTTTTAATTTGAGCATAACTAAAACCAGATTTATCGATAGCTTTTTTAAATTTTATAAACCTTTCTAATTTAAAATTTCCAAAAGCATAAGGTAATTTTTTTTTTGTTGGAAAAAAATTTATAAGCTTACCATTTGAACCAATATAAAACTTTTTACTATCTTTATTTAAAACTGCTAGATACGTCGTTTCTTTAAGTTTTATATTTAATGATGAGGGATACTTCTTAAATACAGAAAAATCCTCTATATAGTTATAAGAATTCAGTAGCTCGACAATATGAAATTTTTTTAAAAAAAATAAATCATTTATTTTAAAAGGTTCCAAACTTTCTAAAATTTCAAGATTTTTTTCATTACTTAATCCAGAAATTTTTATTTGATCAATTGTAGGTAGACTCATTGTAGTAAGATTTTTATTATTTAAAGTTCCAATTATAAAAAATAAAGAAATATAAAATATTATCTTTTTATTTTGCAGTCGAAGCATCTTTTAAAATAAGCTCTAAAAGTTTCATGAAGTTAATACCAATATGCGCAGCTATCTCAGGTACTAAAGATAAACTTGTCATTCCAGGTTGAGTGTTAATTTCCAAGAGATAAAATTTTCCTTTAAAATATTTAAAATCTGACCTAGTTACTCCTCTGCAGCCAATCAGTTTATGAGCTTTTAGTGCTAAGCTCATAATTTTTTTATAATCTGCTGAAGGAATATCTACAGGAATAATATGCTCAGTTTTAGCATTCGAATTATACTTAGCTTTGTAGTCATAAAATTTTCTTTTTGGTTTAAGTTCAATGGCACCAAGTTTTTTTGATCCAATAATTGCAGCCTGAATTTCTCGACCTGGAATATATTCTTCTATAATCACTTTTTTATAATTTTTAAGAAATTTCATATTTTTCATAATATTTAATTTTGTGCAGATAAATACGTTAACACTTGAGCCTTCATTTATAGGTTTAATAACAACCGGAAATTTTAATTTTTTTTCAATAATTTTAATTAAATCTTTTTTTGATTTATCAAAAGAAAAAATAAAATATTTTGGTGTCAATATTTTATTCTTAATAAAAATTTTTTTAGATAAATCTTTATCCATTGCTATTGCAGAAGAAATTACGCCTGAGTGAGTGTATGGTATTCCCGTACTTTCTAAAATTGTTTGTATATATCCATCTTCACCAAACTGACCATGAAGTGCATTAAATATTATATTTGGTTTAAAAGATTTGATAGACGAAATTAATTTAGAGTTAGGTTCAGTAATTTTTACTTTATATCTATTTTTTATGAGCTCTTTTGCAACTTGTCGACCTGTGTCTAGACTAATCTTTCTTTCTTTAGATATTCCACCCGAGATTATCAATATTTTTTTTTTCAAATTATTTTAAAATTTTAATTTCTTTTTCTAAACTAATTCCAGTTTTTTCCAAAACTTTTTTGCTTACAAAATCAATTAAATTAGACATATCCTCATATGTTGCATTGCCTTTATTTACAAAAAAATTACAGTGTTTCTGTGAAATACATGCGTCTCCAAAACTTTTATTTAAAGGTACAGACTCTCTAATTAACTCCCAAACCTTTTTTTCAGATTGCTGAATTGGATTTTTAAAAGTGCTACCGCTAGTTTTAATTTTAGTTGGTTGGTTTTTTTCCTTTTTAATTCTCATATTTTTAATTTCATTTTTAATTTCCATAATATTTTTTTTAACTCCTTTAAATGATGCACTCAAAAAAATTAAATCTTCTGCTAAGTTATTTTTTCTATAATCAAATTTAATATCTTTAGATGGTATAGTCCTTATGTTGCCAATTTTGTCTATTGCCTGAACTGATAATAAAATATCTTTAAATTCTCTACCAAAACATCCAGCATTCATTCTTATTCCACCTCCTACGGTTCCAGGAATACATGATAAAAACTCAAAACCTGAAAGTTGATTATTCATTGCAAAATCTGACAATGATTTATCTAATACACCACTTCCCGCTATAATGACATCGTCACCTAATAAAGAAATATTATTAAAATTTTTGCTTAGCTTTATAACTACCCCATCATATAAACCGTCTGTAACTAACGTGTTCGAACCTGCACCAATCACAAATATTTTTTCTTCTCTATTTATCTTTTGTAAAAAGTTTACTAACTCTTTTAAGTTTTTTGCTTTATAAAAAACTTTAGTTTGACCTCCTATATTAAACCAAGTATTTTTTTTAAGTTCGTAATTGAACTTAACGTTTTCACCAAATTCTCTTAGTAGTTCTTTTAATTTTTCAACTTTCATTACATTAATTGTGGTAGTTTTCTCATCCAATTGGAAATTGTTCCAGCCCCCATTCCAATGACAATTTTTTTTCCAAACATATTTTTTTTGATAAACTTTGCAAGCTGGATATTGTCACTTACTAAAAATAAATTAACTTTTGAATTTTTAATAATTTCCTTAGCAAATTTAAGATAACTAAAACCTAATTTAATTTTTTCACCTGCGGTGTATATTGGACATAGAATAACTGTATCAGCTTTTTTAAAAGCCTTAGAAAAATCTCTTCTTAGATCTTTCAGTCTAGAGATACGATGCGGTTGAAACACACAAACTTTATCATATCCTTCATAAACTTTTTCTATACCATCTAACACAACTTTTATCTCAGTAGGATGATGTGCGTAATCGTCATAAAAATCCACTTTGTTATATGAAAAGATCTTATTAAATCTTCTTTCCACTCCTTTAAAATTAAGAAGTCCTTTTTTGATATCTGAAATAGAAATTCCAACTGTTATTGCAACTGCAGCTGCCGCTACAGAATTTCTTACATTGTGAATGCCTAGTAGTGGTGTTTTAATATTTTTTACTAATATCTTTTTTTTATTTGGTACATTTATTGAAAGATCATATTTAGAATATATTTTGTTATGTTTAATATTTTTGATTAAAAAATTTGATTTGGGATTAATTCCATAAGTGTAAAAATTTTTACTTTTTAATCTTTTAATTAATTGGGCATTAATCTTATCATCAAGACATATAAACGACTTTCCAAATGAGGGAACTTTTTCAATAAATTTTATAAAATGACTCTTTAAATCATCTAAAGATTTATAAAAATCCATATGTTCTCTATCAATATTAGTTATGATTGAATAAGTTGGTGGAATATGAACAAAACTACCATCCGATTCATCTGCCTCTAAAATAGACCAGTCAGTTTTTCCCAATTTAGCAGTATTTCGAATTGAATTAATAACCCCACCATTAATAATTGTTGGATCCAATTTTGTTTTTTGAAAAATCGAAGCTATTAAAGATGTTGTTGTCGTTTTTCCATGTGAACCAACAACAACAATATTTTTCATTAAGGAAACAATATGTGCTAACATTTTTCCTCTCGTAATAATTGGTATATTTTTTCTTTTAGCCTCAATTATTTCAGGATTATTTTTTTTAATTGCTGAAGATTTTACTACGATAGTAACACTTTTTAAATTTTGTTTTTTTTGACCCAAAAAAATTTTTATCTTTTCTTTTTTTAATCTTTCAATATTTTTGTTATAATTTAAATCACTCCCCTGTACTTTAAATCCTTTTCCTTTCATGATTAAAGAGAGGCCGCTCATTCCTATGCCACCTATACCTATGAAATGAATTATTTCAGTTTTTGCTAATTCAATTTTCATCTAAATTTTCTATTATTTTTCGATTAACATTAATCCAACTATTTTGATAATTTAATTTTTCCAATTTTTTTCTTTTTTCAAATAAATTGTTTTTATTATTAATAATACTTTTTAAAACTTCTTCAATTTTTACTTCAAAATCTTTTTGTTCAATTAACCAACAACAATCTTTTTTTTTGTAAAAATTTGCATTTTCGAACTGATGATTATCTTTAGCAGTTGGTAACGGGATAGCAATAAAGGGAACTTTAGAAAGTGATAGTTCAGCTAAAGTTGATGCCCCACATCTTGTAATACAAAGATCAGCATTTTGAATTATTGATTCAAAATTTTTTTTAAAAGAAAAAATCTCATTTTCAATATCATTTTTTTTATAAAAATTACTGAGATTAGAAATATTATTTTCACTAGTCTGTTGTATTACTTTTATTTGTTTTTCTTTTGAAATATTCAAGATAAAATTTTTTAAGTTTTTGTCGAAAATGTTTGCACCTTGACTGCCTCCGACGATCAGTAAAGTAAATTTATCATTTTGTTTATAAGGTGGTTTTATTTCATAAATATTTCTTTTTACCAATGGATTTATTGTTACAATTTTTTCTTTGCGATTTTTCGGAAAATTTTTTAATTCTTCTGAATAACAAAAAATTTTTTCACAAAAATTCAAAAAATATTTATTTGCTCTTCCAAGAACTAGATTGGGCTCTATTAAGTAAATCTTTAGCTTTAATATTAAAGAAGCTAAAATTACAGGTAATGACATATAACCACCAATTGAAAAAACTTTTTCTATTTTTTTTCTTTTAAGCAAAATAATAGATTTTAATGTTAAGATACAAACAGAGATTAAATTAATTGGTAAAAAAAAAATATTATTTAATTTTGGAGTATCAATGATTTCATACTTGTAAATATTTGTATCCAAATATTTTAGCCCCCTACTATCAATAGATAAAATTACGTTTGCCTCACTAGACAAATGTTCATAAAGAATAACTGCAGGTACAACATGACCTCCTGAGCCACCAGTAGTAATTAAAAAATTTTTTTTCATTTATATAATTTTTCTTTTTGTTAAATTTAAGATAATACCTGACAAAATAGAAATACTTATGATTGATGATCCACCATAACTAATGAATGGTAATGTCATACCAGTGGTTGGAAATAATTTAATGTTTACTCCAATATGTATCATTGCTTGAACTAAAATAAGACTTATACAGCCTACTAAAATCAATTTTGTCCTCTCATTGTTTTCAAGATAAACTTTTTTAAAAACAGAATAAATAAAGACTAAAAACAAAAATAAAATTAAAATTATGGCAATTACCCCAAACTCCTCTGAGATTACAGATATAATATAATCAGTATGGGCCTCTGGTACTCGATTTTTTAGCGTCCCCTCACCAATCCCTTTGCCAAAATATCCGCCACTAGTAATAGAATCTATCGCTTTTTCTGATTGGGCATTGTGTGTACCAGTTTCTGAGTTAAAAAAAGACAATATTCTACTTTTAATATAATCAAACTTAGGAACAAATTTTATTAAAAAATACATACTTATAGAAAAAAGAAAGCAGGAGCTTATTAAAAATAATATATTTATACCCGAAATAAAGATTAATACCGACCAACAAAAAAAAATTAATAAAGTTTGTCCTATATCAGGTTGTGCAGCTAATAATAAACCAATAATCAAAGTGATCAAAAAAGAAAATAGATATTTTAAATAAATATTTTTATATCTTTCAGTACTCAATATTATGCTAATCAAAATTATTAAAAAAGGTTTAACCAATTCAATGGGTTGGAACCTAGGTAAAAAAAATAAATCAATCCATCGTTT
>CACOCL010000025.1 GCA_902625825.1 uncultured Pelagibacteraceae bacterium | reverse complement strand
AAATTATGTTGATGAATTTAATAATTATATATTACTATCAGTACCAACCAGATTTATTCGCGATTGGATTACTTCAAGATATTTAGATCAAATTTTACAAATAATCAAAAATTATAAAAAAGAAATAATCAGAATAGAATTTAAAATAATAGAGACTATTTCTGAAAAAAATTTAGATAAAGAGGAAAATAATAGATTTAATGAAGTTGAGAAAAATATCACATTTATCAAAGATTCTTACTTGCAATACAATCGAATAGATCCAAATAAAAGATTTGAAAATTTCATAACTGGGCCAAGTAATAAACTAGCATTTGAAGCTTCACTAAAAGTCGCTGAAACAAAATCTCATTATAACCCATTTTATCTCTATGGAGGAGTTGGAATGGGAAAAACACATTTACTAAATTCAATCGGTTTAGAATTAAAGAAAAAAAATAAAGTAATGTTTATTTCAGCTGAAAGATTTATGTATCAGTTTGTAAAATCAATTAAGTCAAACGATATGGTAAAATTTAAAGAATACTTCAGAAATACTGACATATTAATTATAGACGATATTCAATTTATGAATGGTAAAGAAGCTATGCAAGAAGAGTTTTTTCACACTTTTAATGCTTTGTTAGATAAAGGGTCTCAAATCATTGTTTCTGCAGATCGTGCTCCAAATAAATTGCCTAGAATTCAAGAGAGAATTAAATCAAGATTTTCTGGAGGATTGGTTGTAGATATCCAGAAACCAGATTTTGTGCTTAGAAAAAAAATAATAGAGAAGAAAATAGATGAATTAAATAATTTATATTCGGAGCAAATTAATTTATCGAAAGAAATACAAGATTTTATTAGTTTAGAAATCACCGCAAGTGTTAGAGAATTAGTAGGAGCAATAAACCGAGTTGTTTCATTTGCAAGAATATATAAAAAAATGCCTAATTTGTCAGAAACTAAGGTAGTTTTAAAAGATCTTATCAACTTAACAGAAAATAAAGTCACGATAGATTTAATACAAACTCTAGTTTGTAGATTTTTTAAAATTAGCAAAAATGAGATGCTGTCATCTCGTAGATCTAGGTATTTAGTAAGACCTCGCCAAACTGCAATATATTTAACAAAAATTTTAACTTCTAAATCCTTACCTGAAATTGGAAGAGAATTTTCTAATAGAGATCACACAACAATTATTCATTCAGTTAAGACTATTGAAAAATTAAAGAAAGACGATCCAGATATGGTTGACAATATAAATAAGCTTAAAAACCAAATTTTATATAACAACAAGGAAAATGAAATTTAACGTAAATCAACAAGATCTTCAGCAAGCACTTAACTATTGTCAAGGTGTTATTGAGAAAAGAAGCACTTTACCTATACTGTCAAATATTTTACTGGATTTGCAAAATTCCAAATTAACAATTACTGCAACAGACCTAGATTTAATATTTATACATCAAATAGATAACGTTGAAGTATTAGAGGAGGGAAAAACAACAACGCAGTCCTCAACTATGTATGATATTGTGAGGAAATTCTCTTCTGGTAAAAAGATTAATTTTGCAATGACTGATAATGGAAAATTACATTTAGAATCTGATAAATCTTTTTTTAATTTAAATTGTATAAATGCTTCAGAATTTCCAATAACAGATGAGAATTTTCAACAAAATGAATTTTCAATAAAATCTAAACAATTTTTAAAATTATTGAACAAATGCAAATTTTCAGTTTCAAATGATGAAACGCGACATTATTTGAGTGGAATTTATTTACATCAAACAGAGGTAGATGATAAGATTTATTTAACAGCGGTAGCAACTGATAGTCATCGGATGTCGATTTCGAAAATTAGACTAGATGAAAAAATTGATTTTGAGCCAATTATATTACCAAAAAAAACTATTTTTCAGCTTTGTTCTTTATTAGATAATTATGATGGGTTAGTAAAAATTTCAAATATAAAATCAAAAATAAAATTTGAGTTAGATAAAAGTATTTTGATATCAAAACTTATAGACGGGAAATTTCCAAACTATATTCAGGTTATACCAAAAAATAATCAAAAAAAATTAGACATTGATCTTAAACTTTTTTTAAATTCTGTTGATAGAGTTGCATCAGTTTCTCTAGATAAAAAAGATGGAGTAAAATTTAATTTGACTAAAGATATTTTAAATTTATCAGTAAATAACACGAATAGTGGAGATGGCAAGGAGACGCTTGCTGTAAAATTTGATCATAATTTAGAAATTAGTTTTAATTCAAAATATTTAATTGATGTTGCATCGCAATTAGATGGAGATAATATTGAATTGTTTTTAAATGAAACTGGTTCTCCTGCATTGATTAAGGATCCAGGTGATTTTGATAGTATATTTGTTGTAATGCCTATGAAAGGTTAATTTAACAAGTCAAGTTCAGAATAAATTAAGTTTTGTAAAGTATTGGTAAATTCTTCAGGTGAAAGTCCTGCGGGTATTTCTTTTAAAATTGAAACAGTTATATCTTTATTAGGATGTTTAGCTCCTTTTTTTGGCCAAACATATCCTGAGTTAATTGCTACTGGTTGACAAGAAATTTTTAATTCATGATAAATTCTAGATACTCCTTTTTTAAAAGGGGGTTTCTCATAAGGCAAAACTCTTGTTCCCTGCGGAAATATAATAAGAGGTCTATCTGTATTAGTTATTACTTTTGAGATGCTATCAAAAAAACTCAAATTATCTTTTGAAATTTTATTTCGTCTAATTGAAATTGATCCAATTTTTTTGAGATACCACCCGAAAATAGGAATTAAGATCAACTCCTTTTTTAAGATAAAAATGGGGGAATTAAAAATTGTTTGAAGATAAAATGTTTCAAACATGGATTGGTGAGAACAAGCTATAAAAAATTTTTGATTTTTTATAATATTTTCTTTTCCTTTAATTATAACTTTAGATGACAAAAAAATTCTTAAGCATAATTTTGCCCAATACCCCATTAATTTTCCTCCTATTAAGACCACTGACTGAGGTAAAAAAAAAGCAGGTAAGAAAATTATTGAGATAACAATAATTCCTGTAAAAAAGAAAATTGAAAATAAATAGTGTCTAATCATTCTTACAAAAAGCTAAATTAATTCTTCGAGCTTTTGTCGTTTTTTTATAATTTTTACTTTTGAATTATTTATCAATAATTCTATGGCTTTAGGTCGTATATTGTAATTAGAACTTAAAGACATTCCATATGCCCCAACGTCACAAATTACTATCAATTCTTTTTCTTTTAATTCTTGAAAATTTTTTAATGATGAAAATTTGTCAGTGGTTTCACAAATTGGACCAACAAATTCATAAGTATTACTTGATCTTTTTTTTCTTTTTATAGACGGCAATATATTATGATAAGCACCATACAGAGCAGGTCTCATTAAATCATTCATTGCTGCATCCAGGATAACAAAATTTTTTTTTCCATTTTTTTTAATGTAAATAATTTTAGTAACAAGAAATCCGGTATTTCCTACAATTGATCTTCCCGGTTCAAAAATAATTTTTGAATCATGTTTGTTTAGAAATTTTTTTATTGAAGAACAATATCTTTTATAATTCAGTGTTTTTGAGCCCATATAAGAAATGCCCATGCCCCCCCCCTAAATCAATAAATTCAAATTTATAATTTGCTTTGTAAATAATCCTATCAATTACTTGCAGCATCCTTTCATAAGGTCTGTGATCTAATATTTGGCTACCTATATGAACACTTAGACATTTAAGATTAATATTTTTTGATTTTTTACATTGATTAACTAAATCAAAAAATATTTTATCATTCACACCAAATTTATTTTCTTTTTTACCCGTTGAAATTTGTCTTAAAGTTTTAGCATCGGTATTAGGATTTAGTCTAATACCAATATCTACTTTTTTATTTTTTTGTTTTGCAATTTTCTCTATTTCTTCAATTTCACTTTGGGATTCTACATTTATCAATAATATTTTTTTATCAATTGCAAACTTAATCTCTTCAGAGGTTTTTCCTACTCCTGAAAAAACTATTTTTTTTGGTTTAATGCCAGCTTTTAAAGCAAGCATCAATTCTCCCATTGATACTACATCAGCCCCCAGTCCAAATTTTTTAATTTCTTTAATTAAATTTAAATTTGTATTTGATTTTACCGCAAAACATATTAACGGATCAAAAGAGCTAAAATTTTTCTTAAAAGAATTAATATTAGATTTGAGCTGTCTGTATGAATAACAGTAAGATGGTGTACCAAACTTTTTTGCTAAAGTATGTACACCTACATTCTCAATTTTGAGTTTATTTTTAAAATATTTCATTAAGTCTTGATTATAAAAATAGTTTGAATAACTGGATTACTATTTAAAGCTTTATATTCTGGGTCTCCTTTTTTTCCACAAGATAATATCAAACAAGATATTACAGAAATATATATTATTTTTTTTATCATTTTTGTTTTTTATATTTAACTATCATCTTTTTAATATTATCAAAAGATGTACCACCATAAGTTTTTTTTGAGTTTACAGAACTATATAAATCGAACACTTTTAAAACATTATTTGTTAGTTTTGGCACAATTTTCTGTAATTCAATTAAAGTAAGTTGATTTAGATTTTTTTTTGTCTTTTCTGCATAATTCACTATTTCTGCTGTTTTGAGGTAGGCTTTTCTAAAAGACATAGAGTGATTTTTCACCAAATAGTCAGCCAAATCAGTTGCAGTTATAAACCCTGAATTTGCAAGTTGAAGCATTTTTTTTTTGTTTGGACTTAAATTTCTCAGAATTTCGTCAAGAATTCTAAGAGAATTTATGAGCGTATCATTAGATTTAAAGATTAATTCTTTATCATCTTGAAGATCTTTAAAATATGATAGTGGAAGTCCTTTTAAAATTGTTAACATTGAAAACAAGTTTCCATAAGAGACACCAGACTTCCCTCTCAAAAATTCTAATAAATCAGGATTCTTTTTTTGAGGCATTATTGATGAACCTGTTAATACTTTGTCTGATAAATTTATTAGATTAAAACCATCTGAATTCCAAATAATAAGTTCCTCAGCAATTCTAGATATGTGCATCGAGCATGTTGATATACTAAATAAAAAATCTAAAACAAAATCTCTATCAGACACTGTATCGACTGAATTATTTGTAGGTTTTTCAAAACCTAATTTTTTTGTAGTATAGTTTCTGTCAATATCAAAAGATGTGCCAGTTAAGGCAGCAACTCCCAAAGGGTTTTCATTAAGACTTTCAAAATTATTTTTAAATCTTTTTTTATCTCTATTAAACATTTCAACATAGGCGAGCAGGTAATGAGCAAATGAGATAGCTTGAGCATTTTTAAGATGGGTGAAGCCTGGCATAATAGTTTTTATATTTTTTTCTGCTAAGCTTAATGTGGTTTTATTTATCTTTTCTATTGTAAAAATAATATCTTTTGTTGCTGATTTCATCCATAGCTTAAGATCAGTAATTACCTGATCATTTCTAGATCTTCCTGTATGAACATATCCTGCTTCATCTCCAATTATTTTAAAAAGTCTTTTTTCAATGTTCATATGGATATCTTCAAAATTTTTGTTAAAATCAAATTTTTTTTTTGAGATTTCTTTTTCTATCTTAGTAAGACCATAAATTATCTTATTTTTAATCTTGAAAGAAATAATCTTTTGTTTAAACAGCATTTCTACGTGAGCAATTGATCCTTTGATATCCTCTTTATAAAGTTTTTTATCAACATCTAGTGAACTTCCAACTCTTTTAAAAAG
>CACOCL010000024.1 GCA_902625825.1 uncultured Pelagibacteraceae bacterium | reverse complement strand
AGAAACAGACATTAAGCAAACTTTACAGAGCAGATATTGTAGATGTGAATCAAAAATATTTGGTAAAAACAGTTAGTTCAATCGACATAGGAATTAGCCCATCAAAAATAATTGATGAAAAAAAATTATTATTAAATTTGAAATATATATTTCCAGATAAAAATTATGATTACATAAAAAAAAAAATTGAAAAAGGTAAGTTTTTTTATTTTGAAAAAAAGATTTCAGAGGAAAATTATGAAAATTTAATGCAGCTTGGTGATAAAGCGATTGAGCCAAGAGATAATTTAATCAGAATTTATCCTCAAAAAAATCTTTTCAGTCACATTATTGGGCAAATTGATAGTGACAATAATGGAATATCTGGTTTAGAGAAAACATTGGATGAAAAGTTAAAAAACAGTCTTAAACCAATAAGATTGACAGTTGATAAAGATATTCAATATCTAATAAGAAATGAACTTGATAGATTTGGTAAAATTTTCAATACAAAAGGTAGTGCTGCAATCTTAATGAACGTAAATAATGGTCAAATTTTATCAATGGTTTCACTCCCAGATTTCGATCCAAACAAAAGAATTAAAATTGTGGATAAAGATTTAATAAATAGAGCAACAAAAGGGGTTTATGAATTTGGTTCAGTTTTTAAAACCTTTACTTTAGCAGCAGCTTTTAATGAAAATATCGTAGAACCACAAACTGAATTTATAAACTTACCAAATTCACTAACTTGTGCTGGATTTCCAATAAGAGAATATGATAACAAAATACCCTCAAACCTTACAGCTGAACAAATTTTAATACGCTCTGGGAATATTGGATCTGTTAAAATTGGTCAAAAATTAGGTGAAGAAAAATTTAAATTATTTCTTTCAAAAATTGGTGTTTTAAATCAGATAAATTTTGATATTGAAGAAGTTGGTAATCCTATAAAATTTAATTGGGGCAAATGCCCACTTGCAACAGCTTCTTTTGGCCACGGAATAACAACTACTTTACTCCAATTAGCTAAAGCTTACGCAATAATAGTGAATGGTGGATTTAATATTCATCCAACACTTATTAGAGATAATGCACAAAATACTTCAGAGCAAATTTTAGATGATGAAGTTTCCAAGATGATTCTACCTATTTTAAGAAAAATTGTTACATCAAAAGAGGGTACAGCATCTTTAGCTAATGTAGAAGGATATGAGGTTGGAGGAAAAACAGGAACTGCACAGAAAAGTATTGCAGGAGGTTATTCTAAAAAAAAAATAAATTCTTTCATATCTGTTTTTCCCACATCTAAACCAAAATTTGTTTTGGCAGTTATGCTCGATGAACCAAAAACTAATAAAGATTATATTTATCACTATAGAGATGGGTCCAATCTAAAGTATAAAGGAACTCCTTTTAATACCGCTGGTTGGACGACAGTAGAAGTAACTGGACAAATTGTAGAAAAAATTGGGCCTATTTTAGCCACAAAATATAGTGAAATTAATTGAGCATGCAATTAATAGACTTCATTCCTAACATAAAAAAAAAATATTCTAAAATTTCTTTCTCTGGAATCTCGTTTGATAGTTCAAAAGTAAAAAAGAATAATATTTTTTTTGCAATTAAAGGAAATAAATATGATGGAAACCTTTACATAGATGAAGCTATAAAAAAAGGAGCAAAAATAATTGTAACAGAAAAAAAAATTAAAAGAAAAGATAATACAATTTTTATTCGCTCAACAAATGTAAGAAAATTGTTAGCCATTTTTTCTTACAAAACTTTAAAAAAAAAACCTAAGAAATTAATAGCTGTTACAGGCACAAATGGAAAATCATCAGTCAGTGATTTTTTCTTTCAAATTCTTAATTTGAATTCAAAAAAGGTTGCATCGATTGGAACTATTGGCATAAAGCAACAAAACAGAAAAAAAATTTTAAAAAATACAACTTTAGATCCCGTTCAATTAACTTCTGTGCTCAAAGATTTAAAAAAAAAAAAAATTGAATATGTGATTATGGAAGCATCAAGTCACGGATTAGATCAAAACAGGTTAGATGGATTATTATTTGATATTGGAATATTCACAAATCTATCACATGACCATTTAGACTATCATAAGAACTTGAGAAGTTATCTAAAATCAAAATTATATTTATTCGAAAAACTCTTAAAGAGAAAAGGAAGTATTATTACTGATAAATATATACCTCAAAGAAAAAAAATAGAAAAGATTGTTTCTAAAAAAAATATTAAAGTTAATTTAATTTTTGATGCAAAAAATGGGATTGAGGTCATTTCACACAAATTTTTAAATGATAAACAAGTTTTAAAAATAAGATTTAAAGAAAAGACATATCAAATTATTTTAAATTTGATTGGTAAAATACAACTAAAGAATTTACTCATGGCCATTTTAGCTGCAAAAAAATGTGGTCTTAAATTTAAAAAGATTATTAAAGTTCTCGAAAAAATTAAACCAGTTGAAGGTAGGCTTGAAAAAATCGGAGAAATTAAAAACAAAAGTAAAGTTTTTCTGGATTACGCTCACACACCAGCTGCATTAGAATTAGCTTTAACTAACATAAGAGAGCAATTTCCAGGAAGAAAATTAAGTTTAGTTTTTGGATGTGGTGGTGAAAGAGATTTAAAAAAAAGATCTCTAATGGGAAAGATTGCTAATGAACATGCTGATAGAATTTTTTTAACTGATGATAATCCAAGAAATGAAAAACCTTCGAAAATAAGAAAAGAAATTAAAAAAAGTATCAAAAAAAATAAAATTTTTGAATTTCCAAATAGAAAAAAAGCAATCTCTACGGCTATTGAGCAACTAAATACAGGAGATTTACTATTAGTTGCTGGTAAGGGTCATGAAAAGATCCAAGATTATGGAAAGAAAAAAGTTTTCTTTTCCGACAGTAAAGAAATATTAGAAGCTATCGAAAATAAGAATAAATATTTATCAAAAGATCTTAAATTAAATATTATAAAAGAGGTTTCCAAAACCAATATATCGAATGATTTGGTTATAAAAAATATCTCTATAAACTCAAAAACAATTAAAAAAAATGATGTTTATTTTGCAATTAAAGGAAAGAAAATTGATGGAAATAAATTTGTGGATGAAGTTTTTAAAAAAAAATCAAGTTTAGTTATTGTAAATAAATTAAAAAAAAATTATCCATCTTCTAAACAGGTAAAAGTTCAAAATACACTCAATTTTTTAACTAAATGCTCGTCTATCTTTAGAGAAAGTATTGACGCAAAAATTATCTCGATCACAGGTAGTTGTGGCAAGACAACATTAAAAGAGATGGTTGGTTTAACTTTAAAAAAAATATCAAAAACCACTTTTTCTCCAAAATCATTTAATAATAAATATGGAGTGCCACTTAGTTTAATCAACTTAAAACAAAATGATGAATTTGGAGTATTTGAGGTGGGAATGGATAAAAAAGGAGAAATAGATAATTTAACAAAAATAACTAAACCTGATTTAGGTGTTATTACAAACATTAGTTATGCTCATTCAAAAAACTTTCGAAATATCAATCAAATAGCTAACGCTAAAGCAGAAATGATAAACAATATTAAAACAGGTGGTTCAATTGTTTTAAATAGAGACGATAATTTTTATAACTATTTAAAAAGTTTTGCGACCAGAAAAAAATTAAATGTCATTTCTTTTGGTATCAAAAATGAATCTTCAATGGTAAAATTGAAAAAAATAAGAAAAATTAATAATAAGTATGAATTATTTATAAAAGTAAATAATTTATCAATGCTTTTTTATTCTGATAATATTAACCAAAGTCATTTATATAACATACTAGCATCATTAGCTTCAATTAGTCCCTTCATAAATATTCAATCTTTAAAAAAAGATGTTTTCTTAAATTTTAGAATTCCAAAAGGCAGAGGTGATGTTTCCAGGATCAAATTTAACAATAAATATATAAATTTAGTTGATGAAACTTATAATTCAAATCCTTTATCGCTAAAAACAGCGATAGAAAATTACGACAGTATAAAACTTAAAAATTCAAAAAAATATATGCTACTAGGTGATATGCTTGAACTTGGTCAACATTCTATTAAACAGCACAAATTAATCAGCAACATCATTAATAAATCAAAAATAAATAATGTTTATGTTACAGGGAAATATATTAGGGAAACCTTTAATGGATTAGATATAAATAAAAAAGCTAAGATACTTAATAACAAATCAAGTATAATTAATTTGATTAATAATGAATTAAATAATAATGATTATTTAATGATAAAGGGATCAAATGCTACTGGTCTACATAAGATAATAGATAAATTAAAACAAAGAAGATTTAATGCTATTTGAATTTTTACTTAATTACGTAGAAACATTTTCTTTTTTGAATGTTTTTAAATACATTACTTTTAGAACAGGATTAGCATTTTTTACGTCATTATTCATTGCTCTTTTAATTGGTGGACCATTAATAAAATTTTTTTCTAAACAAAAAATTTTTAATCCAATAAGAGAAGATGGACCATCTGAACATATTGTAAAAAAAATAGGAACACCGACAATGGGAGGTGTAATAATACTTTTAGCTTTAATAATTTCAGTGTTATTGTGGGCTGATTTAAAAAATATATACATTTTATTTTGTTTATATATTGTATGTTCTTTTGGAATTCTTGGTGCCTTTGATGATTATAAAAAAATTATAAATAGTAATTCTCATGGAATTTCTTCTAAATTTAAAATTGTAATACAAGTTTTCTTAGCTTTAATTGGTTTGTTGATTTTAAGTTATTTTGTTAATTATGAAGAATTTAAGAATCTTTATTTTCCATTTTTTAAGAACTTGATAATTAATCTTGGATGGTTTTTTATACCTTTCTCAGTTTTTGTGATAGTTGGATCATCAAATGCAGTCAACCTTACTGATGGGTTGGATGGTTTAGCTACAGTTCCTGTGATTCTAGTAGCAGGTTGTTTTGCATTTATAAGTTATGTTTCCGGAAATATTGTATTTTCAGAATATCTTCAAATTATTTATATTGAGGGTTCAGGTGAAATTTCAATTTTTTGTGGTGCAATAATTGGTTCATGTTTAGGATTTTTGTGGTTCAACGCTCCTCCTGCTAAAATCTTTATGGGAGATACTGGATCTCTTTCTTTAGGTGGTTCTCTAGGTGCAGTTAGTATTATCACTAAACATGAAATTGTTTTGGCTATTACGGGAGGCTTATTTGTTCTTGAGGCTTTATCAGTAATGGTTCAAGTAATATCATTTAAACTCACTGGAAAGAGGATTTTCAAAATGGCACCAATACATCATCATTTTGAGAAGAAAGGTTGGCCAGAGTCTACTGTTGTAATAAGATTTTGGATTATCTCAATAATCTTAGCCATGATTGGTTTAGCCACACTAAAACTAAGGTAAAGGCACTAATTTGAGTATCTTCTTAAACAAAAGAATATTGATTTATGGTTTAGGCAAAAGTGGATTATCAACATTTAGTTTTTTGAGGAATAAAAGTGATATTTTTTTATATGATGATAACAAATTAAGAATAAAGTCTTCTTCTTTAAAAAAAAATATAATAAAATATAATAGTATTTTTAAATTAAGATTTGATTTTATAATAATAAGTCCAGGAATAGATATAAATAAATGTAGTCTATCCAAATTTTTAAAAAAGAACCGTAAAAAAATCTATTCAGATTTAGATGTCTTTTATGAATTTTATAAGAATGATTGTATTACGATTACAGGCACCAATGGGAAGTCTACTACTTGTCAAATTCTTTATGAAGTATTATTAAACCATAAATATGATGTAAGGTTAGTAGGCAACATTGGAAATCCAGTCTTATCTGTTAAAGATGTAAGTAGTAATACTATTTTTGTAATTGAGGCCTCGTCATATCAGTTAGAATATAGCAAAATTTTCAAATCAAAATTTGCTGCAATACTTAATCTTTATCCTGATCATATTGAAAGACATAAAACTTTTAAAAAATATATAAATGCAAAATTTAAGTTGTTTAAAAAGCAATCAAAAGGACATT
>CACOCL010000023.1 GCA_902625825.1 uncultured Pelagibacteraceae bacterium | reverse complement strand
TTTCTTCTATCAAGTTTTTTTGTTCCTGATTTTGATAAAATGCAGCTGACCTATAGCTATAGCCTTTATCACAAAATTGACCATATTTATCGAAAGGATCAATATTTATCCAAAAATGATCAAGGAGCTCAGAAAAAGTAATTTTCTGTTTGTCATAAATAATTTCTATAACTTCAAGATGTCCCGTATTTCCATATGTCACTTCCTCATACGTTGGATTTGCAGTTTTACCACCTGAGTAACCCGATATCACTTCTAAAACTCCCTCTTTTTTTTCAAAAGTCTCCTCCATACACCAAAAGCAACCTCCAGCAAAATATGCCTTTTCAAGTTCTTGCGCAAATAAAGATGTTTGAGTTATTAATATAAAAAAAATAATTTTTTTCATTTGTTTAAATATTTTTCAAATTCAATTTTTGTGCATTTATTTTCGATATATAAAATATTATTAGCCTCAGCAATTTTTCTAGCTTCTTCATTTTTGATATCAATTTGTAACCATAAAACTTTTGCTCCAACTTTCACAGCCTCCTTGGCAATTGCAGCTACTTCATCGGAGGGTCTAAAAACATCAACAATTTCAACTTGCTCCTTAATTTCTGAAATTTTTCCAAAAACTTCCTCACCTAAAATTTTTTCACCTTTCATTGATGGATTGACTGGATAAACTTTAAATCCGTAGTCTTGAAGATATTTCATTACAATCGAGGAGGTTTTTTTTAGATCTTTGCTAGCTCCAACTAGGGCGATCCTTTTATAATTAGATAAAATATCTTTTGTATTAAACATTGACACTAATTAGTACTTTTTATTTCATCTTCACAAAATTTTTTAGCTTCAGCTACTGTCATAGGCTTTTCTAATTTTTGACTTCCAGCAACACAGGCATCTATTGCTCTTTTAAAGTTATGATCTCTAAAATTAAAAATAAAGTAAAGACCAACTAATATTAAAATGATAGTTAAAAAATTTTTAGCTTTCACTTATTTTTCCATTTAGGTTTTCTTTTTTCTATAAAAGCCGAGATACCCTCTCTAGCATCCATAGACATCATGTTTAGTGTCATCATTCTACTAGTATACGCGTAAGCCTTTTTTAATGGCATTTCTAATTGTTTGTAAAATGCTTGTTTACCAATTTTAATTGTTAAATTTGATTTTGAAGAAATCTTTTTTGCAATTTTTAAAACTTCACTGTTTAATTTTGATTTTGAAAAAAAACCATTTATTAAACCAATTTCTTTCGCATAGTTTGCTTTAATTGGTTCTCCTGTTAATAGCATTTTCATCATTGATTTTCTGTTAATCTTTCTACTCACTGCTACCATTGGTGTGCTGCAAAATAATCCTATGTTTACTCCAGGTGTTGCAAAAAGAGCGTCATTAGTGCTGTAAGCAAGATCGCAACTAGCAACTAATTGGCATCCTGCAGCATAAGCTGCTCCATGAACTTTTGCTATTACTGGTTTTCTTCCTTCAACTATTTGAAGCATCAATTTTGAGCAAAGATTAAATAGTTTTTGATACTTCTCTCTTTTTTTTAATCCATTCACTTCATTGAGATTGTGTCCTGCACTAAAACCTTTTCCGGCGCCCTCAAGAATTATAACTTTTATTTTTCGGTCTTTATCTAATCTTTTAAAAATTCTAATTAAATCATTCAAATTTTTAAATGATAAAGAATTGTAAGTTTTTGGTTCATTAATGATAACTCTAGCAATATCTTTATTTATTTTGATGATTTTTATATTCATCAGAAATTATTTTATTTTACCTTCTTCTCTCATCTTTGCCCGTATCTTGGTGGCTGAAATCTTCTGAATTTCCTCAGGTAAAATTATTTCCTCAATTTTATAACCTACGCCTCTGCCGTAACAAATATTTGTAATATTTGGAACTAACATAATTTTAAATCTTCCTTTAAATTCTGGATTTAGTCTTTCCTCAATATTTTTTTTTACAGTTTCAAAGTTAAAAGGATTATCATCTACACCTTGAACATCTCTAATTTGAATACATACTTGACCGGTTTTTTTTATTATTTCTTTAAATAATGTGTAATGACCGTCATGAAATGGTTGCCATCTACCAAGCATTTGCGCTGTTGGTTTTTTATTATTCCATTCATAAGACATTATTTTATCTCCTTTAAAATTTTTGGTGCCCAATTTTTAGCATCCATAGTGGTTACATGATAGTCAAACTTTTCCGGTTTGACGAACATTTTATTAGTATCTTCAAACCTCCCCTCTTTAATTGTATCCATCCATATTATATAATCAGCAGGAAATAATGCTCTAGCCTCAGGTGTTGGACAAATAAAATCTGCTACAACAAAATTTCCTTCATCCTTAAGTTTTTTTGCAAAATCTGCCATTCTTTTTGCTTGTCTTTTTCTACCTTCCTCAGAAAAATCCCAATCGTTTGCTTCTTTCCTTACTTCATCTGCATTTAATCTTTTTGCTTCAAGTAATGGACCAAGTTCATTTGCTAATGTTGTTTTTCCAGAACCAGGCAAGCCCATTATTAGAATTATTTTCATATTACATTAAACTTTCAGCAACCCATTTGTGAAATTGATGTGTTGGTTGATCCATCACTGGTGAAAAATTTCCACCATTATACACCGGAGAATTTCTTCCATCTTGCATTCCTTCAATAGCGCTTATGTCCTCAATCATGACATCTTTCCAAAACCTCAAATTTTGCTTTCTTAACTCCTTTAAATCTTCTCCATTTGCACTGTCATTTCCGATATAATACATCTGCATATGCTCTATTGTTTTATTTATTGCAATTGGTTCTAACCAAAAAACATAAAAGTGATCAATATGCAAACCTATCATAACATTTGGGAATAGTGCTACGTATTCTGAATTTTTTAACCAATCTTTATCCCAATTAGGAAAAGTATTAAATTTTTTATTACCTTTCATTGGTTGATCATATTTCTTACTGCCTTGACCAGCAAATCTATTGGGTAATCCTTGAATATGATAATGATCATTAATATTAGAAACTTTATTTAATTCTGGATGAATAGTTGGTAAATGATAACTTTCACAGTAATTCTCAATTGCAAATTTCCAATTACTTTTAACTTCAAAATTGAAATATCCAAAGTCCTTTGAGTGAAATATAAGTTTTTGATCATCTTTTTTAATAAATTTAGACCATCTTTCTTCTAATGGTTTAATGTAATCATCGAACTCAATCTCATTTGAATTGATATTAACAAAAATAATATCCATCCATATTTTTGTTTTTATTTTTTTTAGGCTACTTTCGTTTTTGTTAAATTTTTCAGAATGATGAACATTTAAGCCTCCAATGTGTGGGGTCGCTACTAAATTTCCTTTATAATCATATGACCAAGAATGATAGGGGCATCTAATTACGTTTTTTAAATTACATGGTTTATCAATAAGTTTAAAACCCCGATGACTGCAAACATTATGAAAAACTCGAATCTTCATATCTTTTCCTCTCACGATTATTAATGGAATCCCGAGCAGATTGTGTGGAATAACATCCCCAACGTTTGGAATTGAGCTACCAACTCCAATAACAGTCCATTTATTAAAAAAAACTTTCTCTCTCTCGTAGGCTAAATAATCCTCTTTAGTATAACACTCATTAGGGAGGCCATTTGCTGCCTCAATTGGCTTATTTACTTGCTCAAGTTTTTTTAAATCAATTAATTTTGAAAGCTTTGTATTTTTTAGATTACTGTCCACAAAAAAAATTATCACGACCACAATTTTTGAGCAAGATATTTCGAGCAAGCTGCGTGATGAATTTCTTTGACAGCTTTTTGAAAAAAGATAATGATCAGAAAATGAATTTTTCTTTAGAAATAGGACCAACAACCGATTTAGAAACTGTTCCTTCCGTTAAGGATATTTACATTACAATGTTGCCTGGAGGCGACTATAAAGAAACAGCTCAACAGGCAGTTGAGTTAGTAAAGAAGGGTTTTAATCCTGTTCCTCACTTTCCCGCAAGATCAATGCAAGATGAAAAACAGCTAAAAGATTATGTTTCTAGATGTAAAGACGGTGGGGTTAAACAAGTTTTGGTGATCGGTGGCGGAAGAGAACCAATGGGAAAATTTGACAGCTCGTTTCAACTTTTAGAGACTGGTTATTTTGAGAAGATGACTGTAGGAATTGCTGGACACCCAGAGGGGAGTCCTGATATATCCGACTCAGATTTAGAGAAAGCTATGATAGATAAAAAGCCTTACGCTGATTATATTGTAACTCAATGGTTACTAGACCCCCAGCCTATTATAGATTTTATTTCTAAACAAAGCGTACCAGTGCATGTGGGAATTACTGGACCTCTAAAAATATCTAGCTTAATTAAATTTGCTAATATTGTAGGAGCAAAAAATTCCCTTAACTTTCTTAAATCTAATTTTAGTAAGGCGTTAGATTTATTGAAACCTAAAGACCCTAATGATTTAATTGGGAAAGTTAAATCGCATACTGATTTTTTCCACATTTATACATTCGGCGGCTTGAAGGAAACTAACAAGTGGTTGAAGGAGAATGGTTATGTCTAAAGAATTTGACTATACTAAACTAAAACATGTTACTTCTGTTGATCAATCAGATAGAGAAGTACCATACAATTTAAGACAAAGTGGGCCAACTAAAGTTGAAATGTTAATTTCAACAAGGGTTAGAAAATCACCTTATTGGCATTTATCAATGCAGGCAGGTTGTTGGAGAGCTACAGTTTATAATCGTATTTATCATCCAAGAGGTTATGTAAAACCTGAAGATGGTGGAGCGATGGTAGAGTATGATGCTATTGTAAACCATGTAACAATGTGGAATGTTGCAGTTGAAAGACAGATAAGAGTTAAAGGTCCGGATGCAGAAAAATTTACTGACTATGTCATAACTAGAGATGCAACAAAAATCTCACCAATGAGAGCAAGATATGTAATTTTGTGTAATGCATATGGAGGAGTTTTAAATGATCCAATTCTTTTGAGAATTTCAAAAGATGAGTTTTGGTTTTCTCTATCAGACTCTGACATTGGAATGTATTTACAAGGAGTCAATGCTGATGGTAGATTTAATTGTACTGTTGAAGAAATAGATGCTTGCCCTGTTCAAATACAAGGTCCTAAATCAAAAGCTTTAATGAAAGATTTATGCGGAGATCAAGTTGATTTTGACAACATGCCTTTTTATGGACTAGCTGAAGTAAAAGTTGGAGGAAGAAGTTGTGTGATTTCACAATCAGGTTTCTCTGGCGAGGCCGGATATGAAATATATTTAAGAAATGCTACTTTATATGCTGAAGATATGTGGAATGCAGTTCTTGAGGCAGGTAAAAAGCATAATTTAATGGTTATTGCTCCTGCACACCATAGAAGAATTCAAGCTGGTATTCTTTCATGGGGACAAGATATGGATATGCAACATAATCCTTATCAATGTAATTTAGGCTATCAAGTTTCACTATCTGGTAAAGGTGAGTGGAATAAAAAAGCAGATTATGTTGGTAAAGCCGCTTTAGAAAAAATGGGCAAAGAACTTAAGGATGGAAAAAAACCTTATAAGCTTCAGTTAGTTGGACTGGAGTTGGGTGGTAAACCTATCGAGGACTACGCTCCAGATTTTTGGTTAATATCTAATGAGTCTGGTGGAGACCCTGTAGGATTTGTAACTTCACCATGGTATCACCCAGAAAAGAAAACTAATATTGCTATGGGATACGTGCCATTTGATGGAACTTTAAATTCGAATGGGTTTCCTAAGGGTAAAGTTGGAACTAAATTTAAGATACATTTACCTGAAAAATACTCTGATACTCCTGGAAAACCAGTAGATGCAGTTGTTGTTGATATACCATTTAAAGAGTCTTTCAACGCAAATACTAGAGAAGTAGTCAAAGGTTAACTATATTTTTTTTAAGGGGAGATTTGCTCCCCTTAAAATTTGTCAGATGTCAAAAACATTCATAATTGTAATTTGCATTATAATAGTTATTGCTTTAATAATATTTCCTTTAATTGTTTCTTATATTGAACAAAAAAATAAAAATTAATTAATGTTTGGTGAATTTTTAAATATAATTTTTAAATCTATTAAATTAGATAAATCTCTATACGCTGATAATAAAAATTTTGGTGATGCATCAATATATTATGCCGGTCTGATCATGATTTTAGATGGAATGGCTGGTGCAGTGGCAGCTAATACAGTAATCAAGACCGCAGTAGCTATGTCTGGACTTACTGCAATTTTAACATGGTTTGTATGGGCGATATTTATTTATGTTATTGGAGTAAAACTATTTCCTGAAAAGCAAACAAAAGTTCCATTTAAAAAAATTTTGACTGCTGTAGGTTTTGCTCATGCACCTGGACTCTTAAGATTTTTTGCAATAACTCCTGATCTTATGATACCAATTATTTTTTTCACGCAGTTTTGGATTTTTGCTTCTTTAATAATTTCTACTAAACATATCCTAAATTTAAAATCAAATCTGAAGTCTTTTGGAATTGTTTTTCTATCTTTTTTAATTATAGCATTTTTATCAATCAGCTTTGTTATGAGTAGGCTGGATATGACGCCTGTAAATAATATTTAAATTGGAAAAATTG
>CACOCL010000022.1 GCA_902625825.1 uncultured Pelagibacteraceae bacterium | reverse complement strand
ACATATCATGAGTAAGTTACTATACTTCATTGGAAGGGTAGCTAATAAATGAGCGATTGGATATGCCATTAAAAAACAGAATAAAGTTACAAAGAATGCAATTTCTAAAGTTCTTAGCCACAACACTCTATGTATTCTTCTATCTTCACTAACACTTACGATTTTACCATCTTCATTTGTGATCATATCAACACCTTTTAAATACTTGGCGAATGTAATTTCAGGCGCTCTTCTTTTAAGTGCTCTCCAATATTCAACATCAGCCCACCTTTGATGAACACTCATTATTTGTTCTTTATAATTTCCCTCCTCAAAACCTTTCATTTTACGTTTTAATTTTTTTAAAATACTTTTAAAACCATTTTTCTCATAATTTAGTTGAGTTGCTAATTTTCCAAAAGTTTTATCCTCAACTAATTTTTTATAATCTAAATAAAATCCCTCAAAAACTTCTTCATCTGGCAGATCCTTACCATCCCAATTTTCCATAGCCTTGTAAGTTTTTGGTAGCATTTGTGTTACCATTTTATCATCTATACTTCTCGTGAGCATTTCACCAATTGGGAACACATAGGTAATGATCAAGAAAAGTAAAAGTGGGGCAACTAGTAAGAAAGCTTTAATCTTATTTTTTCTCTCAGCTTTCTTAAGACTTACCTCAAGAGGTATGCCATCAGTTGTTAAAATTTGTTTTGTTTCTGAGCTCATAATAAAAAAGGGCGGTTTAGAAAAACCGCCCTTAAATTATAATATATAATTAAGTTGTTTAAAACTTAAATTATAGACCAGCTTTCATAGCTTCCCACTTTTCACCAAGCTCTGTTCCGTTGTCAGCCCAGAAAATTGGGTCAACTAGGAAATAGTTTTTAGTGTTTTGTGGTGCTGTTGGCATTTGTGGTACCATGTTTGTTTTACCATCTTTATACCAAGGCTCTCCTGCTTCCATCACCGCGATAGATGATTTTCTCCAAGGAGCATATGCAATATATTTTGCACTTCCAGCTAACATCTCTGTACTAGTCATCATTGCTAAAGCTTTCTTAGCCATACCATTAGCATCGTTTGGTCCACCCTTAACTTGTACGAAGTACTCGTAGTCAAGACCTTGTCCATCCCATACTTGTTTGATTGGTGCACCTTCTCCAATTTCTGCATTAAAGAATCTACCATTCCAACCTGTAGCCATTACAACTTCACCTGATACTAATAATTCTGGTGGTTGAGCACCTGCAGACCAAAATACACATCCACCTTTTGGATCTGTACATAATTCTTTGATCTTGTTCATAGCTCTTTGAACACCTTTTTCAGTGTTTAAAGCTTTGTAGATTTTTGCTCCACCTTTACCTGGTTTAATCCCATCTGCAGCTAGCGCGATCTCTAAATTAGTTAAAGCGCTTTTGTAGATAGCTCTTTTTCCAGGGAATTTTTTAGTGTTAAAGAAATCTTTGATAGTCTTTGGAGTACCTTTAACATTTTCCGTGTTATAAGCGTAGTTCCAAGAATATAAAATATTTCCTACTGCACATTTACTTGGCATTGAAGTAAAGAAGTCTTTACTTGCTGGAGTTCCATCTGGTGCTGGTGGAAAATCTTTGTCAAAATCAAATTCAACAAATAATCCTTCGTCACATCCAGTGATAGTATCCATAGCAAATACGTCGATTATATCCCACGTAATTTTGCCAGCCTCTTTTTGTGCTTTAATTTCAGATAATCCACCTGAATAATCAACCCAGTTAATTGTTATACCAAGTTTTTTACCAGTAGGATCACCATACCCTAACTTTTGAGACTCTGTGTAAGCTCCACCCCAAGACACTGCAGTTACTGCAAATGCTGAAGTAGTTACAGAGATAGCAAAAGAAATGGCTAGTAATAATTTACTAATTGTCTTCATTTTTCCTCCGTTTAAACGTTTTTTTAAAAAACCAATTACAACAAGATCGATAATGAGAGTCAACAGGCCATTTTACCTAATTTAATGATATAATTGATAATAATTACTTAGGATCTAGAGCTCTAGCATCATCACTGTTCCAGCCAATTTTGATATCGTTTCCTAACTTGATATCTAAGTTAGCAGAGCTGTTTGGAACTTTTAAAATAAATTCAGGATTTCCTAAAAGATTAATTCGTACTCTTGTATGATCCCCATGATAAATCACTTCTTCAATTTTTCCTGTGTGAATATTATCCATTTTATCACTTGGATTAATCAAAGCCCTTTCAGGTCTCAATGAAACAGTTGTTCGCTCTCCTTTACCTTTTACAGAAATTGGATTAGCAAGTATCTCAGCATTAGCTAACTTCACTTTACATTTCCCACCTGAAATATCAGAAACTTCTCCAGCAAAAGTATTATTCTCACCTATAAACTCAGCAACGAAAGAGTTAACTGGTTTTTCATATAAGGCATCTGGGCTTGAAAGTTGTTGAACTTTACCATCATTGAATACAGCAATTCTATTAGACATTGTCAAAGCTTCACTTTGATCATGAGTAACATATACAACGGTCACTCCAATACTTTCGTGAATATGTTTAATTTCGTACTGCATACTTTCTCTTAAATTTTTATCTAGAGCTCCTAAAGGCTCATCCATCAAAACTAGTTGCGGATCAAATACCAATGATCTTGCAACTGCCACCCTTTGTTGTTGACCACCTGATAACTGACCTGGCATTCTTTGAGCAAAGCCTTGTAAGGAAACCATTGACAAAGCTTTATCAATTTTTTTGTCAGCTTCATCTTTTGGAATTTTTCTTACTCTTAAAGGAAAAGCTAAATTTTCATACACAGTCATGTGAGGGAATAATGCATAGTTTTGAAATACCATTCCGATTCCTCTTTTATGAGGTGGAATGCTTGATATAGCATTTCCATCTAAATATATTTCACCATTAGTTGGTGTTTCAAACCCTGCTAACATCATCAGACAAGTGGTTTTTCCTGATCCAGAAGGTCCTAACATTGTAACAAATTCACCTTCTTCAATATCTAACTGAAGATCTTTGACAACTAAAACTTTACCGTCATAGCTTTTATCAACTTTATCAAATTTAACGAAATCTTTTTTTAAGGCCATAATTTTAGATATGTTTAAAACATTTGTAAGAAAAAATATCAACCCTTAATAACTAGCTTTTAATATGAAGTTCTTTAGAAAAGTTGCAAAATAATTCAGCACCTTTATCAGTTACTCTAATAGCTTCGGATGCTTCAACGCCCCAATTGCCAAATTGCATTACAGCAATCATATGAAAAGTAACATTAGGTTGTAATATGGTCATATCTCCTTTTGATATATTTAGGGTGTGTTCACCCCAGTCTGGTGGATAGCCTATGCCAATTGAATATCCCGTTCTCGAAGTTTTTTCTATTCCATATTTATCCAACACTTTCCAAAATGCTTGAGCAACATCATCTGCCGAATTTCCTGGTTTAACTAAATCAATACCAGCTTGTAATGCTTCAATAGTTTTTCTCATTGTATCTATCTTTAATTGATCAGGTTTTCCTAATAAAACTGTTCTAGCCATTGGACAATGATATTTTTTATTAACTCCTGACAATTCAATTATTGTGGCTTCACCTTCTACAAAATTATCTTCTGACCAAGTTAAATGCGATGCGGATGTACCCTTGCCCGTTGGTATCATTGGAACAATAGATGAATAATCACCCCCAAATTCTGAGGTGCCTTTAATAAGTGTTGAGTAAATTTCTGAAACAGCATCGCATTGTCTAACTCCAGGACTAATTACCTCAAAAGCTTTCTTCATCCCTATTTCAGTAATTTGAGCTGCAGCTTTCATATATTTTATTTCTACATCTGACTTAACAAATCTCACCCAATTGACTAATCTTTCACAGTCTAAAACTTTTGCATTGGGTAATCCATTTTTAATCTTTTCATAACAAAAAGCTGTGAAGTAGTGGCTATCCATTTCGAGCCCAACTGAAAGCTTATCCCACTTTCTTTGTTTTATAATATCTACAAGAGCATCATATGGATGAAGAGGCCATGTATGAATATATTTCTCATGATACTTAATTATATTCTCATCTTTTAAATAAGTTTTAATATATGCACCACCTGCATCTTGATCTCTAACAAAACAAATTGGCTCGTCTGCATTCACATGCACAATCACACATTGAGCATAATAAAATGACCAAGCATCATAACCTGTTAAATAATTCATATTAGATGGGTCTTGTGAAATTAAAAGTTCAATACCTTTTTTTTGCATTAAAGCTTGAACTTTTTTTAATCTTAATTTGTATTCCTCAGGTGTAAAATTCATAATTTAATTATTAAATAACTCACCAAAACCATCAACTTTTCTTTTGTAATTAATTTCTTTTAGGGTATCCCAAATTAAAGTTTGGTTGCTAGATAAAACAATTTTGTTTATTTTTTTTTCCAATTCATTAATCACTGAAAGTACGGGTAATGCAGTACAAGAAACGAATAAAGCATCGCTATTTTTTAAATCTATTTTTGTAAGAGTATCAAATACATGTTGTGGATCGACTTTGCCAATATCTAAATCTGAAGCTATATCAAAATAAGAAAGTTCGCAAATTTCTATATTTTCTTTTTGAAAATAATTAACAACTGATTGATTAATCTCATCTGTATAAGGAGTAAAAATTGACAATTTTTTTATCTTTAAACTTTTAAGAGCGTTTATTGCTGAGGTTATTGGTGTTGTAACTTTGGTGTTAGGTTTTGCTAAGTTTACTTTGTCAAAAATTGATTGATAGCCTGCAGCTATAGTTCCTGAGGTACATCCATAAGCGACACAATCTAATTTTTGATCAGGTAAAATATTTTTTGTAACTTGTGGAATATCGTCTGCCATTTTTTTTAACATTTTATTTGTTAAAGGATTATAACATTGAATTCTGTTACAATATAAATCTATATCTTTGCCATAGATTACATTGTTAAAGTCTTTTTCTATTCTAAAGTCACTTGCTAATGTAATTAATCCCACTCTAGGATTATGTTTTTTTATATATTTTGGCTCTATCTTGTTCAATTTCATTTAATGTTTGATTAAATATATATTGATTAAATAGTCTAGTTAAATTACAGTCTTAGTTAAGCGATACATAACTCGTCGATATTTACAAAATACGAAAGTGGGATCGATCGTCTTAGATTTAATTATTTAAGGAGGTTCGAATGAAATTTGGATATTTTTGCAACACCACTAACTGGGATCACAAACCCTATCAACAACTACTAGATGAAACTAAAGAAATCACAACTTACTGTGATGAGAATAATTGGAACTCTATTTGGTATACCGAACATCATTTTAATCATGAAGGAATGGAGTCATGCACTAACCCAATAATGATGGGTGTTGATGCTGCGGCAAGAACTAAACAAATCAGAATAGGTCAAGCATGTAATGTTATCACTTTTCATAATCCAATTAGATTAGCAGAGGACATTGCTTTATTAGATCAATTGTCAAATGGAAGAGTAGAAGTCGGAATTGGAAGAGGAATTTATGGAAGAGAAGCAATAAACATGAATAAAGAGGCTGACCTTAAAGATCAGGCTAAAAACTTTAGATTATTTGATGAAACATTAACAATAATGAAAAAAGCTTGGACTGAAAAATTCTTTAGTCATAAAGGTGAATTTTATACATACCCATCCCCAAATTTTGTATGGCAACACGACATGAGTCCTCCAAATAAAGAATTTTTAGACACAAAAACAAATGAGATCAAAAAGATAAGTGTGGTTCCAAAACCCAAACAAAATCCCCATCCTCCAATTTGGCAAGTAGTAGATGGAGCAAGATCAATTGAATGGGCGGCTCAAAATGGTTTGAATACTATAATGTGGATACCAACTGTTAAAGCTTTGAAGAAAAGATTTGAGATATATAGAGATGCAAAATCAAAAGCTGAAAATAGAGATGTCCCATTAGGAGAAGGAATCTCTTTAGTCAGAGACATGTTTGTTGCAGAAACTATGGAGGAGGCAGAAAAATTAGCTGGTGAACACATAATAAATTATATGCGATGGGTTTGTCATTGGAGAGGTTTGGGAAATCACATGGATCCAGGTGAAGAATTGCCTGAGACAAAACATAAATTAGATCTTTTAAATTACGATTTCTTACATAAAAGAAATTTATTATTTGGTACACCTGAATATGTTGTAAACAAAATAAACGAATTAAAATCCGAATTAAATCTACAAAACTTGCAAGTCTGGTCAAACTTTCCAGGTATTAATCATGAAGCTTGTATGAGAAGCATAAAGCTTTTTAATGACGAGGTGATACCCAAAATCAATTTTGATAATGACAATATAGAGAAAGCCAGTTAGTGAGTCTTGAATTAAGAAAGTTTACAAAGTTTGTTGACAAAACTTATATTGAAGGTGGAAAAGAAGCTAAAGAACCAGTTTTACTTGTTTCTGTAGCTGCAGTTTTTAAAAATCCTTGGGCTGGAAAAGGATTTGTTGAAGATTTAAAACCCATTATTTTAGATTTAGCACCAAAGCTTGGGGACATTTTAGTTCCAGAATTAATTAAAGAAATTGGATCACCTGAAAAAATTCTTGCTTACGGTAAAGCTGGTACTGTTGGTTTAAATGGCGAAATAGAACATGCTTCAGCCTTTATACATACTTTAAGGTTTGGTAACAAATTTAGAGATGCAGTTGGCGGTACTTCATATTTAAGTTTTACTAATACAAGAGGACCGGCAGGTTCTAAGATTTCTATTCCTATGATGCACAAAACAGACTCTGGATTAAGACCCTATTATCTTACTCACGAGTTTACTATTCATGATGCGCCATTTGATGATGAAATTGTAATTGCGATTGGAGGAGCCTCAAGTGGTAGAGCGCATGCTAGAACTGGGGATCGTTATCAAGACATGAAAGAAATGGGCTTAGATCCAAAGTAATAAATGTCTAAAAATTTTGATCCAAATCAAAATCATTATTTTTTAAATAAAAAAGATTCAGTACCACTTGTATTTATTCACGGTGTTGGTCTTGACCATCAAATGTGG
>CACOCL010000021.1 GCA_902625825.1 uncultured Pelagibacteraceae bacterium | reverse complement strand
ATATTGATAAAAAAACTTTCGATGTATTTCATGGATAAAATTCAAAAAAATGTTCTTGGTGAAAAATTAGAGGAATGCTCATTAGATCCATTAACTGGGTGGTATAGAGATGGTTGTTGTAATACTGATAAAAATGACCATGGTTTACACACAGTTTGTGCAAAAGTTAACAATGAATTTTTAGAGTGGTGCAAAGAAGCAGGTAATGATTTAATCACGCCTCACCCTGAATTCGGTTTTCCAGGATTAAAAGATGGTGATGGTTGGTGTGTATGTGCAAGTTGGTATGCTAAAGCTGTAGATGCTGGAAAAGGATGCCCTATATACTTAAAAAGAACTCATGAGAATACTCTTAAAATAATACCTATTGAAACTCTAAAAAAATTTGCAATAGACATATCTTAATTACATATTCCCATATTTAGGACCACCACCACCTTCTGGAGTGACCCACGTAATATTTTGAGACGGCTCTTTGATATCGCAAGTTTTACAATGAATACAGTTCTGAGAATTTATAACAAATTTATAAATTTCGTTTTCTTTTTGCACTTCATAAACTCCAGCGGGACAATATCTTTGTGCTGGTTCGTCAAATTTTTTTAAGTTGTAATTAATTGGTAAATTTGGATCTTTAAGTTTTAAATGTACAGGTTGATTATCAACATGATTGGTTCCAGTTAAATAAACAGAACTTGTTTTATCAAAAGTAATAACGTTATCTGGCTTGGGGTAATCAATTCTTGGCATTTCCTCAGCTGACTTTAATGTTTCGTGATCAGCGTGCTTGTGTTTTAAAGTAAAAGGTAGTTTCCCCCTAAATAAGATTTGATCTATGCCAGTAAATATTATTCCTAAAATAAGTCCCCAACTAAAACTTGGTTTAACATTTCTAGCTTTATATAGTTCCTCATAAAGCCAACTTTTCTGCAGTTTTTCCTCGAAAATTGATAAATCTTTATTCTCAGTCACATGCTCATTAATGGCTTCAGCGGCAATTATCCCACTCTTCATAGCAGTATGAGATCCTTTTATTTTTGGCATATTTAATGTACCAGCATCACATCCAATTAATAAAGCTCCTGGCATAAACATTCTTGGTAAACTTTGGAACCCACCTTCAATTAAGGCTCTTGCACCATAAGAAATTCTTTTTCCGCCTTCAATTATCTTTTTAATTGCAGGATGAGTTTTAAATCTTTGAAATTCATCAAAAGGAGATAAATGAGGATTTTTATAATCTAAACCAATTACGTAACCTAAAAAAATTTGTTTATTTTCCGCATGATACATAAAGCTTCCACCATAGGTATTATTGTCTAATGGCCATCCTGCAGTATGCATTACTAAACCTTCTTCATGATTTTTTTCATCTATCTCCCAGATTTCTTTAAACCCAATTCCATATTGCTGAGGATCTTTACCTTTGCTTAAATCAAATTTATGAATTAATTCTTTTCCCAAATGACCTCTACAACCCTCTGCAAAGACTGTAACTTTTCCTAAGAGCTCAATACCAGGTTCAAAACTATCTTTCTTGTCTCCATTTTTATCTATGCCCATATCTTGTGTGGCCACACCTTTAACAGATCCATCATTGTTATATAAAACTTCACTTGCAGGGAACCCTGGAAAAATTTCAACTCCTAATGCTTCTGCTTGTTCACCAAGCCATCTACACAAATTTGCAAGACTTATTATATAGTTTTTATGATTTTGCTGGACGGAAGGTAGCAACCATGTTGGCCAACTCAATGATCTTTTTTTACCTAAAAATAAAAATTTTTCTTTTGATACTTTTGTTTTAATTGGAGAATTTAAATCTTTCCAATTCGGTAATAACTCATCTAAAGCTCTAGTTTCAAAAACATTGCCGCTTAAAATATGTGCACCAATTTCAGAAGCTTTTTCTAGTATACAAACATTTAAATTAGAATTTAATTGTTTCAATTTAATAGCGGTAGACAACCCTGATGGTCCCCCACCTACTATAACTACATCATATTCCATTGTCTCTCTGGACATATTCTAATTTTTTACAGATTAAATTATTTTTGTATAGTGTTTAATTTATTTAATTCTTCTAAAAACTTGGGAAGCGCATCAAAAAGATCTGCTTCTAAGCCATAATCGGCAACACTAAATATGGGCGCCTCACCGTCTTTGTTAATTGCGACAATAACTTTACTCTCTTTCATTCCAGCTAAATGTTGTATTGCACCTGAAATTCCAACAGCAATATATAAATCAGGCACAACAACTTTGCCAGTTTGTCCAACTTGATGATCATTTGTTATATAGCCTGCATCAACAGCTGCTCTAGAGGCACCAATTGCAGCATTCAACTTATCTGCAACAGCAGTAATTAATTTAAAATTATCTCCACTCTGCATACCTCTTCCCCCTGAAATTACAACTCTTGCTGTTCCAAGTTCAGGTCTGTCTGATTTGATTTCTTCTTTTTTAATAAATTTTGATAGATCAGTTGCATCTCCAGCTTCACTATTTTGAATTTCTGCTGATCCTCCTGAAGTTGGGGCTGGGTCAAATGAAGTTGGTCTTATAGTAACACACTTAATTTTGTCATTACTTTTGACAGTTGCAAACGCATTTCCTGCATAAATTGGTCTTAAAAAAGTATCTTCAGAGATAACTTTTGTAATATCACTTACTTGAGAAACGTCTAGTAAAGCTGCAACACGTGGCATTAAATTTTTACCAAAAGTGTTTGCAGAACAAACAATATGAGAATAACTGTCAGAGAGTTTTACAACAACAGATGTAAAATTTTCTGCTAAATAATTTTCATAAATTGGGTTATTCACATGAATTACTTTCTTTACGTTGGGTACTTCTGATGCTGCTTTGCTTACAGCGTCAGAATTGGATCCTAAAACTAAAACATGAACATCCTCATTAATTTGAGACGCAGCAGAAATTGCATTCAATGTAAAAGGTTTTAGCTCTTTATTATTATGTTCTGCTATTAATAAAACTGACATTATATAACTTTAGCCTCATTTTTTAATTTTTGAACTAATTCTTCGACACTTGCGACTTTTATCCCAGCTTTTCTTTTAGGGGGTTCTTCTACTTTAATTTGCTCGATTCTAGGTTTTACGTCAACACCTAGATCTGAAGCATTAATTTGCTCGATTGGTTTTTTCTTAGCCTTCATAATATTTGGCAAAGATGCGTATCTTGGCTCATTTAATCTTAGGTCACATGTAACAATTGCAGGAACATTTACCTCTATTGTCTCTAGCCCTTCATCAATCTCTCTTGTAACTTCCAAGGATTTTTCTTTCATTTCTATTTTTGAGGCAAAGGTTGCTTGAGGCCAATTAAGTAGAGCAGCTAACATTTGACCAGTTTGATTACAATCATCATCAATTGCTTGTTTGCCCATAAATACTAAATCTGGTTTTTCTTTTTCAACAATCTTTTGTAAAACTTTTGAAACAGCTAATGGTTCAACTGTGCCATCAACTTTAACAAGAATTCCTCTATCAGCACCCACTGCAAGAGCTTTTCTAACTGTCTCTTGCGCTTTATCGTCACCAACAGTTACTGCAACTACTTCATTTGCTTTTCCTGCCTCTTTTATTTTGACAGCTTCTTCAATCGCGTTATCATCAGGAGGGTTAGTCGACATTTTTACATTATCTGTAACTACACCTGAGCCATCATCTTTCACCCTAATCTGAACGTTGTAATCAATTACCCTTTTTACAGCTACTAAAATTTTCATTAAGCTCTCAACAGTTTATTTTCAGCATCATAAGGACTCTCTTCCAAAACTGTTGCCTCAAACATTTTTCCCAAAATATCTACTTTAAGTTTTTCTCCTACATGCGCATGATCAGGTCTCACCATTGCTAAAGCTACTGATTTATCCAGTCTAAAACCATATTCACCTCCAGTAGCTCTACCAACAACCTTATCATCTTTATAAATTGGATTATTTCCAAGAACGTCTGCATCCTCAGTATTGTGAACTTCCAGTGTGACAAGTTTGTTGTTAAAACCTTTTTCTCTCCATTTGTTTAAAGCTTCTAGACCAATAAAATTTCCTTTATTAGGATGTATAAACCGATCAAGTCCAGACTCATAAGGGGAGTATTCAATCGATAATTCAGTACCAACTAGTTTATAAGATTTTTCAACCCTTAAACTATTCATAGCTCTTATTCCAAATGGCTTAATACCAAGATCTTTTCCTGCATCCATAAGTTTATCAAATATATGGTTTTGATATTCAATAGGATGATGTAATTCCCAACCAAGTTCACCAACAAAATTTACTCTCATTGCATTAACGGGTGCATAACCAACATTTACTTTTTTAGCTGTCAACCATTTAAAATTTTCATTAGAAAAGTCATCTGTAGAAACTTTTTGCATTAATTTTCTAGACTTAGGACCTGCTACAACAAGAACTCCTGTACTATTAGTTAGATCTTCAAAAATAACTGATCCATCCGTTGGCATCCATTTTTGTATCCAATCATGGTCTAATCTTAAGTTAGCTCCTGCTGAAACTAAATAATAACTATTTTCAGATTCTTTCATAATTGTAAACTCTGAGTGAACACCTCCTTTAGTATTAAGAGCATGACATAAGTTAATCCTGCCAATTTTTTTAGGGAGTTTATTAGCGACTAAGTAGTCTAAAAACTCCTCGGCCTTAGGACCCCTAATTCTACATTTTGCAAAAGCCGTCATATCTAAAAGACCAACATTTTCTTTTACATTTTGACACTCTTTTTTAATTGCATCAAACCATTTTGATCTTCTAAATGACCAATCATCTTTTTGTTCCATGCCATCTGTTGCAAAAAAATTTGGTCTTTCCCATCCAAATTTTTGACCAAAAACAGCTCCAAGCTTTTTCATTCTTTCATAACATGGTGCTGTTCTCAAAGGCCTTGCAGCTGGTCTTTCCTCATCTGGATAATGAACAATAAATACATGACTGTAAGCTTCTTCATTTTTTGCTTTTAAATAAGATTTAGTAGCGTAATTTCCGTATCTTCTAGGTTCAACACCCAACATATCAATAGTTGGTTCTCCATCAACAATCCATTCAGCTAATTGCCAACCTGCTCCACCCGCAGCTGTTATCCCAAAACTGTGTCCTTCATTAATCCAAAAGTTTTTTAAACCCCACGCTGGACCAACTATTGGATTTCCATCAGGAGTATAACAAATTGCTCCATTATAAACTTTCTTAACTCCAACTTCTCCAAAAGCTGGAACACGATGTATAGCACCTTCAATATGTGGTGCAAGTCTATCCAAATCTTCTTGGAATAATTCATATTCTGAATTTTTTGATGGTCCTTCTACATAGCAAGCAGGTGCACCATCTTCATATGGCCCTAAAATTAATCCACCAGCTTCTTCTCTCATGTACCATCTGCTATCACTATCTCTTAACACTCCCATTTCAGGAAGCCCTTCTTTTTTCCTTTTTTGAATCTCTGGGTGTGGTTCAGTTACAATATATTGATGTTCAACAGGTATCACCGGTATATCTAAACCAACCATCTCACCTGTTTGTCTCGCGAAGTTTCCTGAACAAGAAATTATATGTTCACACTCAATTGAACCTTTGTCAGTTTCAACTATCCATCCATCTTTAGTTTGCTTCATTCCAATTACAGTAGTATTTCTATAAATTTCAGCTCCCATGTTTCTTGCACCTGTTGCAAGTGCTTGCGTTAAATCTGCAGGTTGGATATAGCCATCTTCTGGATGTTGAATAGCTCCAACTAAATCATCTGTATGGCACAGAGGCCAAATTTCTTTTACTTGTTTAGGTGTTAAAAATTTAACATCGACACCAATTGTTTTTGCTACTCCAGCATATTGATGATATTCATCCATTCTATCCTTTGTGCTTGCTAAACGAATATTAGATACAACACTAAATCCAACATTCTTACCTGTTTCCTCTTCTAATTTTTTATAAAGATTTACAGCGTATTTATGAAGTTGTCCTACTGAATAACTCATATTGAAAAGTGGTAACAAACCTGCAGCATGCCAAGTGGATCCTGAAGTTAATTCTTTTCGTTCAACTAAAACTACATCTGACCAGCCTTTTTTTGCTAAGTGATAGAGTGCACTAACTCCTACTACTCCGCCACCTACAACGACAACTTTTGTTTTTGATTTCATTAAGCGATTCCTACTAAATTTTTATTCATAACGAAACAAAATTGTAATGTTGATCTCATATTGAACTACCAAGAGGTATTGGGCTTGATACCATAGTTGTAAGCCAACAGTCCTTTAAAGGACCATCAATTAAATATTTTTCAACTTGCCAATTAAATTTATGATAAATTTTCTCTTTATCCAGAATAATTACCTCAAATTGAACCCAGTTGTCCCCACTTTCAATCTTTGTGATTGTATGACTAAGGTGATTTATCATCATTTGATATGAGGCACTTTTTATCATTTTTTTGAATTTTTCTAAGGGTCCAGTAACTTTTTTGTTATTAGGGTGTGCAAAATTCCAAGTTTGTTCTATTCCACTATCTTTAAAATTATAGTCATTTTTTTGAAGTCCTGCTAATTGAATTCCAATTACCTCAGCAGGTTTAATATCACTACTGGGTTTTAAAATTTCTGCTTGAGATATTGAAATAAAAAAAGCGGATAAAATTAAGGTTTTAAATATTACTTGCAGTTTTTTTAACATCATCTAAAAATTTTTTTCTTTTTTCATCCTTAACAAATGGTACAGCAAAGTATCTTCTATATATAACATCCGTTATGCCGCATATATTGAATACCCCTCTTCTAAGTCTTTTAGTTGGCATGTTTAAAAAAAATGTCCTCACTGCAAATTGTGGTGATCCATAAGTACAAAAAACTACCGCTTTTTTACCTTTTAAATTTCCAAGAGGATAGCCATAGTTTCCAAACAATTTTTTAAATCTAAAAGCCCATGGAGGAGCAAGAACTTTATCTATCCAGCCTTCAACAATAGCTGGCATTCTAAAATTCCATATAGGAGCGATCAATACTATTGCATCCGAATTTTCAATTCTTTTTCGATGATCCAATACTTTTTCGTCGGGTTCCTCTCCTGAAAAAACTGGGTTAAATTTTTCTTTATAAAGATCAACGACATCAACACTATGTCCAATTTCTGTGACTGTTTTAATGAAAGTATCTCTTATTGCAGCATTAAAAGA
>CACOCL010000020.1 GCA_902625825.1 uncultured Pelagibacteraceae bacterium | reverse complement strand
ATAATAATATTTAATATCACAGATGCCAATGAGATATAAAAAGGAGTTTTGGTATTATTATTAGCGAAGAAAAAACTTGAAAAAACCTTTATTAATGCAAAGGCTGGTAAGCCGAAACCAAAATAATATAACGCCATAGATGAATTATAAACTGAGTCTTCGCTAAAAGATCCGTATCCAAACAGAGCGGAAATTATCTCTTCTGATCCTACAAACAAAGCTGCTGTTGCTGGCAAACTTAAGAACATACTTAACTCTAAAGCCTTGTTTTGAATTAAAATAATATTAGTTTTTTTTTTTAAATGTACATATTTCGATAATTGAGGCAATATTACTACACCAATTGCAATTCCTGCAATTGCAAGGTTGATCTGATAAATTCTGTCAGCATAATACAAGTAAGATACTGCACTAGCTTGAAAAGAGGCAATAATTGTGCCAACTAGAATGTTTATCTGTGTTACGCCAGATGAAAAAATACTAGGTAAAAGTTTTTTAAAAAACGTTTTAACTTCTTTGTTATATTTGAAATTAAAATTTATCTTAACTGAGAAATGTTTTCGAACAAAAATATAAAGAAATATTAATTGTAAAAAGCCAGCAATTGAAACACCGTAAGATAAATAATAAATCAGGTTATCTCCAAATGATTTTCCTAATAATAGAACAATTATTAAAACTATATTTAAAATAATTGGCGCTGCTGAGGCTGCTGCAAATTTATTGTGTGAGTTTAAGATTGCAGAAAAAAAAGAGGATAAACATACAAAAAATAAGAATGGAAAAGTAATTCTTGTTAAAGATATTGCGAGATTAATTTTTTCGTCATCTTCAACAAAACCTGGAGCAATTAAACTTACAAAAATTGGCATGAATAGCTCAATAATTAAGACTAAAATCAAAAGTCCCAAAAATAATAAATTAAATATTTCATTTGCAAATCTATGTGATCTCGAATTACCCTTTATTTTCTCAGAAGTATAACTTGGAACAAAAGCTGCATTAAAAGTTCCTTCTGCAAATAATCTTCTAAATGTGTTTGGAATTCTAAATGCTACAAAAAAGGCATCTGCCAAGAAACCTGTGCCAAGAAAAATTGCTATTAATATATCTCTTAAATAACCTAGTATTCTACTGATTATCGTATAAAATCCAAAAGTCCCTGTTGACTTAATTAAATTCATAAATCATATTAGTCTTAATTTTACCCCATTTGTACACCTAATTAACATAAATGAAAAAAACAAAAGTTGACCATTACACGGATAAAGAAGCCTTAGAATTTCACAGCCATAAAAAACCTGGCAAGATCGAGATTGTCGCTTCAAAAAATATGACAACAAAAAGAGATCTCGCATTAGCATATTCTCCTGGTGTAGCTGTTCCAGTTAAAAAAATAAGTGAAGATCCAGAAACAGCTTATGATTATACCAGTAAAGGAAATTTAGTTGCTGTAATAAGTAATGGATCAGCAATTTTAGGTATGGGTAATTTAGGGGCTCTCGCTTCAAAGCCTGTTATGGAAGGAAAAGCGGTATTATTTAAGCGATTTGCGGATATTGACTCTATTGACCTTGAAATAGACTCTAACGACACAAATGAAATAATAAATTCAATTAAGAATTTTGCACCGTCATTTGGTGGTATTAATTTAGAAGATATAGCAGCACCAGATTGTTTTATAATAGAACAAAAATTAAAAGAAGTTTTAGATATTCCAGTTTTTCATGATGACCAACATGGAACAGCAATTATAACAACAGCCGCACTCATTAACGCTCTCGACATCAATAAAAAAACTATTGATAAAATTAAAGTTGTAATAAACGGAGCAGGAGCATCAGCAATGGCCTGTGCAAATTTATTTAAAAATACCGGTGTACCTCAAAAAAACATTACCATGATTGATCGACAGGGTGTTATTTACGAGGGAAGGAAAAATCTCAATCAGTGGAAATCCGGCCACGCTATTAAAACCTCAGACAGAACTTTAAATGATGCGATTGATAATGCAGATGTATTTTTGGGTTTATCTGCAAAAGGTGCTTTGACTAAAGAAATGGTAAAAAAGATGAGTAAAAATCCAATCATTTTCGCTTGTGCAAATCCTGATCCTGAAATTACACCAGAAGAGGTAGTGATGGTGCGTGACGATGCGATTATAGCTACCGGTAGATCGGATTATCCAAATCAAGTCAATAATTTAATTGGATTTCCATACATTTTTAGAGGTGCTCTTGATGTAAGATCTAAAACAATTAACGAAGAAATGAAAGTAGCTGCTGCTAACGCAATTGCCAAACTCGCTAGAGAAGATGTTCCTGATGAAGTAGTTGCAGCAATGGGTGGTGAAAGACCACATTACGGTAGAGAGTATATTATACCATCAACTTTTGATCCAAGATTAATAAGTATAATTCCTTCAGCAGTAGCTAAGGCAGCAATGGACACTGGGGTAGCTAGAAAAAAAATTGAAAATTTTGAAACATATCAAGAACAACTCAAACAACGTTTAGACCCAACTGTAACCATCATGCAAGGAATAAATAATTATATTAAGAAAAATCAAAAAAAAATTGTTTTTGCTGATGGTGAAGACGAAAATACTTTAAAAGCTGCGATTGCTTTTAAAAATTCAAAGCTTGGAATACCAATTTTAGTCGGAAAAGAAGAATTGATTAAAGAGCAGATTAAAAAAATTGGATATAATGAAAATTTCGATATCGAAATTGTTAATTCAAAAGATAAACAAAAAAGAGAACGGTACGTTGAGTATTTATTCAAAAAACTTCAAAGAGAACAAGGCTTACTAGAATGGGATTGTGATAGATTAGTGAGAAATGATAGGGTTATTTGGGCATCGTGCATGGTTGCATGTGGTGATGCTGATGGAGCTGTAACAGGAAATACTAGAAGATTTGGTGCGTCACTGGAAAAAATAAAACAAGTTGTAAAAGCTAGACCTGGAGAAATAATGTTTGGTTTAAATTTGGTCGTACATAAAGGAAAAACTATTTTTGTTGGAGACACAAGTGTACATGAATACCCAAATGCAGAACAACTAGCACAAATTGCAATATCAAGTGCAAGAGTTGTAAGATTGTTTGGTTTTGATCCTAAAGTTGCTTTTGTATCTCATTCAACTTTCGGTCAACCACTTACAAGTAGAACAAAACATATCAAAGAAGCAGTAGAAATCTTAAAAAGAAAAAATGTTGAGGTCCTACAACAAATTATAAAACAAAATAGATTAAAAGATTTTGATGATGCTAAATTATTACCTTCAAGCATTGAACTTGAGAGTTTAATATAAATAATTACTTACTCATAACAGTAAATTGAGTACCAAACCATCGCCATTTGCCGTTGTCATTTAAAGAACAATTAATTCTTCCTCTTCTTGGTAGAAAAGGATCTTGAAATTCTATGTAAAGAAAATTTTTTTCAAATTTAAGATTAGGTTTTTTCCACTCCCCACCATCATTAGAATAACATGTGATTTGAGTTATGTTTTTTTGTTGATCAAAAAATTCTATCTTTAGCTTTGGAGGATTATTTTTATCGTCTAGTTTTTTTTCCTCTGGACTTAACGATTTATATTCAAGAGGATAGTAACCTATGATAGATTTAAACCTTTTTAATTCCCCATATTTTTCATTTATAGGAAATCTTGGTAATTCATACTTATCTTTGTTAATATCAATAACACCTGAGTGTTGGCCAAAAGCAATTTTAAAATTTTTGGAGATATAGTCTTTCATATATTTTGAATACTCTCCAAAAGGGTATGAAAAAATTAGAGGTGAATATCCTAATTCTTTTTTAAATATCTTAGTTGAAGTTTCAATATCATTTACAAATTCTTCATTAGTAACATCAATTAAATATTCATGAGAATGAGAATGATGGCCAATATATCCAAATTCTGAATTTTCTATTTCCCTAATTTCATCCCATGTCATATAACCATTTTTTCCAACCGGCTCAGTAGATACAAATAAAATAAAGGGTATTTTATTTTCCTTCAAATAAGGCCAGGCTTCTGTATAAAAAGATTTAAAACCATCGTCTATAGTAATTAAGATATCTTTACGGTCTTTTTTATTTTTAAAATCATCTATTAGAAATTTTGGATCATAAAATTTAAAATTGCTATCCTTAATCATTTTCATTTGATCTTTAAATATATTCATTCTAATATTTGTTGATGGGTATTTATTTTCATTAAATCGATGATACATTATAGTAACAATACCGCTGTCATTAGAATAATATTTACTATCAGAGGTCTCTGAAATAGAATTACTTAAAAAAAGTAGTTGTAAAATGAATAAACTAATAATTGATGCCACAAAAGATAAAATTTTCTTAATGATCATTGATAATGATATTAATTATAAAATTTCATATGAAAACACTAAAATTAATTATGAAAAAATTAGCTGTGCTAGTAAGAAAATTTTTATCATCTAAAAACCTTGATTTAAAAAAAATTTCCCAGATATATGTAAATAGAGGTCCAGGAAGCTTCGCTGGCATTAGAAATTCACTATCAATCGTAAAAGCCATTCATTTAATCAATAAAACAGATTATTATTGTTTCAGTTTTGACGATTTTTCTAGCAAAAATAACGTTAAATATGAAAATATACCTAAACTCTGCGATAAATTTAATATTAAAAAAAATTTGATTAATCCTATTTATTTGAGTTAAAATTGAGTATGTCAGAAACGATTGAGGAAAAATGTTTATCTAAAGGAGTTAAGTTAACTGAGCAGAGAAGAATTATAGCAAAAGTTATATCTGAGTCCAAAGAAGCTTACGGTGAGTCAGACCATCCAGATGTTGATGAATTGTATAATAGAGTTTCAAAAATTGATCCAAAAATAAGTATTGCAACTGTTTACAGAACAGTAAAACTTTTTGAAGAAGCTGGCATATTAATAAAACATGATTTTAAAGCGGGTAAAGCTAGATATGAAATTAATGATGATCACAATCATCTAATAGATATCAAAAGTGGGGAAATAATAGAGTTTGTAGATGAAGAAATTGAAAAACTTCAAAAAAAAATTGCAGAAAAATATGGTTACACTTTAGTAGATCACAAATTAGAGCTATATGGGGTTAAAAAAAAACCTCAATAAGATGAGTCAAAAAATTTTTATTAAAACATTTGGTTGTCAAATGAATGAGTATGACTCAAACCGCATTATTGATAGTGTTAAAAAAATTGGTTTTAATAAAACCGAAAATCTTGATGAAGCAACGTGCTTCTTATTAAATACTTGCCATATAAGAGATAAAGCTAAGGAAAAAGTTTATCATGAAATTGGTAGAGTTAAAAAAAGTTTTAGATATAAAAAAAAACCTTTCGTCATCATAACTGGATGCGTAGCTCAAGCAGAAAATGAAGAAATGATTAAAAGAGAACCTTATATTGATTTAGTCATAGGTCCTCAAGCGTATCATAAATTAAATGATAAAATTGAAGAATTTTTAGATAACCAAAAAAAAATAAGCGAAACAGAATTTGAAGCAGATATAAAATTTGACTATCTAAGTAAAATAAAAAATTCTTCTGGAAAAATTTCATCTTTTCTTACCATACAAGAGGGCTGTGATAAATTTTGTAACTTTTGTGTCGTACCATTCACAAGAGGGCCAGAATACTCTAGACCATTTAATGAAATTATTAATGAAGCAAAAATGCTTGTATCGAACGGCGCAAAAGAAATTACATTACTAGGACAAAATGTAAATGCTTATGAATATGAAAATTATAGGTTATCTAATTTGATTTATGAGATTGAAAAAATTCCAGAAATATTGAGGATTAGATACATGACCTCTCATCCAAATGATATGACAAATGATTTAATTGAAATTTATAAAACTTCAGAAAAGTTAATGCCACTAATTCATCTCCCAGTCCAAAGTGGATCAGATAAAGTTTTAAACCTTATGAATAGGAAACATATTGTAAAAGATTATTTAAGGATTCATGAACAATTAAAAAAAATAAATCCTTCAATTAAGTTTTCAAGTGATTTTATCGTAGCTTACCCAGGTGAAGATGAGAAGGATCATCAAGATACATTAGAACTAATAAAAAATATAAAATTTATAAATTCATATTCCTTCATATTTAGCCCAAGGCCTGGAACAACAGCCTCAAATTTGGAATTGATTGATAGAAAAACATCACTTGAAAGACTTGAAGTGGTACAAAATGAATTATTCAAAAATCAAATAGAAATGAACAAATCTCTAGAAAATGAAGAAATTAATGTTTTAGTAGAAAATAAATCAAACAAAATACCAAAATTATTTGGTAGATCTGAGCACATGACATCAGTAATATTCGATGGTAATGATGAAGATATAGGAAAGATCATAAAAGTGAGAATTAAAGACAGTAATCGGAATACTCTTTTTGGTGAAAGAGTAGAAAAGTCAAGACTCAGAGTGGCGTAAGCTTGAAAAATTCAATCAAAAAAAATTTGCAAACAAATCTTAAAATCGTTTATTCAGATAACGAAACAATAAGCGTTATTTTCAATGATAATAACTTATTGATGGGAGTAGCTGGAGAATTCAATAAAAATTTGAAAGAGTTAGAAAAGTTGACGGGAGTAAATTTGTATTCTAGAGGAAATTCAATACTTTTAAAATCAAATAATGGGAAAAATGAAATTGTTAAAGATGCAATACAATTTCTAGTCAACCAATTTTTAAATAATGGATTGATAGAAAATAAAGATATTCTGTCATCTGTGGATCAATTTATGATAAATGAAAAAGTAAAAAATACGAACGTAACTGATATTATTAAAACTCCAAAAAAATCAATAATTCCAAGATCAGAAAAGCAGAAAGAGTATGTGAGAGCATTGAGACAAAGTGAAATAATCATTTCAGCCGGTCCTGCAGGCACTGGTAAAACATTTTTAGCAGTAGCCATTGGATTGACAATGCTTTTAGAAAAAAAAATAGAAAGAATAATTTTATCAAGGCCGGCTGTTGAAGCTGGAGAAAGATTGGGATTTTTGCCGGGAGATATGAAAGAAAAAGTCGATCCATATCTAAGACCCTTGTATGACTCTTTATATGATTTATTTCATTTTGAAAAAATTCAAAGAATGATAGAGATTGGTGATATTGAAATTGCACCTCTAGCTTTCATGAGGGGTAGAACATTGAAAAATTCTTTTGCAATTTTAGATGAGGCACAAAATGCTACAGATACACAAATAAAAATGTTTCTTACAAGAATAGGCGAAAATTCTAAAATTGTAGTTAATGGTGACCCGTCCCAAATAGATTTACCCAATAAACAAGCTTCAGGTTTAGAGAGATCTAAGAAACTCTTATCTCATTTAAATGAGATTTCAGTTGTAGATTTTGATCATTCTGATGTTGTTAGACATCCATTAGTGTCTAAAATTG
>CACOCL010000019.1 GCA_902625825.1 uncultured Pelagibacteraceae bacterium | reverse complement strand
TTTACATTTATTGGTTCATTTTTTAGATCTAAAAGTTTATGTCACGAAAACCTTGGTATTGCTTTTTTGGATTATAACACTGAGCAAAAAAATGAAATAATAAAAAAGATGTGGTTTAATTATGGATGTATTTTTGCAGAATATGTTTTTATAAATAATATAAAAAAATCACGAAATATAATTGTAGAAAATCAACACATATTAGATGAGTTAAAAAGAAACTCAAATCCAGTAATTTTTGTGTCAGGGCATTTTAATAATTTTGAGTTAATGGCAATGCATATTAATAATTCTGGAATAAATTTATCTGCAATTTATAGACCGTTAAATAATATTTTTTTAAATCCCTTAATGGAAAAAATTAGAAAGAAATATATTTGTGAAAAACAAATTAAGAAAGGAATATCTGGTACAAAAGAAATTCTTAAAAATTTTAAGAATGGGTCTTCAATCGCTCTTATGATTGATCAAAGAGTATCTGAGGGGATAAAAGTTAAATTTTTTAACAAAGAAGCTTCAACTACAACTATACCTGCACAATTTGTAAAAAAATTTAATGCTAAAATTGTTCCAATTTATATTGAGCGAATACAATTAAATAAATTTAAAATTAAAATTTATGATCCCATAGGATTTAAAGATAAAGACACCTTAAGTTCGATAACTACAAGATTAAATGAAATTTTAGAAAAAATGATTATGAAAAATCCAGAACAATGGATATGGACTCATAATCGTTGGAAATAATCATTTATCAGAATCTCTTTTAATAGCAGCCTCTTGATAAGAAAAATAAGCTTCTTGTAAATTAACATTCCAATAAGTTAATTTCTCTAGTGAAATTTTTTTTCCTGAAACAGCACATATAACATGATCGCCATTTTGTAATATTTCAAAATTATTTGGTAAATATTTTATTTTTGCTAATTTTTTTAACATTTTTAGTTTATACATTGTTATATGAAAGTTGGAATAATAGGAAGTGGAGGGAGAGAACATTCTCTGTGTTTATCGTTAAAAAAATCAGAAAAAATCAGCGAAATATTCTGTATTCCGGGAAATGCTGGTACTAATTTAATTGCAAAAAATGTTGATTTAGATGTCGAAAACTTTGAAAAAGTAAAAGATTTCATAATTAAAAATAAAATTGAAATAGTTATTGTAGGACCAGAAAAACCATTGGTTAATGGAATTACCGATTACTTGGTGAAATATGATATAAAGGTATTTGGTCCAAACAAAATAGCATCACAATTAGAGGGCTCAAAAATATTTACAAAAAAAATGTGTGAAAAATATAAAATTCCAACTGCGAAATTTGGAATTTTCAAGAATATATCTGATTCAAAAAAATTTTTAAAAAATTGTCATTACCCAATTGTAGTTAAAGCTGATGGTTTGGCTGCTGGAAAAGGAGTTTTTATTTGTGACAACTTTGAACAATCCTCTTCTGCTGTATCAGAAATTTTCAACGGAAAATTTGGGGATGCTCAAAATGTTTTAATTGAAGAATTTTTAAAAGGTGAAGAAATGAGTTTTTTTATTATTTCCGATGGAAAAAGTTACAAAAAATTTGGGACAGCTCAAGATCATAAAAGAGTTCTTGAAGGTGATAAGGGTAAAAATACTGGTGGAATGGGTGCTTATTCACCATCAAAACATGAAAATAAAAATTTAGATGAAAAAATTTTAGATAGAATAATTAAACCAACCTTAAAAGCACTAAAAGATTTAGATACATCTTTTCAAGGTTTTTTATATGCAGGACTAATGATTGTTAAAGGAGAACCTTTTTTAATAGAGTATAATGTAAGGATGGGTGATCCAGAATGTCAAACAATTCTCCCAAGGTTAAATACCGATTTAGCAAACATAATTGTATCATGCGTAAATCAAAATTTAGATAAAATTGATATAGAATGGGACTACAATAAATCATTATGCATAGTCTTGTGTGCCAAAGGCTATCCAGAACAATATGAAAAAGAAATTGAAATAAAGAATTTAAGTGAAATAAAGAAAAATGCTGATGAATATATTTTTCATGCTGGAACGAAAAATAATGGAAAAAAAATTTTCTCAAATGGTGGTAGAGTTTTAAATTTTGTTGCAAAATCGAGTGAATTTAAAGAATGCAGAGACAAAGCAATATCACTAATTAAAAGATTAAATTGGTCTAACGGTTTTTTTAGAAAAGATATCGGTTACAAAGTTATAGATTCATGAGAATTATTAGTGGAAATTATAGAGGAAAAAAAATTTTTATCCCAAAAGATAAAAACACTAGACCTTTACGTGACATGGTAAAGGAGTCAATATTTAACTTAATCGAGCACTCTAAAAAAATAAATATAAATATAGAAGATTCTAATATTTTAGATTTATTTTCTGGGTCAGGCTCCTTCGGACTTGAGTGTATTTCACGAGGCGCAAATAAAGTTACGTTTATTGAGAATTACCCATTAATTTTAAATATTTTAAAAAAAAATATAGATTTATTGAATGCAAAAAAATCAAGTGACATTATTGAGAAGAATTGTTTTGATGTTTTAAACTCAGAAAAATTTTCAAATTCTAAGTTTAATATAATTTTTATAGATCCACCATTTCAGGAGAAAAAAATTAATTCTTTACTAAATAGAATTCAGGAAATGAAAATCCTTCAAAAAGATGGGGTATTACTAATACATAGACACAAGAGTGATGATATTAACTTAAATGATAATCTCAATATTATAGATCAAAGATTTTACGGTATTTCAAAAATAACAATAGGTAATTAATTCTTAGAAAGAATCTTAATTGTTTCTGTCTTAATAAATTCAACAGCTGGTTGATTGAAAGGATTTATATCCATCGCTTTTGCTAATAATAATGTTTCAAGTATAAAAAAAGTAAATAAAACACCAAGTGTTTCTTCATCCCTTTTATTGATAGAAAAACTTCTAAAAGGTATATTTTTTTTTCGAAAAACGTTTTGTGTAGCCTGAAATTGAGAAAACTTAATATCTTCAATTTTTTTTCCCTTTAAAAATTTGTATTTATCAAGCATTCCATAATTTTTAAATTTTTTATCAGATCTTTCTTTAACGTAAAAAAATGTAAAGAAATTGTTTTTAGTTCCATCTAGGTATAATTGTAAAAGACTATGATTGTCTTTTGGCATAGAAGAAACAATAGGTAGTATGCCTTTACCTCTTTTACCTAAACTTTCTGAAATTAATTGCTGATACCAATAAAATAAATCTGATGATTTTTCATCATAATTAAGAATAATTGAATTAGTTTTTTTTTTATTCACAAGTGAAATTGTATTTGAAACATTTGTAATTAATGATTTTGTAAAGTTTTGGTCTTTTATTAAATTGTTTAATTGACGGAATTTAGAGGGATTTAAACCCATCAATTCTGCTGGCAACATTCCAACTTCAGAAAGGACGGAATACCTACCTCCAATAAAGTTATTATGAGCTATTATATCTGTTTTGAGATTTTCAGCTAGATTTCTCAAATAACTATTGTCATTTCCGGTGATAAAAATATTTTTATCATTTTTCTTAGCATGAAAATTTAAGTTAGCAATGGTCTCTAAAGTATTGCCTGATTTTGAAATGATTAAATTTAGTTTTTTCTTTTTAAAATTTATTTTATTAGAAATTACTTTTAAATTATCAAAAAAGGTAAATCTTTTTTTAATTTTTTCATTAAGAAAATTATAAATTGCACAACTACCTAGTGAGGACCCTCCCATACCAATTATATTAACCTCAGGATATTTTTTTATTTTTGAAACTATTTTTTTGCTATAAGAATTTTTATAAGATGCACGTAAAGAATTAATTACTTCATTATTTTCATGTAAAATTTTTTTAAATTTATCTTTTAAGTTTTTTTTAATACCTTTAAATTTAAATCCCTCAAAGGATATACTCCTAGATATTTTCATCTATTTTTAATCTTGTCTAAAATATTTTGTTCAATCTTTTGAGCATCTCCTGTTGCTTTAGATGTATTTGCCCTCTTACCACCTTCTTCTAAAAGTTTCTTTATATCGTTAGATGAGGATTTCTGTTTTTTTTTTGAATCATTTCCTGGTGTAGGTAATTCATTAAACTCTGGAGGTAATACTAAAGGATTTTTTTTCTTTACCAAGAATTCATCAGCACCTGTCCGTTTCTGTAATGTTAAACCATCTTTCACATTTTGACATCCTAGCAAGAAAAGAGTTATTATTAATGTTGATAAAATTTTAATCATATATTTTATTTTTAAATAATTCTGAATAAATTAATATTAAAACTCCTAACGAGATAAATATATCAGCAACATTAAATATAAACCAATGAAAATTGTTAAAATGAACATCTATAAAGTCGGGCACAGAAGAATAAACTAATCTATCAAAAATATTACCCATAGAGCCCCCTAAAATCATGATAAATCCATATTTTTGAATACCGAAACTATTAATCATCATAAAGAAAATAACTAATGTTATGATAATTATAATTAATGTTAAGGAGTTATAATAAATATTCTTATCAAAAGAAAGCAATCCAAAAGCAATTCCATTATTCCAAATTAATTCAAGATTTATAAACGAAGTTAATGAGTATTTTTTTTCACCATACAGATCATTCAAATTAATCATCATCCATTTAGTAATCCGGTCAAAAAAGAATATTATTATAACAATTAGAAAATTTAGAATTTTCTCTCTATTAAATTTAACCATGTCTTTCACAGGGTTTTTTACTAATTTTCCAACAAATTGGACACTTATCACCCTCGGCTTTATTTGCGATCACCTCAATATCATCTGAAGTGTTCTTTTGAATTTCAGCAGAAGAAGTTATACATAATTCAGAAAGGTCCATTCCGCGAATTAGTTCTAAATCACTTTCTTTAAGTTTTACAATTAAAGTTGCTTCGAGACTAGATCCGATCTCTTTAGTGGCTCTCTTTTCCTCTATACTTAAATTGCATATATCTCTGATATGCAATAATCTCGTCCACTTTTCAGACAATTTTAAGTTCTCAAATTTTTTAGGAAAATTCAAAAATTTCTCTAGATGAATGCTTTTGTTTTTCTTTGAGATTAACTGATATATTTCTTCAGTTGTAAACGAAAGAATCGGAGCAAACCATTTCATTAAAGAATTCAAAATGATATTAAGTAAGATTAATGTAGATTTTCTTCTAGGCGAATTTTTTAAATCACAATATAATGTATCTTTACGTATATCAAAGTAAAAAGCTGAAAGATCAACTGTACAAAAATTTAATAATTCTTTGTACAGATTGTGAAAATCATAATTTTCAAAATATCTATTAAAATTTACATTTAAATTATAAATTTTATGCAGCATAAACTGCTCTAATTCTGGCAAATTTTTTACATCGACACTTTCCAAATCAATTTCTTTAAAAGAGTCGTTTAAATTTCCCAATAAATACCTGAAAGTATTTCGTATTTTTCTATAGGACTCTGAATGTTGATCTAATATTGAATAATCTATTCTTAAATCTTCAGCATAATTAGATGAAGCGACCCAAATTCTTAATATATCAGCTCCATATTTTTTTAATATATCTTCTGGAGCAATAACATTTCCTAAAGATTTCGACATTTTTAACCCTTTGCCATCTACTACAAATCCATGGGAAAGAATTGCTTCAAAAGGTGCTTTCCCTCTTGTTCCACAAGATTCTAATAATGAAGAATGAAACCAGCCTCTGTGTTGATCAGAGCCCTCAAGATACATTGATGCTGGCCATTTTAAATCTTTTCTTTTTTCCAATACAAATGAATGTGTCGATCCACTATCAAACCATACCTCAACAATGTCACTTAATTTTTTATAATCATCCGATTTATATTTTTTTCCTAAAAACTTTTGAGGATCGTCAGAGAACCAGCAGTCTGATCCTTCCTTTTCATATATTGCAGCAATATTTTCAAACACTTCCTCGTCTACAAGTATCTCGTTTGTTTTTTTATTTAAGAATATTGGTAAAGGCACACCCCAAACTCTCTGTCTTGAAACACACCAATCTGGTCTAGTTTCAATCATTGATTTTAATCTCTCTTTTCCTTTATTTGGGTAAAAAGTTGTATCATCGATAGCTTTAAGAGCTTTTTTTCTTAACTCATTACTCTCCATGGATATAAACCATTGTGGAGTTGCTCTATGAACTAGTGGTGCTTTTGATCTCCACGAATGAGGATATGAATGAACAAGCTCTCCGAAAGATAAAAGTTTTCTTTGTTCTTTTAGTCTTTCAATTACAATTGGGTTAGCTTTAAAAATGTGAATTCCTTCAAATAAAGAAACATTTTTGGTATATTTTCCATCACCATCAACAGTTTCAATTGCTTTAATTCCATTGTTTAAACATAAATTGAAGTCATCTGGACCATGGCTTGGTGCACAGTGAACTATACCTGTGCCTTGTTCTGTAGTAACAAAACTTGCCTCAAGCATTGGTATATCGTAGTCATATCCTAATTCAAAAAAAGGATGTTCACAAATTGTACCTTTTAAGTTTTTACCTTTGAATTTTTCTATTTTTTGAAAATTCTCAATTCCACATTCTTTTACCACAGATTCCAATAATGCTTCCGCAAGAACAACTTTTTTATTTTTAAAATCTCCGTTATCTTTAATCTCGATTATCAAATAATCTAAGTTTTCATTGTAAGCTAAAGCTCTATTAGCGGGAATAGTCCAGGGGGTAGTTGTCCAAATTATTATGTTACTATCTTCTAATTCTTGGATGTTTGATGATTTAACATTAAATAAGGCATAGATAGTATCTGATTTATGATCCTGATATTCTACTTCGGCGTCTGCTAATGCTGTTTTTTCAACCGTAGACCACAATACAGGTTTAAATCCTCTGTAAAGACTACCGTCTTTTAAAAACTTTCCTAGTTCCCTAACAATTTGAGCCTCAGCTTCAAAGCTCATTGTTGAGTAATAATTTTCCCAGTCACCTACTACACCAAGTCTTTTAAATTGTTCTTTATGTACCTCTATCCATTTTTCTGCAAAGGTTCTACATTCTTTTCTAAATTCAACTATAGGAACTTCATTTTTATTTTTTTTGTTTTTTTTATACTGTTCTTCAATTTTCCATTCAATTGGCAATCCATGACAATCCCAACCTGGAACATAAACAGAGTCTTTGCCGTTCATCTGGTGAAATTTTACAATTATATCCTTCAGAATTTTATTTAAAGCAGTTCCCATATGAATATTTCCATTTGCATATGGAGGACCATCATGAAGAACAAATTTTTCTTTTCCTTTTCTGGATTCTCTCAGCTTATTATACAAATTAATACTACTCCAGAATTTCAGTATCTCAGGTTCTCTAGTCGGCAAGTTTGCCTTCATAGAGAAAGAGGTCTTAGGTAGATTAATTTGAGATTTGCTCATCTAATTTTTTGCCTGTAATAAATCAATTTTTATTTGTTTTTTAAGTTGATCAGCATTTTTAAATTTTTTTTCTTTTCTTATAAATTTTTTAAATTCTACTGTTAAATACTTATTATAGATATTTCCAGAAAAATTAAATAAATGTACTTCTAGTAATATTTTTTTTCCGTTGAATGTTGGTCGATAACCCAAATTTGCAATTCCTTTTATGTAATTATTTTTTCCAATAATCCTTACTTTTACCGCGTAAACACCAGGACAAGCCAAAATATAATCTTTAATATCTATATTAGCTGTTGGAAATCCAATTTTTTTTCCTAGCTGTTTTCCCTTTTGAACTTTTCCAATTATAGACCATTTTCTTCCAAGAAACTTATTTGCTTTTTGAAGTTTACCTTCCTGTAAAAAACTTCTGATTAAGGTGGAAGAAACTATTTTCTTTTTTTTAAATAATGGTTTTGGTTTTACAACCTTAAAGCTACATAATTTTTCAAATTTAATTAGTTGATTTAC
>CACOCL010000018.1 GCA_902625825.1 uncultured Pelagibacteraceae bacterium | reverse complement strand
CAGAAATAATGGAATCACCGTCATGGGGCCAGCTAAAATTAAGAATAAGCTTAAGCCTGGCTTTGTTAAATTAAAATCATTAAATCCATTTATTACGATTATATAAAAGGCTATTAAAGCAAAGGGCAAAATATATAAACTCTCAATCAGTAAACCTATATCTGTATCAATATCTATTTTTTTTCTAACTAAATTGTAAAAAGCCCAACTTAAAGCAACGATAATACCTACCCATGGTAAAGTTTTTAAATTAAAAAAAATAAGAATAAATATAGAAACTAAGACTAGAATTATTGATATAATCCTTTTGTTATTAAGAGTTTCTTTAAAAAAAATATAACCAAGTAAAACACTTATAATCGGCATAATAAAATATCCGAAACTTGCATCTATAATTCTTTCTGAGGCAACAGCATATATCCATACTGCCCAATTAATAAAAATTAAAAAACCGGATATAAATAATCCAATTAATTTTTTTTTATTTGAAAGAACTTTAAAAAAAATCTCCCACTTTGAAAAAAAAGAGGTAGTCATTATAAGCATCACAGCAGTCCATAAACATCTATGAACCACTAACTCTATATGTCCTATAAATGCAACATATTGGAAATATATAACCCCAACAAATCCCCACCAAAAAGATCCTAGTGATGTAAGTAATAGTCCTTTATTAAAATCTTTTTTCATACAAATTTTAAGTATTAATTATACTTACGTTAATTAGACTATTTTATTGTTGAATTAAATATTTATAATTATAAAAGATCTTACACGGAGAGATGGCTGAGCGGTTGAAAGCACCGGTCTTGAAAACCGGCAAAGGGGCAACTCTTTCCTGGGTTCGAATCCCAGTCTCTCCGCCATAATAATTATTCATTATAATCAAAATTTTTAAACAGATTGTTTATCTTATTTTCTTCAAAAACAATTTCAGTCTTATTACCTCTGAAATAATTATATAGATTATCGTCATCTATATTGAGCAAATTATCAAAATCTTTTAAATCATTAATGGATAATTTGTGAATATATTTTTTTGTAAACGCACTAAGAAGTTTATCCATTTCCTTTGTACCTCTGTAGCTAGATCTATAAATTATCTTTTTTTTTAATTGCTCTATATCAAAATTCATTATTAGAATATATTAATAGATAATGTATAATAAAAGTAATTATAAATTTCTTCTATCAGATTTATCTGCTCTTAATGGTGTGGGTCTAAAAACCGTAAATTTACTTAAAAAAAAGAATATAAATAATATTTTTGATTTATTATGGAAATTACCAAAATCATATACAGACAGAAGTTTATCATCTGAAATAAAAGATTTAAAAATAGGTGAAAACCAAACAGTAACCATAATTCCCAAGAAATATTCCTTTCCAAGAATCCGAAATTTACCTAATAGAGTTTCTTGTGTTGATAAAACAGGAGAGCTTGATTGTATCTTTTTTAATAGTTATGAAGGTTATATTAAAAAGATTTTGCCCTTGGGTAAGGAAATCACTGTTAGTGGAAAAATTGGAAGATTTAAGAATAAGTACCAAATCACAAATCCAAAATATATTTCTGAAAACTCATCTCTAATTAAACAAAAACACAATACTTACTCTTTGACTGAAGGAATTTCAGAAAAAATTTATAACAAAATAATTTCTCAAATAATTGAAAGATTGCCAATTTTAGATGAATGGCACTCAAAAGAAATTCTAAAAAAATTCAATAATATATGCTGGAATGACTCAATCAAAGAGTTACACAAACCAGAGAATATAGGAAGTTATAAAGAAGACTTTTATCAAAGATTAGCTTTTGATGAAATATTCTCAACATTTTTAGTAAATTCAGAAATCCGAAAAAAAATAAAGAAAAATAAAAAAAAAAAGAAAATTATCGACTTAAGAAAACAAAATTATTTAATAAATAAGTTAAGCTTTACACTTACTAATGATCAGAAAATTTCTTTAGATGAAATCAATAGCGATTTAAGTTCCTCTAGTAAAATGTTTAGACTTCTACAGGGTGATGTAGGAAGTGGAAAAACTATAGTTTCCTTATTATCCGCTTTTAACACTATTAATTCAGGATACCAAGTTGCAGTCATGGCACCTACTGAAATTCTAGCGCGACAACACTTTAATCTTGCAAAAACAATTTTTCCTAAAAATTTAAATATTAATTTTATATCAGGAAAATCTCTTTATAGAGAAAAAAAAATATTACACCAAGATCTTCTAAATCATAAGGTTGATATAGTTTTTGGAACTCATGCAATTTTTCAGAATAAAGTAAAATTTAAAAAATTAGGTCTAATTATTATTGATGAACAGCATAAATTTGGGGTAAGTCAAAGAAAAAAATTATCAGATAAAGGAGGAGAAGATTGTGATGTGTTATTAATGACTGCAACACCGATCCCAAGAACACTTACGATGACACTATATGGTGATATGGATTTATCTATTATTAAAGAAAAACCTAGTCTTAGAAAACCAATAAAAACTTATAGCAAACTAGAGAATAAAATTGATGAAATAATCAATTTTGTAAAGAAAGAGATTAATAATGGTAACCAGATTTTTTGGGTTTGTCCATTAATAGAAGAATCCAAAAAAATTGACCATTCATCAGCAATCAAAAAATTTGAGTATCTTAAAAAACTTTTTCCCAATCAGGTATGCTTGTTGCATGGAAAAACTAACCCTGAAGAAAAAGAGAAAATTTTAGGTAATTTTTTAGATAATAAATTCAAGATATTGGTTTCAACAACAATTATTGAAGTTGGAATAGATTTTCCTAATGCAAATGTAATCATAATTGAAAATGCTAATAAATTTGGATTATCACAACTACATCAACTTCGTGGTCGTGTTGGAAGAGGAAGTAAAGATTCTACCTGTATTTTGATGTTCAAATCTAATTTAAGTGAAAATGCAAAAAAAAGAATTAATATATTAAAACAAAATAACAATGGTTTTATAATATCTGAAGAGGATATGAAAATTAGAGGATTTGGAGATATTTTAGGTTTTAAACAAAGTGGTATTAAAAATTTTAGACTAGCAGATCCTATACATAATCATGATCTTTTTTTACTTGCAGAAAAAGAAATAAAGAGAATTGAAAATTCAAAAGAAGATATTTCAAAATTTAAGTATTTAATAAAGTTATATGATAGAGCGGATATAATTAATGATATAGTTTAATTTTTTTCAGCTGATGTTCCTGCAGAAACAATAAATTTAGAAGCTTCTTCAAAAGACATGTTTAAATGAATGACTTCATCTATCGGAAACATTAACAAGAAACCACTAGTTGGATTAGGTGTTGTTGGGACGAAAACATTTATTAGTTTTTGATTTGTTTTTCTTGCCATTTCACCTTTATTTTCCTTTGTTGCAAAACCAACGGCCCAAACTCCTTTTCTGGGGTATTCTACTAAAACTACACTTTTTTTATCATTATCTTTATTAGAAAATGACTCAGTCATTTGAAGAATTGCTGAGTAAATAGTTCTTAAAAAAGGAATTCTTTTGAATAAATCATCGATTAATTTTAAAATTCGTTTTCCCAAAAAAGAAAGTGATAGGCCACCTACAATAGTAATAAAAATGACCGAAATTAAAATTTCAATACCTGGTATTGCATATGGTAAATAACTATTAGGATTGATGTTTTCTGGAATAATCCCAGATGAAATACCTATTATAAATTTTGTTAAATATAGTGTGAAACCAATTGGTATTAAAACAACAACTCCTGTAATAAAGTAATTTCTTAAAATTAGTGTAAGTGATTTTTTTTTTTTACTTTTTGACATAATTTTACTTAAAACTTGAATAAATTACAAAAGAAACAGCTAATATAAACAGGAATAATAAAATTTTATTATTTAGATTCATAAGATAATATATTATCAATCTTAAACTAAAATGAATAGAAGAAAATTTTTATCTTATGTGGGTTGTAGTTGTTGTGGTTTGCTATTAAATTCGTGTGCCACGGCTCCAATAACAGAGAGAAAGCAACTGAAATTAGTTCCTGAGTCAAAATTAAATGCTCAAGCTGCTAAAATTTTTGAAAAAATTAAAAGGAAAGAAAAACTAAGTAAAGACACAGAAAAACTTCAAGAAATAATCAATATTGGTAATAAGATGGAAGAATCAATCGCTCAATATTTTTATAATGTAAAACTTGATGACCCCACTGCAAATTTTGAGTGGGAATATATACTAATTGAAAATAAAAAAGTAAGAAATGCATGGTGCATGCCGGGTGGAAAAATTGCTGTTTATACAGGGATACTAGACGTTACTAAGAATACTCACGGCCTAGCTGCAGTTATGGGGCATGAAATAGCACATGCAGTCGCAAAACATTCTGTTGAACGTGCTAGTAGAAGCACTTTGATAAACACTGGTACACAAATAGTTGATATTTTAAGTGGAGGAAAACTTTCTCAGGTAAATAGAACTACTGGAATGAATACAGTTGGATTATTAACTCAATTGGGAATTATGAATCCTTTTAATAGAAAACAAGAGAGTGAGGCAGATTATTTGGGAATGATTTTTTCATCTCTTTCTGGTTATGATATTACTGAAACTGAAAAAATTTGGATAAGAATGGGAGAATATAATAAAGGTAAAACACCACCAGAATTTATGAGCACACACCCTTCAGCAGAAAATAGAATAAAAAAAATAAGAGAATGGACAAATGATATTATTATGCAGTATCCACCAATTAAAATCTCTTAAGAATTTAATGGTGAGCCGTGATGGACTCGAACCATCGACCCATTCCTTAAAAGGGAATTGCTCTACCAACTGAGCTAACGGCCCAAAAAAAACTTTGATCTCGATGTGTATACATAATTATTTTAATAATTCAAATAGGAATTTATGAGACAAATAGTTTCTTAATTACAACTTATTTATGTATTTATCATGGAATACATCAAAAGTACCATTCTTAATATTTTCTCTGATAGCTGTCATTAACTCTTGATAAAAATTGATATTATGAAGTGTTAGAATCATGGATCCTAAAATTTCATTTGTATTAAATAAATGGTTTAAATAATTTTTTGAATATTTGTTTAAGTCTAAATTTCGACAATTTTTATCAAGTGGTTCATCATCATTTTGATATTTATTGTTCTTAATATTTACTCTACCTTGCCAGGTAAATGCTAAACCTGTACGACCAGATCTAGTAGGAAGAACACAATCAAACATATCTATACCTCTTTTGACGGCTCCTAGAATATCAGAAGGAGTGCCAACACCCATTAGATAGTGAGGTTTTTCTATTGGTAAGTGATCTTTAATATCATCTAAAACTTTAAACATTTCTTCTTGTGTCTCTCCTACAGCTAATCCTCCTACAGCATAACCATCAAATTTAATTTTTAACAATTCATTTAAAGATTTAATTCTTAAATCCTTAAATAAACCTCCTTGAATAATGCCAAAAAGTCCTTTTTGAGGATTTTTACCAAAGGCTTTTTTTGATCTTTCAGCCCAGTAAAGAGAAAGATCCATTGATTTTTTTATTAAATCATAATCATTAGTTTTTTTTGGACACTCGTCCATTATCATTACTATGTCTGAGTTCAAGCCCAATTGTATCTTGATACTTTCTTCGGGACTAAGACAAAACTTTTTTCCATCAACATGTGAATTAAATATTGCCCCTTTTTCACGATCAATTTTATTTAATTTAGACAAAGACATTACTTGGAAGCCTCCAGAGTCTGTTAAAATTGGTAAATCACAATTCATAAATTCATGTAAACCACCTACTCTTTTAATTCTTTCTACTCCAGGACGTATCATCAAGTGATAAGTATTACCTAGAATTATTTCTGAACCTGTTTTTTTAATATCGTTAATTGTACAAGCTTTAACAGTAGCTTGTGTTCCCACTGGCATAAAAGCTGGGGTGTTAATATTTCCTCTTTGTGTCTTAATTACACCACATCTTGAATATTTATCTTTGTTTAAAATTTTAAATTCAAATTTTTTCAATTTCAATTTAAGCTTACAAAGATTTAAAACTAATTATCTTATCAGGGTCAGTAACAGAACCATTATTATTTTCATCACCTCTTTTAATTTTATCAACATTTTCCATTCCCTCAATTACTTTTCCAAAAACAGTATACTGTCTATCAAGGAAAGGTGCCGCTTTGAAACAAATAAAAAATTGGCTATTTGCACTATTTGGATCTGAAGACCGGGCCATTGATAAAGTTCCCCTCTCATGTGGTAAGCTATTAAACTCTTCTTTTAAATCTGGCAAATCTGAACCACCCATCCCTGCTCTGTTTAAATCAAAGTCTTTATTGTTTGAATTACCAAATTTTACGTCACCTGTTTGAGCCATAAAACCATCTATGACTCTATGAAAAACAACATTGTCATATTTTCCAGAATTAGCTAATTCTTTAATTCTTTTCACATGATTTGGAGCAACATCTTCAAATAGCTCAATTTTTACATCTCCATCTTTTAATTTTAAAATCATTACATTTTCCTCCGAAATTGATTGGTTAATTGTTAAAAAAAATAAAATTAATAGTTTTATAAAAAATTTATTCATATTTTTTTTTCAACAATTTGATTGTACTTTTTGTAGTAAATTTTTTGATATCTCCATTTAATTTAATTATTTCTTTTACAAACTTAGATGAAATAATTTGATTTTCAACATCAGACATTAAAAAGATTGTTTCTATACTATTATTCAATTTTCTATTCATACCAGCTAATTGAAATTCGTATTCAAAATCAGAAACTGCTCTTAATCCTCTTAATATAAAATTTGATTTATATTTTTTGCACAAATTTGTAGTCAATATTGAAAAAGATATTACAGTAATTTTGTTTCTATTAAATTTTAAGTCTGAAAATAAAGCTTTTTTTACTATTTCAATTCTCTCGTTAGAATCAAATAAATAATCTTTATTGTCCACATCGGATACAGCAACTACAATTTTATTGAATAGTTTTAATCCTTTTTTAATAACATCTATATGACCAAAAGTAATAGGATCAAAAGTTCCTGGATAAATAGCTATTTTACTCATTAGACTAAGTTATCATCAATCTTATCAGCTGAAACAACTTTTTCATCTCCTGACAATTTGATAATTCTGACCCCTTGAGTATTCCTTCCCGCTGTTCTAATTTCCTTAACAGCTACTCTTATAACTCTCCCTTTATCTGTCGAAATTAAAATTTCATCACCCTCATAAACAGGAAAAGACGATGATATATTACCATTTCTTGGAGAATTGATTATTCCTATTATCCCTTTTCCACCTCTGTTAGTAACTCTATAATCTGTGTGTGATGTTTTTTTTCCAAAACCATTTTCTGTTATAGATAAAATAAATTTCTCTTTTGCCTTTAATTCTGATTTTTCATCCTTTGATTTCTTTCCATTTTTCGAAGATTTATCATTATCAATAATAGATAATGATACGATTTGATCATTTTGTGCTAACACTATGCCTTTTATACCCTTTGAAGATCTTCCTTTGAAAACTCTTAACTTATTTGACTCAAATCTAATACATTTACCCAGCTTTGTACTTAATATTATGTCTTGATCTTTTTTACAAATTTTCACGCCTACAATCTTATCATTTGTATCTAACTTCATTGCTATTTTTCCTGCAGAATTGATTGATGAAAAATCTTCCAAACTGTTTTTTCTAATTTTTCCTTGGGCTGTAGCAAAAACTATCTGATAATCTTTCAATTCATCTTCTGGAAAAGGCATTATAGAGCTTATTGATTGATGGTTTTTAAGTGGAAGTATATTGAATAAAGATTTTCCTTTTGACGAAGATGATCCTTCTGGTATTTTCCAAGCTTTAATTCTATACACAAGTCCTTCGGTTGAAAAAAATAATACTGACGTATGTGTATTGACAGATAGTGTCTGAACTACCGAGTCCTCATTTCTTGTTGTGATACCTGTTTTACCTTTTCCACCTCTCTTCTGTGTTTTAACACTATTTAATGAACCTCTTTTTATATAACCTTGAAGAGTTACAGTTATAAGAACTGATTGTTTCTGTATAGTTTCTTCGATGTCATAATTCAATACTGCATCTATAATATCAGTTCTTCTTTTAACTGAATATTTTTCTTTTATAATTTTTAGTTCTTCACTTATTACTTTTTGTAATTCTTTTTTTGAAGAAATTATTTTTTTAAACTTTATTATTAACTCAGCTAATTTTTTTATCTCTACTTCGATTTCATTTATTCCTAACGCAGTTAACTTTTGTAATCTTAATTCTAAAATAGCATTTACTTGTTCCTCTGAAAGAG
>CACOCL010000017.1 GCA_902625825.1 uncultured Pelagibacteraceae bacterium | reverse complement strand
ATGTTAGTTGTAATGTTGGTGGTTGGATCAATAATAGGTGTTCAGGTAGGTCAAAAATTAGGAGAAAAAATTGATAGTTCTGGTTTAAAAGCCTTATTAGCAATTTTATTATTAGTTGTTGGTATAGCTATTGCTTATGATACTTTTTTTGCAGAGGAACTTCAAAAAGAAGTTTCAAAAATAGCAAGCTCAGATTTGAATTTTTTCTCTAAGTTTATTAAAGAATTTTCTAAAGATATGCCGTTCTTTTATGGACTATTCTCAATTATGTTTGCTGTTCTTCTTGGAATTGGAGCGGCGTTTATTAGAAGATTTTTATCAAATTTAAGAAAAAGATATCTCAATCAAATTGCAAAGCAAACTAAATAAAAAATTTTGAAAGAGTTTCAATATAAATTAAACTTATAAATCCAACAGTAATAGCTGCAATTAATCCAACTACGAATGGTTTATAACCCATTGACTTTAATTCACTTAAGTTAATTGATATTCCAACTGCAGCCATAGCCATTGTTAGGAAAGCTGTAGCTAAAATTTTTAGATATTCAATAAAACTTATCCAGAAATGATTATTCCCTTTTTCAATTGTAAAAATTTGGTCTCCCAAGTTTCTTACAATTATCATTCCTATAAAACCCAATACAAAATAAGGAAAAATATCTAAAATTGAATATGATTTATCTTTTACTTCACCACGATTATATAAAAAAGCAAATAAGGGTATCATTATCACAAGAAATGTATTTCGAATTAATTTAGTTACCGTAGCTACATTTAAAGTTTCAGGGCTATTAAATTGTTGGTCATAAATCAAACCAGCTGCTGCTACTTGTGATGTTTCATGTATTGAAGTTCCTAAAAAAAGACCAGCTTTTAACTCCTCATTATTAAAATACCATTCAGCAAAATATGGATAAACAAGCATTGCAATAACACCAAATAAAGTAATATTTGCAATTGCGTAGGCAACTTCAGTTTTTTTTGCATTTATTACTGGTGCAGTTGCAACAATAGCAGTTGCTCCACAAACACTAGTTCCAATGGCTATCAGATATGACATTTTTGATGATATAGGAACTTTCTTAATTAAAAGCTTTATCAAAATTAAGACGCCCACAATACATACAATTATAAGAGGTATAGCAATTGAACCAAATTTAATAAATTCATCAAAACTTAATCGTATTCCAAGAAAAATAATTCCAAGTTTTAAAATATACTGTTGAGTGAAATCAAGTCCAACCATCATACCTGGTCTTGGCGTGAAAGCATTACCCATTAAAATTCCCAAGAGTATTGCAATTAAAACTGTAGATATTGGGCTTTTGGGTGTTCCAAATATCTCAATAGCTAAAACGTTATTAATTCCATGAGAAAATAAATAAAAGATTAGAGCAAGAGTTACTCCTGGGAAAATTCTTTTTAAGTAAATAAATTTTGAGGACACTATTTAAGAAGACCAATAAATCTTATGCACTTCTATAAAGCTTAGTCATTACAAATTCTTTATGACCTAAAGCTTCAGCACAGGTTAATCTTCCATTAGCCACTCTTAGTGTTGTCTCAATAAGCTTATCTCCCGCTTCAGATAAGTTCATCTCTCTTGAAAGAATTTTTGAAACATCGCAATCCACATGTTCACTCATACTTTTTGCTGTCAATGGGTTGGCAGTTAATTTTACAACAGGTTCTATAGGGTTGCCTACAATATTTCCTTGTCCAGTTGGGAATAAATGTATGTTAAACCCACCTGCTGCTTGAAGTGTAATACATTCTGCTGCTGCTGATGATGTATCCATAAAATATAATCCTGGTCCTTTAGCTGGTTCTTCAGCAGGCTCAAGAACATCTATAAATTTAAGATTTCCAATTTTTTGAAAGTTTCCAAATGCTTTCTCTTCAATAGTTGTTAAACCTCCAGCTATATTTCCTGCAGTTGGTTGACTTTCAGAAAGATCATCAGTTGCTTCTTTCAATATAAAGTCATTATACTCATTCCATGTTTTCATAAATTTATCAGATGCTTCTTTTGTTGCTCCCCTTGTTGCACAAACTTGTTCTGCTCCAGTAAGTTCAGAAGTTTCACCAAAACATAAATGAACACCCATAGGTTCTAATTTCTCCATTAAATTTCCAACAGTTGGATTTGATGCTAATCCAGAAGTAGTATCAGACTCTCCACACTTTACAGAAATCCATAAATCGCTCATAGGACATTCTTCTCTTTGCTTTTCTGATGCCCATTGAGAGAATTCTTGAGCTTTTTTAGAGGCTTTCATTACAGTTCCAATGTCACCAGTACGCTCAATATGAAAACCTTCTACAGGTTTTCCAGTTTTAGCAATTCCATCTACAATTCTTTTTGTCCATTTTGGCTCAATACCAATCACAATAACAGCTGCAACATTTGGATTACTTCCTGTTCCGATCATCGTTCTAAAATGTAGTTCTAAGTCAGCTCCAAATTGAAGTCTCCCATAGGAATGTGGAAGAGCTATTGTGCCTTTAATATTATTCGCGACAGCTTCTGCACATGCATTCGAAATATCATCGACTGGTAAAATTATGACATGGTTTCTAGTTCCTGCTCTCCCATTTTCTCTTTTAAAACCTAAAAAACTTTTTGGAATTTTCATTTATTTACCACTTCTTAGTTTTAACATTGTGTACATGAACATGCTCACCTTTTTTTATTGATTTTACAACCTTACCAATGTCATGACCATATTTTAGTATCGTATCGCCTTCTTTAAGGTCAACCATTGCAATTTTATGCCCCAAAGGTATTTCATCCATTGATTGAATATTTGTTGAGCTATCATCCTCCATTATCCAGCATTTACAGTCTTGTTTTGGGGTGATTTTTTCTATTACTACAACACCTACATTATCCTTTTTATCGTGAATTATGATGTCAGTAGCCATATATAGTGTCGAATTGTTTGTTTGAATTTTCAGAAATCTTATATATTAATCGCGAAAATTAACAAATAGTTTTATAAAAATTAATATATTTATTAGTTAAGAAAGGTTCAATTAATGACAAAAATGACAACAGAAGAAGCTTTTGTAAAGGTTCTGCAAATGCACGGCATAGAACATGCTTTTGGAATTATTGGTTCTGCATTCATGCCAATCTCAGATATTTTTCCTGATGCAGGAATAACTTTTTGGGATGTTGCTCATGAAACAAATGGTGGATTGATTGCCGATGGATATACAAGATCTACAGGTAAAATGTCTATGGTCATTGCACAAAATGGACCAGGAATAACTGGATTAGTAACTCCAATAAAAACAGCTTATTGGAATCACACTCCGTTGTTATTAGTTACACCTCAAGCTGCTAATAAAACAATGGGGCAAGGAGGTTTTCAAGAAGTTGAACAAATGAATTTATTCAAAGATATGGTTTGTTATCAAGAGGAAGTTAGAGACCCCTCAAGAATGGCAGAAGTATTAAATAGAGTAATTGAAAAAGCAATAAGAGGTTCAGCTCCAGCCCAAATAAATGTTCCAAGAGATTATTGGACACAAGTAATAGACATTGATTTACCTCCAATTGTAAGATTAGAAAGACAAGGTGGAGGATCAGAAGCAATAGATAAGGCCGCTAAACTTTTATCGAATGCAAAGTTTCCAGTTATTTTATCTGGTGCAGGAGTTGTGATAGGTGGTGCAATTGAAGAAACAAAAAAACTTGCTGAAAAATTAGACTCTCCGGTTTGTTCTGGTTATCAACATAACGATAGTTTTCCAGGAAGCCATCCGCTAGCTGTTGGACCACTAGGTTACAATGGATCTAAAGCTGCGATGGAACTTATTTCAAAGGCAGACGTTGTTTTAGCTTTGGGAACAAGACTAAATCCTTTTTCAACACTTCCAGGTTATGGGATTGATTATTGGCCAAAGAACGCAAGTATAATTCAAGTAGATATGAACCCAGATAGAATTGGTTTGACAAAAAAAGTTACAGTTGGAATTAGTGGTGATGCAAAATTAGTAGCAACTCAAATTTTAGAAAAACTTTCTTCAAATGCTGGTGATACTGATAGACAAAAAAGAAAAGATTTAATTCATCAAACAAAATCTGCATGGTTGCAAAAATTATCAAGTTTAGATCATGAAGATGACGATGAAGGTACAGTCTGGAATAAAGAAGCAAGAGAAAGAGATAAAGATAGAATGTCACCAAGACAAGCATGGAGAGCAATCCAAGCCGGAATGCCTGAAGATGTAATTATTTCAAGTGATATTGGAAATAACTGCGCAATTGGTAATGCTTACCCTACTTTTGAAAAACCAAGAAAATATTTAGCACCAGGTTTATTTGGACCATGTGGTTATGGTTTTCCATCAATTTTGGGAGCAAAGATTGGATGTCCTGATACACCTGTTATTGGTTTTGCAGGGGATGGTGCATTTGGAATTAGCATGAACGAAATGAGCTCTTGCGCTCGTGAAGAGTGGCCTGCAATTACAATGGTAATTTTCAGAAATTATCAATGGGGAGCTGAAAAAAGAAACACTACTCTTTGGTTTGATAATAATTTTGTTGGAACAGAATTAGATCCAGAATTAAGTTACGCAAAAGTTGCTGATGCCTGTGGTTTAAAAGGTGTTACTGTAAGATCAATGGAAGAAACAACATCAGCGATTAAGCAGTCATGTGAAGACCAGAAAAAAGGTATTACAACTTTTATTGAGGTAATTTTAAACCAAGAATTAGGAGAACCTTTTAGAAGAGACGCGATGAAAAAACCTGTTAGAGTCGCAGGTATAAATAAAGGCGATATGAAACCTCAAAAATCCCTAAATGGATGATATTAAAATAGGTTCTAATCGAAGTTTTGGGATTGTTTTTTTTATAGTATTTTTTTTGATAGCATCGTACCCTTTGACCCAAGGTGGCGAATTAAGAATATGGTCTTTAATAATATGTTTGATCTTTCTGATTTTAGGATTGATTAATTCTAAAATACTTACGCCACTAAACAAACTTTGGTTTAAATTTGGAATTTTTTTAGGAAAAATAGTTTCTCCGATAATAATGGGTATAATATTTTTTTTAGTAGTAACACCTATAGGTTTAATAATGAGAGTTTTTGGTAAAGATGTGCTTAATTTAAAATTCGATAAAGCAAAGTCTTATTGGATTGAAAAAAGTGGTCCGAAAAGTAAAATGAAGAATCAATTTTGATATGAGTTTTATAAGAGAGTTTTGGGAATTTTTAAAAGTTAGAAAAAAATATTGGCTTTTGCCAATTATTATAGTTCTTGTTTTATTTGGTGGATTGATTGTTTTAACCCAAGGTTCAGCGGTAGCTCCATTTATTTATACAATTTTTTAAAGTGAATTCTATATTAGGTATATCTGCATTTTATCATGATAGTGCAGCATGTATTATTGTAGATGGAAAAATAGTTGCTGCCGCACAAGAGGAAAGGTTTACAAGAAAAAAACATGATCCAAGTTATCCTTATAATGCAATAGAATTTGTTTTAAAATATTCAAAGTTAAAACTGAGTGAGGTGGATCAAATAGTTTTTTTTGAAAAACCATTTTTGAAATTTGAAAGATTATTAGAAACGTATGTTGCTTTTGCACCAAGGGGTTTTGTTTCTTTTGCAAAAGCAATGCCATTATGGATTAAAGAAAAACTTTTCCAAAAAAATCTTTTATTTAATAAATTGAAACAACATGATCAAGATTACAAATCCGATAAAAATATTTTTTTTTCAGATCATCACTTAAGTCACGCAGCAAGTGCTTTTTTTCCATCACCTTTTGATGAAGCAGTTGTGTTAACAGCAGATGGGGTAGGTGAATGGGCAACAACTACAGTCGCAGTTGGAAAAAATAATAATTTAGAGATAAAAAAAGAAATTCATTTTCCACATTCACTTGGATTACTTTATTCAGCTTTTACATATTATACTGGATTTAAAGTAAATAGTGGTGAATATAAATTAATGGGTCTAGCTCCTTATGGAAATCCAATTTATGAAAACAAAATAAAAAAATTACTTGATATTAAGGAAGATGGTACTTTTAGATTAGATCAAAAATATTTTAACTACGCTACCGGTCTTACTATGACCAATGAAAAATTTAATAATTTGTTTGGTCAAAAACCTCGAAATCCACAAAATGAGAAGATCACACAATTTCATATGGATATAGCCGCATCAATTCAAAAAGTTACTGAAGAAATCATGATAAATTTGGCAAAATCTATTCGAAAAGAATACGGTATAAAGAATTTATGTTTAGCAGGCGGTGTAGCATTAAATTGTGTTGCTAACGGAAGAATTCTTCAAGAAAAAATTTTTGAAAATATTTGGATACAGCCTGCGGCAGGAGATGCAGGAGGTGCTTTAGGCGCTGCATTAGCACTTTGGCACATTGATCAAGGAAATAAAAGACTAGTCAATCCAAACGATGATATGAAAGGTGCATATTTAGGAACTGAATTTGATCAGATAGAGATTGAAAAAGAATTGAAATCTGCTGGAGCTAATTTTGAAACCCTAGAATATAATAAATTAATTGATAAAGCTGCAGAATTTTTATCAAATGAAAAAGCTGTAGGATGGTTTCAGGGTAGAATGGAATTTGGTCCAAGAGCTTTAGGTGGTAGATCTATTTTAGGGGATCCTAGATCAGATAAAATGCAAAAAAATTTAAATTTAAAAGTTAAATATAGAGAAAGCTTTAGACCTTTTGCCCCTTCAATTCTTAGAGAAGATTTATCGGAATGGTTCGATATGAATGTCGATAGTCCCTACATGCTATTAGTAGCAAATGTCAATATTGATAAAAATATTGAAATGACCGATGATCAAAAAAAACTCTTTGGTATAGAAAAATTAAATATTAAGAGATCTGAAATTCCAGCTGTGACACACGTTGATTATTCAGCCAGAATCCAGACTGTCACAAGAAATACAAACAATCGTTACTATGATCTAATATCCAAATTTAAAGAAAAAACTGGTTGTCCTGTAGTTGTTAATACCTCATTTAATGTCAGGGGTGAACCAATTGTCAATACACCAACAGATGCTTTTAATTGCTTTATGGGCACAGAATTAGATTATCTTGTAATTGGTGATTGTATATTAGATAAATCTAAACAAGATCCAAACCTCAAAAAAGACTACACAAAAGAGTTTGAACTAGATTAGGTTTGTTATGAAAATCTTCAAAGTTATAATTATAAATTTTTTAATTTTTTTTTTCATATTAATTATTCTAGAGGGGATTTTTGGCTATTGGTTTAAAGGAGAAAATTTTGGCATCTATATGCGGAAAGAAAGAAATATTAATTGGCAGACCACCTCTTCTTTTAATGGAAAAGATTATAATTTTTTTTATAAGAGGAATTTCTGGGGTTTCAGAGGGGAAGAGTTTGATCCTAAAGATGTTAAAGTAATTTTCGAGGGAGGAAGCACAGGAAATCAAAGATTTACCCCGGAAAATTCAACAATAGTAGGATTATTAAACAAAAAGTTTGAAGATCTAAATCATAATTTAAAAATTTATAACGCATCAACAGATGGAAAATCCGTGAATGGCTACATAAATGATTTTAAGTTCTGGTTTCCAAAAATACCAAATTTTAACCCTGAGTACGCAATTTTTTTTATTGGAGTAAATGAGAGATTTGATAACTTTGATGGAAGATTTTATCTAGATAATAAGATTAGTGAAAAAAAGATAGATCAAATAAAAGACTATATCAAAAATAATAGTTTTTTAGTTGATAAATTTAAATTAATCAAAAATAAACACTTTCCAAAAAACACTTTTAGCTATGATCTAACTAATAATGATTTGTATAAAAATTTTGAATATATAGATTACAAAACAGCAATAGCTCTTCATAAAGATATTAATGAAACAAACTTAATTTTAATCAAAAATTTTAGGAAAAAACTAAACTCTTTAAAATCTGAAATTGAATTTCTTGATATTAAACCAATATTTATAAATCAATTAATGTTTGATGGATTAAAGGATAAAAAACTTTTCTTAATAAATAATGAACTTAAAAAATTTACATTAGATAATAGTTATTTTATTATAAATTTAGACGAAATATTATTAATGAAAAAAAATGATTATTACGATTCTGCTCACACAACCCCTCAGGGATCAAAGAGAATAGCTGAAAAAATTTTCCCACTTCTATTAAAGTTTTTTGAGGATTATAATGAGCTTTAAAAATGATAGAAATAATTAAGCCCAAGACATAGATTAATGATAAACGTTTTAATTTTAGCAATTATCACTTTAATAACGATTATACTTTCAAACTTTTATCTAAATTTTTTTCTAAAAAAAATTAATTTTTCCAAAAAATTTTTAAATATTTTTTTACATTTAATTTTTTCATTTCTTTTATTTATTTTTTTAGATAATTATTTATTCAAAAAATTTGGTCATGGCTATCCCTCAAGCTTAAATGAGGAGGTATATCAAAGGAATCCATCCCCTTATGATATGTTTTCAGGCAAACCATATTATAAAGATCACAATTCACTTGGTTTTAGAGGAGGTGAGTTTAAAAATTATGACGGAAAAATACAAATAGCATTTTTTGGTGGTTCGACTGGTTATAATGGAAATCCACCAATAATTAACTTGATAAAACAAAAGCTAGAAAAAGATAAAATAAGTAATAATGTTTTTAATTTTTCATCTGTTTCTTCAAATCATAATCAACATTTACATAGACTTGTTAAATTTTTAGAATTTAATTATGATATTGTTATTTTTTATGGAGGATACAACGAAACAATACAAAATTATTTATATGACCCGAGACCTGGATTTCCATTTAACTATTGGGTTAGAAATGAATTAGATAGGCTGAAATATTTTTTGTTAAAAAATTCTTCTATTTTAGCCGAATATGAGAAAAAGACAGGTAAAATATCAAACCTAAATTCAATTAAAAAGAATATAGATTATCCTTCTGATAAATGGATAGAGACTGTATTGGATAATTATGAAAAGCAAATTTCAAAAGCCAAAGATTTTACAAACAAAATAGTTAATAAAAATCATTGTACAGACAGTAAATTTTTTTCGTTTTATCAGCCTATTTCAATTCAAAAATCTGATCCTATTTCAAGAAAAATTATAGAAAAAAGTAAAATGAGATTCAAATTAAATGAAGATGTAATTGATATTTCTAATTTATTAGAGGAAAAACATTTTACAGACTCTGTACATATAACTCAGGAAGGTAAAGAAATTATAGCTTCAGAAATTTTAAATTATGTGCTGAAATTTATAAAAGAAGAATGTCGTTAATAATTTTATCAAAGTATGAAAACTGGATTAGTCTATTCTATTCGAAATAATATTATAAATTTTATGAGCTATTTTTTTATTAGCATCAGGAGAATAATGAACTCCATCAACATAAGATAATTTTTTAGAATTATTAAGTGCATCACTTATATCAATTATGCTAGAGATATCTTTCAATAAATTATATTTTTCAAGAAGATTTGTTTTTTGATCAATATTTAAAACTCTATTTTCTATTGCACCTCCAATTGGTTTTTCAAAATATTTTCCATGTAAAGTTGCGAAGGGCTGTAAAAGATTAAAACAATTAATATTCATATTTTTACAAATTCCATTTCTGATAGAAATATTTTTTTCATAAACATGTTTAAGTTCATTTTTAAGATTAAATATATTATTTTGTTCTAATTCTTTTTTTTTACTTAAATTTAATTTTTTTTGTATTCTTTTTATAAACTGATTAATTGCTAAAGACTCAAAAAATATTGGAAAAGTAAATTTATACATATCCCAATATTTTTGATTTAAAGCTTTTTGAACTTCAAATAAAAATCCAGTATTTCTAGAATTTCTATTTCCATTTTCATTTATACCATCTAAAAAAATAATTATATCACCGTCATTAATATATTTGTTGAGTATATGTTTTTGAAAAAGAATTGTTTCTTGTGTTGAGAAGTAACTTCCTCTTCCAAAATTTTTTACACATACATTTTTTCTTTTATCAATTAGGATTTCTCCTAAATAACTAGGAATAGTCTGCAAGTCTGTAACATTATAACCAAAGGTTGTGCTACCACCATAAAAGAAAATCTTTTTTTTGCAATTTTTTGGAGAAGTAGTCTTTCTTCCTAGCGTTGGAGTAACATTAACAAATTTTTTATCATAACCATTATTTTCTGCATGTTCTGTAAACTGCTCATAGTCAAATTTTCTTTCAATGAAAGTTTCTAAATAAAGAGTTAATCCATCATTATTGCTTAAATTAAGTGCCTCTAAAACTGCCTTGTCATATGGTTCAAAGTTTTTAAATTTGATTTTTGTTCTTATTTCCCAAGCCCATCCTAAAAAAAAATTAAATAAAAAAAATAATACAGATGTTATAAAAAAAAGATTAACAATTATTTGTATTTTTTTCATATTAAAAAAATGATATTCATGTTTTCGTAAAATGAAATTAAAAAATGATAAAACTTGTGGATGGATAAATGATTTACCAAAAAGAACAAATATTAAATCAATAAACAAAGATGAAAACTGTGATTTTTTAATTATTGGAGCTGGCTATACAGGATTGTCTGCAGCAAGAAAATTAGGTCAACTTTGTCCAAATCAAAAAATTTTATTAGTTGATGCTCAATTAGCAGGCGAGGGAGCAAGCTCGAGAAATTCAGGTTATTTAGTTGATACAACGCTTAACGATGGCTTTACATCTAATAAAGAACTAGAAAATTATAAAAAAAAAGCGGATATCTATGAATTAGGAATAGATGCAGTAAAAAGCTTTATTAAAGAATATCAAGTTGATTGTGATTGGAATGAATGTGGAAAGTATTTTGCATCATCTAAAGCTGAA
>CACOCL010000016.1 GCA_902625825.1 uncultured Pelagibacteraceae bacterium | reverse complement strand
CAGACAACTATTAATGAGTAAATCTTACGGTGTTGATAATGCTATATCAAAAGTACCTACAAAATTTAAAAATGATGCTGGATTGAATTATGATAGACTCAAATGGCGAAGAAAAAGAGGAAGAGTTGATAGCTCTGTTGAAATTCTTCTTAAAATAAAAAATACAGAGGATTATTTGGTAAGACCTGATAAATGGTGGACTGAACGAGAAATTATATCCAGGTCATTAATTTACAAAAAAAAATATGAGCTTGCTTACAAAATTGCAAGTAATCATGCTTTAACAGATGGTCCTGAATTTGCTGCCGCCGAATGGATGAGTGGATGGATAGCACTGAGTTTCTTAAATGATCCTTTGTTAGCCAAAGATCATTTTGAAAACTTTTATGACAATGTTGGTTATCCAATTAGTGTAGCAAGAGGGGCTTATTGGCTTGGAAGAACTTATAAAAAACTTAACTATGAAGAGTTGTCTGTAAAATGGTTTACTGAGGCTGCTAATTATTTGACAACTTATTATGGTCAATTAGCATTCATGGAGATAAATCCAGGTAAAAAATTTGAACTTTCTAAAGATATTGAAGTTGAAAAAGACTATAGAAAAACTTTCTTTAAAAAAGATATTGTTAAGTTGATTTATCTATTAGATGAACTTGATGAAGATAAATATGCAAAATTTATGCTCAGACATTTAGCTAATGAAGATATTGAAAATGGCAGTGAAATTTTAGCTGCTGAGTTAGCTACAAATATTGATCGTTATGATTTTGCAATACAAATATCTAAAATAGCTTCATACGAAAAAAGATTTCACAATAAATATAATTATCCAATTATTAGTACACCAAAATTTATTAATGGAAGAAAAATTCCTGACAGTGCTTTTATATTATCTATAATAAGACAAGAAAGCGAATTTGATTTAAGTGCTAATAGTCATGCAGGTGCTAAAGGTCTAATGCAATTAATGCCTTACACTGCTAAGTTAGTTGCAAAACAGGCTAAACTTCCTTACTCAAGATCAAGACTTACAACTGATGCTGAATATAATATTAATTTAGGTTCACATTATATAGCTGGTTTAATTCTTGAGTATGATGGCGCTTACCCTTTTGCTATAGCTGCCTATAATGCTGGTCCAAAGCGAGTTAGGTATTGGAAAAAAATAAACAAGAATCCTCAAAAAAATCAAGTCGACTATATTGATTGGATAGAACTAATCAAATTTAAGGAAACAAGAAATTATGTCCAAAGAGTTTTAGAAAATTATAATGTATATAGATATATTTTGGAGCAAAAACCTATTTCTATGAAAGATTTTTTCAAGGATAATCCCCTATACTAAACATGGCGGAAGAGGAGGGATTCGAACCCTCGGTACAAGTTTCCTCGCACGGTCATTTAGCAAACGACTGGTTTAAGCCTCTCACCCACTCTTCCATGAAAATGACACCTTTGATTGTATTGAATAATCAACATTTATAAAGTAATTATTCATTAAATATGAAAAATAAGTACTCAATATTTTCACTGGTAAAAAATGCATTTTCCTATCATGAAAACTGGGAAAAAGCTTGGAAAGATCCAGTCCCTAAAAAAGAATATGAAGCCATTATTATTGGTGGTGGAGGTCACGGTTTAGCTACTGCCTACTACTTAGCAAAAAAACATAATATGAAAAATATTGCTGTTGTTGAAAAAGGTTGGATTGGTGGTGGTAATACAGGTAGAAATACAACTATAATAAGATCAAACTATTTATGGGATGCAAGTGCTGGACTTTATGATCACGCTTTAAAAATTTGGGAAGGACTTTCACAAGAATTAAATTACAATGTAATGTTTAGTCAAAGAGGTGTAATGAATCTTGCTCATAACTTACAAGATGTTAGAGATCTTAAAAGAAGGACTCATGCTAATAGACTTAATGGAATTGATGCAGTTTATCTAAACACCGAAGAAGTTAAAAAGTTTTGCCCTATAATAAATACATCTCAAGATATAAGATACCCTGTTTTAGGAGGAACATTACAGCGTAGAGCTGGTACGGCAAGACACGATGCAGTTGCTTGGGGTTATGCAAGGGGTGCAGATGAAATGGGTGTTGATATAATTCAAAACTGTGAAGTCAAGGGAATTAAAAGAAATGGGGACACTGTTGAAGGAATTGAAACAACGAAAGGTTTTATAAAAACAAAAAAAATTGGTGTTGTTGCAGCTGGGCACTCTAGTGTTATTGCAAATATGGCTGGTTTAAGATTACCTTTAGAAAGCAAACCACTACAAGCCCTAGTTTCTGAACCTGTAAAACCGATAATTGATACTGTCGTGATGTCAAATGCTGTACACGCTTATGTAAGTCAGTCTGATAAGGGAGAATTGGTTATTGGCGCTGGCACTGATGATTACGTTTCTTATTCTCAAAAAGGTAGTCATGATATTGTTGAAGGTACTTTAAATGCAATACTAGAACTTTATCCAATCTTCAGTAGAATGAGAATGTTACGTCAATGGGGTGGAATTGTTGATATCTGTCCAGATGCAAGTCCCATTCTAAGCAAAACATCAATAAAAGGTTTGTATTTTAATTGTGGTTGGGGAACTGGTGGTTTTAAAGCAACACCTGGCTCTGGAGATTTGTTTGCTCACACAATAGCTAATGATGAACCGCATAAACTAAATGCTGCTTTTAATATAAATAGATTTGTAAGTGGTGACCTTGTTGATGAACATGGTGCAGCAGCTGTAGCACACTAATGTTTGTTATTAATTGTCCGTACTGTGGAGAAAGAGAACAAAGCGAATTTAAAGCTGGTGGAGAAGCTCATATTGTGAGACCTAAACAGCCAACTGAGCTGAGTGATGATCAATGGGCAGAATATCTTTTTATGAGAAAAAATATTAAAGGTATTCAATTTGAAAGATGGGTACACACTCATGGATGTAGAAAATGGTTCAACGTTGTAAGAGATACATCTAATGATGTTATTAAAGCAGTTTACAAAATGGGTGAAAAACCTCCAACTAATTAAATAATGACAAAAAACCTAAGAGTCAAAACAAGTAAATTTATTGATGAAACTTATAAAATTTCATTTAAGTTTAATGGGTCCACATACTATGGATATAAGGGAGACACCTTAGCCTCTGCTCTTTTGGCGAATGACATTCATTTAGTCGGAAGAAGTTTTAAATACCATAGACCACGTGGAATAATGACAGCAGGCTCAGAAGAGCCTAATGCAATCGTTCAACTCCATAATAATTCTCCAAGAACAGAGCCTAATGTAAGAGCTACAGAAATAGAAATCTATGAAGGACTTGAGGCTTCAAGTCAAAATTGTTGGCCAAGTGTAAATTTTGATATTGGTGGTATAAATAATTTTTTAAGCCCAGTGTTGCCTGCAGGTTTTTATTACAAAACTTTTATGTGGCCAGCAAGCTTCTGGGAGAAATATGAATATTTTATAAGAAAATCTGCAGGATTAGGTAAATCACCTACTGAACCTGACCCTGATATTTATGAACACAAATATATTCATTGTGATGTGTTAGTTGTTGGTGCTGGTATCTCAGGAATTTTGGCAGCAAAAACAGCCGCAAAAAACGGATTTAAAACACTTTTGCTTGATGAAAAATCTTATTTAGGAGGTTCTACCATTTATCAAAATTCAGAAAACTTTAAAATTAACAATCAAACTTCAAACTCGTGGTTAGAAAAAGAAATTAATGAAATTAAAAAATTTCAAAATTTAGAAATAAAAACAAGAACAAGTGTTGCGGCTTTCCATGGGTATAATTTTTTATTAGCTCGTGAAAATTTAACTGATCACTTACCTCTAAATCTGAGAAAAGATAAGACACGTCATAGATTGCTTAAAATAAGAGCCAAAAAAGTTATAATTGCTACTGGATCTTTAGAAAGACCTTTGATTTTTGATAATAATGACCGTCCTGGAATTTTACTTTCATCGGCTATTGAAAAATATGCAAATTTTTTTGGTGTCGCATGTGGTGAAAAAAATGTCCTTTTCACAAATAATGATAGTGGTTATGAAACTGCCTCTAGTCTATATCAAAAAGGAATTAATGTAGAAGCAATAATTGATAATAGAGAAAATATTGATTCAAAGTTAATTATGGAGGCTGAAAAAAATAACATTAGGATTTATAAAGGATATACTGTGGTTAACACTGCTGGTTATAAAAGAATCAATAAGATTTCAATAATGCAACTTTCAAAAGATGGTCAAAAAGTAGTAGGTTCTAAAATATCTATTGCTTGTGATTGTCTTGGAATATCTGGAGGATGGACTCCGGCCGTACATCTTGTTACACAATCAGGAGGTAAATTAACATTTAGAGATGAAGATCAAGTTTTTATTCCAGATCAATATCCATCAGATCAAATTAGTATTGGTTCATGTAATGGTGATTTTACTTTGGATGAGATATTATTAAGTTTACCTAATAAATTAAAAGAATTTTTGAATATCAAAACAACAGATTACGATAATCTTGAAGTCCAATCATCGTTCAATAAATCAAAAAGAAATATATGGTTACTTCCCTCGGATAAAGTTATTGGAAAAACAAAACCATTTGTTGATTATCAAAATGATGCTACAGCAAAAGATATTAAATTAGCTTTAAGAGAAGGTTTTAGATCGATAGAACATGTGAAAAGGTACACAACCACTGGTATGGGAACTGATCAAGGAAAACTTGGTAATATGCATGCATTGGGAATTATCTCCGAAACTGCAGGTTCTAAAATGGGAGAACTTGGTACTACAACTTTTAGACCACCCTATACACCTCTTACATTTGGAACAATAGTAGGAAGAAATGTTGGTGAATATTTTGATATATTTAGAAAAACTCCAATTCATGATTGGCATGTTAAAAATAAAGCTGAGTTTGAAAATGTCGGACAGTGGAAAAGAGCTTGGTTTTATCCAAAAGATGGTGAGAATATGCACGATGCTGTTCAAAGAGAAAGTAAAGCAGCAAGAGATAGTGCTGGTATATTAGATGCATCAACTCTGGGTAAAATTGATATTCAAGGAACTGATGCCTCAGAATTTTTGAACAGAGTTTACACAAACGCTTGGTCAAAACTAGCTATTGGAAAATGTCGGTATGGATTAATGCTTAACGAAGACGGCATGGTTTATGATGATGGAGTTACAACAAGATTAGACGAAAATCATTATATTATGACTACTACGACTGGTGGGGCTGCAACTGTTTTAGGGAAACTAGAAGATTATTTACAAACTGAATGGCCGGAATTAGATGTATATTTAACATCAGTAACAGACCACTATGCTACAGTAAGTGTTTGCGGACCAAATAGTAGAAAGATTATTTCTCAAGTAATTCCTGATCTTGATTTTTCAGATGAGAATTTTCCCCATATGTCTTTCAAAAATGCAAAAATTGGTAAAATTAAATGTAGAGTTATGAGGATAAGTTTTACCGGTGAACAAAGCTACGAAATAAATGTTCAAGCTAATTATGGTAAATCAGTATGGGAAAAATGCATGGAAGTTGGTAAAGAATTTAATATTACTCCATATGGCACAGAGACAATGCATTTATTAAGAGCTGAAAAAGGGTTTATTATTGTTGGACAAGACACTGATGCAACTATGACACCAATAGATTTACAGATGGACTGGATAGTAAGCAAAAAGAAATATGATTTTATAGGAAAAAGATCTTTATATAGATCTGACACAATAAAAGAGGACAGAAAGCAGTTAGTTGGTCTTCTTACAGAAAATCCAGATGAAGTTTTAGAGGAAGGTGCACAAATTGTTGCTGATATTAAAAAATCACCAATTGAAATGTTAGGTCATGTGACTTCAAGTTATTATAGTCCAAACTTAAAAAAATCTATAGCCCTTGGAGTTGTTAGAGGTGGAAAAAACATGATGGGTCAAAAATTAATTATCCCAATGGAAAATAAAAAAATAAACGTCACTGTTGCAGATCCAGTTTTTTTAGACAAGGAGAATAAAAGATTAAATGCTTAATTACACAAATGTAATAACAGAAGAAAAATTCTACACAGGTTTACAAATGAAAGAAATTAAACCTGTTATGAAATTGATTATAAGAGGAAAGAAAAGAGATTTTTTATCTGCAATTGGTAAATCATTAAATTTACTATTACCTACAGAAGCTAATACATCTTCTAGAAGTGACAAATTGACTGCTCTGTGGCTTAGTCCAGATGAATGGATGATTTATTCTAATGAAACCTCAAGCCTAGAAAATAATGACTATGAAATTGAAAATTTATTAACCAAAAATATTTCAAAAACAAATTTAGGTGCTGTAACAGATGTTACTGATCAATTTGCTCTAATTAATATCAAAGGTGATAAGATTTTTGATTTATTTGAGACTGGATCTCCTTTTAATTTCAATGATTTTAGACAAAAAGAAGGCTCTGTTACTCAAACAATTCTAGCAAAAATTGATGTAATTATTCATAATCAGAACCAAAATGAGGTAAATCTTTTTGTAAGACGCTCATTTTCTCAACATTTATTCTCTTGGATGAATGATAGTGCGTCAAGATTATAGTCTCATTTGAATTCTAAATAAGTTAATAAAAGGTTATGAAAAAAATATTTCTTATAGTTTTACTAGCTCTTTTACCCTTTTCTTCGAATGCAGAGTCAAATTTAGATAAAATTTTATCATCAGGAGTTTTAAAAGTTGGAACAACTGGGGATTGGGATCCTATGACGATGAAAGATCCAGCAACTAATAAATACAAAGGATTTGATATAGATGTAATGAATGAACTTGCAAAAGATATGGGTGTAAAAGTTGAATTTGTTCCTGCAGAGTGGAAAACTATAGTCTCGGGTATTACATCAGAAAGATATGATATTTCTACAAGTGTTACCAAAACTCCTAAGAGAGCCGAGGTAGCTGGTTTTACAGATACCTACTATAAATACGGGACTGTTCCACTTGTTCTAAAGAAAAATTTAAAAAAATTCTCGACATGGGACTCGCTTAATAATTCTAATGTAACTATTGCAACTACTCTTGGCACGTCGCAAGAGGAAAAGGCAAAAGAATTTTTTCCAAAATCGAAATTAAACTCAGTTGAGGCACCCGCTAGAGACTTTCAAGAGGTATTAGCTGGTCGAGCAGATGGTAATATTACAAGTTCTACTGAAGCCAACAAATTAGTAATTAAATATCCACAATTAGCAATTGTTCCTGACGGAGAGAAAAATCCAGCCTTCTTAGCAATGATGGTTCCAAAAGGCGATAGTAAATGGAATAGTTATGTTAATGATTGGATTAAAAAGAAAAAATCATCAGGCTTCTTCACTAAGTTGCTGGCTAAATATAATTTAAAAAGCTTATAATCAATTAGTAATTAATTTTTAATTCTTTATAACTTTAAGAGTGAGAAATTTATTTTTTTTACTTTTAATTTTACCTTTAACCTCATGTGGTAAAAGTGAACTTAATTGGTTAATTTTATCTCCAAACAATATGGAGGGATTAACTAATCTCAAATTTTTACTAAGTGGTTTAACAACAACAATTTTCATTTCTATAGTTTCGATAATCATTTCTATTTTTTTGGGACTAGTTGTTGCAATCCCCTCTTTAGCTAAGAATAAATTTTTAACTTATTTAAATATAGGCTATGTAGAAATTGTCAGAGCAATACCTTTATTAGTCTTAATTTTATGGATCTACTATGGTTTGCCAATAATGACTGGAATAAGCTTTAGTCCTTTTGTATCTGGTATAATTGCCTTATCAATAAGTGAAAGTGCTTTTCAAGCCGAAATATTTAGAGCAGGTATTAATTCAATTAAAAAATCTCAATGGGAAGCTGGAAGCTCATTAGGATTTGGTTTTTTTAGAAAACTTAGATTAGTTATTTTACCACAAGCAATTAAAAATATTTTACCAGCTATTGGTAATCAATTTGTTTACGTTTTAAAAATGTCTTCACTAGTTTCAATTATAGGTATTGGCGATCTAACTAGAAAAGCTAATGAATTGGTTGTGACAACTTATAGACCATTAGAAATCTATACTTTTTTAATATTAGAATATTTAATTTTGATATTAATTGTTTCTTATTTGGTTAGGAAATTAGAAAAAAAATTACAAAAAGACTAGTTTTTGAATTGACAATGTTTATTTTTAATTTCTACGAATTGTTTTTTATTAAAACCATTATCTTTGAATATCTTATCAAATTTAAAATCAGCTCCTTTAGTGCCCATTTCTAAATCTGCTAGTTTTGCTCCATAAGAAGGATTAAAATCAACATAACAATCAACACTTAAAGGTTTTGTCATATTTAGATCTTTGTACATATATCTAGTCATAACCCTTATATCTTTATTATTAACTTTAGTTTGGTCTTCTAAAAATAAGTAATAATTATCTTTTATATTTTCATTTTTCTTTTTAAGCTCCTCTAATTGTTTAATCATTTCATCTCTTTCTTTATTTTCACTCTTAAGATCTGATAATTGATTTTCAAGATCTTGAATCTTATTTAACGAAGCTAATTTTTCAGACTCTATAGACGCAACTTTTTGACCATAAGATTTTTCAAAATCTTCAGCAGCTTTTTGCATCTCTTTTATAGTTTTTTCTCTCTCCTCGTTTTTATTTTTCATATTTTCTAAAGCCTTTTCAGCTTCGTTTAGTTTTTCTATAGCTATTTGATTATCTCCCAACATTTGAAGCTTACCTACTGATTTAGATATACCACCACTTGATATAGCATCATTGATTTTTTCCTCAATTACTCTCTCTTGATAAACAGCTACTCTTTTTAATATATAATGTTTATGTAACAATGAGTAAGCCCAAGCTAATAAGACGATTAAAAAACCTATGGCAATAAGTATTAATGCCCAAGATTTTGCATTAATCCAAAAACTTCGTGCTCTTCTTAATTTACTTTGTTCATCAATATATTGATTTACTGGATGATAATCGTTCTCACTACCTTTCGTAATTCGATCTGACACAATTATTTTTTACCTTTATCAATGTCTTTGTTGTTATATATCATTGGTCCTTTTTTAATTACCTCAGGATCATCTGTTGGGAAAGGAACATGAACAAATATCTTTTTTTCAATTTGTTTTGGTACTTCAATTTCTTTTTCTATAATCTTTTCCTGAATAACTGGTTTCTCAACAATTTTTTCTACAATTTTTTCTACTTCAATTTCTTTTTCAACAATTTTTGGTTTAAATAAAAGTACAAATCTTTTTGTCATATAGCGTCTTAAAATAATCAAAATACGTCCAATTCTTAAAAATACTCCACCGATTCCATAACCAGGTTTATTTCTGTATTCATGCATTCTTTCATCTCCTAAATGGAGTCCAGCATATGCAACTCCTGATCCAATTATTGAAATTACGAATGCCAAAATTCCAAACCAATAAAAGAAGGCTTCATCTAAATCTTTTTGTTTTAAGTCAGATATTTTATAGCTGCCACCAGCCCCTCCCAGCCATTCAGGTCTGTTTTTAATTCTTAAGGATATTCTTAAAATATTACTACCTTTAGATTTTTCCTCTACAAGTTCAGCCTGCTGTCTAAGGTTTTCTTGTTCGGTTAATATTTCTTCGTTAACTTCCTCTGTTTTTTTTGAAATATTAGTTATTTCTGTTTGTTTAGACTCGATAGCTTTATTTAGTTGATCAAAATCATTATCTATGGGAATTAATAGTGTTTGATATTTTAATCTAATATTGTCTATAATTGGTGTTGATTTATTGACAGTTTGCTTTTGTGCTATTTCAATTTTATTTTCTAGTTCTGTAATTTCACGCGTCAATCTATCTATATCAACTTTATAATCTTCTATTTGGGATTTAATCGCTCTTGTATTTGACCCACCTCCTAGACCTAAAATTCCAGTTTTAACATCTTTAATTGATATTTCAGCTTTTGATTTTAGATTTTGCAATCTACTTTTTTCATTAATTTTGTCAGTTTTATTTTTTTCAAATGTCTGCAAAACTGTATTATCAAAATTATATTCATTTAATACATTTTGTATTTCTTCACTTTCTTTAATACTTAATTCATTTTTAGTTTTTAGTGTTTTTTCTCTATCAATTTTGAGTATTGCTAAATCATTATTTTTTTTTTCTAAATCTATTTCTTCTCTAAGTAATTCAATTTTCCTCTCCGTATTAATTAATTTTTGTCGTTCAACATTTACTTTTTGTAGTTGATTATAAACTGACACATCGAAAGCCTGAATCATGGTCTCAAATGTTGAGTAATTTGCAAAAACCAATAAAAGTATGAATATAGTTCGGGCTACCCATTTACCTGAGTAATATAAAGCTGTAACTAGAGGAATTTTGGTAAGCTCCATTACAGCAACAACAACTAATGCTAAACTAATTATCATTCTTTCTGCAACAGGAACATCAATACCCAATGCATTTGTGTAGAATAGAGCGTAAGCTATTGATAAACTTACCATTGCTACAATAATTTCAATAAACCAAGCTCCGTAAATAAGTTTTTTCCCCAATGGAGATGTTCTTGATTTTGGAAAAAATTTATAATGTATATTTTCTAAATTAGGCATTATTTATTTTTGATTTGTTAAATAAAAATTTTTTAAAAGTTTTCGATAATAAACTCTCTTTAATTCCAAATTCGTAAGCTACTTTTCTAATTTCTATATCTTCTTCCTCGCTATAAACATGATCGCTGTGACCGAGTTTATATAAAACTGCTAAAATAAATTCTAGAAACTCTTTGTTATCACCAAGTTTTTTTTTAATAACTTGAGCATGAAATGAAATATCATTTTTATCATCCGCTCCTTCGTCTAATATATTTTCGATAATTCTTTTTTGGTTTTTTTCATGAGGTAAGATTTTTAAAATTTCATCTTTTTCATGCTGAGAAAAATGACCATCAGCTTTGCAAAGTTTTGCACTTAAAACTAAAATACCTATAATGCAAAGAGTTTGGTAGGACTCTGCTTTATATTTCTCCCAAATATCCATTTTATCTCCAGTGTTAGTTAATCAGATTTCTAGATATGATGAAAGATAGAAAAAACTTAGATTTATCTATTTTTTCTCCAGTCCCAAGGCATTTCAAATGTACCTGACCATAGGCCTGATTTTTCTTTTTTAGCAATATTTTCTTGTGCAACAAATTTTTTTGAATATTTTTTGTATGCTACTGCTTGACCAGTGCGAACCATCCAAGCATTAATATTTATTCTATCCAAAAAACATTCAGCAATATATCTTTTATATCGATCTTTATTTGTATAATTACAGATAACGAATTTACCACCAATTTTGTTTTTTAGTCTATCAGTTGAAATTTGACCACAAGAATATTCTTTTTCAAAAGAAATGAGAGATATTGATAGCCAGGTTTTTTTACACATTTGTTTTTTTTCTGGAGCATCTATTCCCATAAGTCTAATTCTCTTTTTATCAATCTTAATGGTGTCACCATCAGTCACTTTTGCTATACCTGATATAAACTTAATTTCCTCTGACTTGACATCATTATATGTCAAAAAGAAAAAAATAAGACAGATACTAATTAGTAAAAAAATTTTTATTCTGTTTAAAAACATTATTTAAAAAATATCCAATAAATATTAAAACTGCAATTCCCATTAACCAATTTGTTACTAATATAGTATAAAAAATATCTTCATAGTCTCCACCTCTAATATTTATTACATACCACAAGCTTAAGAATGGAAGAGCTGTTAATCTTAAGATACTCATATAAAGACTATATAAAGGTTTTTTAACTGCTTGGAAAATTGCGGTAGTTATAAAAAATACTGGATAAATTGGTCCTATTAAGGCAGCAACTTTTAAATATATTGCACCATGTTTAATAGCTTCCAAATTATCTGTAAATAATGAGACTAAAAATTCAGCACCAAAAAAAATTATTATACCTGCACAAATCATAAAAGCGGATCCAAATAAAAGAGCTTTTTTATAAAGTTCTCTCAAACGATCATAACTTTTAGCGCCAAAATTTTGTCCGCCAATGGATAGGACTGCAGTATTCAATCCAATTACAGGCAGTAAAAAAACTTGCTCAATTCTTAAAGCCGCACCATAACCTGCTGTTGCTAAATCACCAAACTGACCAATAAAATAAAGTATGTTAAATAAACCTACACCTATTAACAACATACTAAACATTACAGGAATAGTCTGATAGACAAGCTCTCCTAATAGATTTAGCTTTGGAATAAAACATTGAAGTTTTAAGTATTGTTTTAATTCACAACAATAAACTTTATGTGCTAAGTAAAGTAAACCAATAAACTGTGCTACAACAGTTGCTATAGCTAATCCAGCAATGCCAAATGCTGGAACAAATCCATAACCAAAAATAAATAAGGGATTTAGAAAGATATTTAAAAAAAAACTAAATATTAAAACATTCCTATAGCTTTTGGTATCCCCTTGCGCATTTAAAGCGCCATTCAAGGAGATCTGAATTAAAACTATTACTGTTCCATAAAAAATAATGTCTAGGTATTTTCTTGATAAGGTTATACCCTCTTGATCCGATCCCATTATTGAAAGTAAAAAATCTGATACGTTTAATCCAAAAAAAGTAACTAAAATAGATAAAAAAATTGCAAATATTATTGATTGAGCAACAAACAAGGAAGCCTTTTTTTTATTATTTGCACCTATATTATTACCAATCAAAGTGTTGGTTCCAGCTGTCAATCCAACACCAATAGCAATAATTGTAAAATAAATTGGAAAAGATTTTGCAATAGCAGCTATTGCTTCAGCTGATATTCTGCCTGCAAACCAAGTATCAACTAAATTATAAAAAGTCTGAAATAATGAACCAACACTTGCAGGAATAGTTACTTTTCTAAGTAAAAACCATATTGGATCCTTAGTGAGTTTAAGTGTTTGTGACAAATAAATCCTTAATTATATTCTTTTTGAAAATTATATTTTTTTCCAGATAGTTTAGCTTTATATACCTGACTTTGTCTCATTCTGAAACGAGATTTTTGTTCTTTTGTTATTTTATTAAAACAATTTGGGCAACTAACTCCCTCCTCATATCTTTTAGATTTTTTATCTTTAACTGAAACCGGTTGTCTACATCCACCACAAATGGAATATGTTCCTTGTGTTAATCCATGTTTTAAACTTACTCTATTGTCAAATACAAAACATTCACCTTTCCATAGACTATTTTTTTGTTTAATTTGCTTTAGATAATTAAGAATTCCACCTTTTAATTGATACACATTTTTAAAACCTTTTTTTTCAAGATATACAGAAGCTTTTTCACACCTAATACCGCCAGTGCAAAACATAGCTATTGGCTGATCTTTTTTTAATTCTTTTAAATATTTCGGGAAATCTCTAAAATTATTAATATCTGGGTTTACTGACTTTTTAAAAGATCCAATTTTATTTTCAAAAGGCTTTCTTGCATCTAACAAAAATGTTTTACTATTTTTTATCAATTTGTTCCATTTTTTTGGTTCAATATGACTA
>CACOCL010000015.1 GCA_902625825.1 uncultured Pelagibacteraceae bacterium | reverse complement strand
TTCTTTTTCTAGTTTTAGAGTTTTCAATAAGTTTTTTAATTTGATTAAATAATTCTATTTCATTTACATTTTTGAGAAATATTGGATTTTTGAAAGTTTCTGGTAAACCTCCATTGTTTGAGGTGATTGTTGCACATCCATACGCTGCAGACTCCATTGAGGTTCTACCAAAAGGTTCCTGCCATTTAGATGGAACTATAGCTATTGATGACCTTTTATAATAATTTAATATTTCATTATGCTTTATCCAATCAATTTTTTTCAATCTATCATGATTAAAGAAATGTTTTTCTCGAGGTTCATTACCAATCGCAAGAGCTTTCCAATCTTTATATATATCTAAAATCTTAATTACAGCTTTACCAAAAACATCATATCCTTTTGATGAATTTAGTTTACCACTGAAAATAATAATTTTTTCTTTAGTAGGAAATCTTTCTAATGGTTTAATTGCAGGATATAAAATGTCACAATTATTTCTATATTTATATGGCAGTCCCTCAAAAAATTTATTCTTTACCCATTTGCTTACGAAATAAATTTGATCTGTTTTTTCTGCAATAAATATTCTCTCTTTAATAGTTGATGAGCCTCTAAGGTCTAAAGGATTATTATGAAAAATAAATATTATTTTGGAATTTATCTTTTTTTTAAGGAAATAATTTAAAGATTCAGGTCTATTATGAATTTCAATAATCTTAAATTGAAACTTCTTATATTCATCATATAATTTTGATGTATAAGAAATATTTTTTTTAATAAATGCTCCTTTATAGTCAAGAGACTTAAAGTTTTTTGAAAATGGCGTATACTTTTTATCAAGATTTCCATAAATTATAGTTTGATTTTTAAGACTACTTTCTAAAATATAGTCCTTAACCCATATAGACGCTGCTCCAGCATGGTCTTTAGTGTATTGTTCTTTGTATGGTAGAAGTATAGCAATTTCTTTATTCATATAAATTATGTTTTTTTATAATTTCTTTAAATCTTATAGTTTCTTTTTTAAGATTATTCGATGACATTTTTTTTCTTTTTAATCCAATTATATTTTTTTTAATCTTCTTGATGGGATTTCCTACATAAGTGTATCCAGGCACAACTCTAAATTTTTTTGTAATAATTGTACCCATTCCAATCATTGAATATGATCCAATTACTTGATTTTGATGAACTGTAGTGTTGAATCCTAATTGTGAATTTTTCATAACGTATGTATTTCCTCCGAGTGTTACGTTATTACTAAACACAACTCCGTTTTCTATATAACAATCGTGGGCTATATGGCTTAAAGTCATAAAATGACAATTATTTCCAATAAAAGTAATTTTTCTTAATTTTGTAGGCAAATGAACTGTGGAAAATTCTCTAATAATATTATTATTTCCAATAATAATTTTTCCATTAGAATTTTCTTTAATATGTTGAGCGTCAGTTCCTATAACAACGTATGGACCTATTATATTGTTTTTTCCTATTGATAAGTATTTCCAGTTTATAATAGCTGTTTTGTGAACTAAATTTCCTTTTATCTTTTTAAAATCCATTTTTAATCTTTATCAATTTTCTCAATTTATAATTATTTTTTAGTTTATATTCTTCTCGCATTGCTCTATGTTTTGAAGAATATTCTTTATGGTAAATTAATTTCCATTTTTTTCCTCTGGTAAATTTGGCTCCTTTTCCTATATTGTGTAAAGTTACTCTTTTCTTTATATCATTTGTATACCCTACATAGGAAAATGTTTTTTTTTTGTTCGAGGAAACTAATAAATAAACAAAATATTTCATTTTGGCGGTCCCTAGGGGAATCGAACCCCTCTTTCGAGGATGAAAACCACGTGTCCTAACCGATAGACGAAGGGACCGAAATGCTGTTTTTTATTGTAAAAATAATTATTAATCAAGCTTTATTAGGATAACTAGTAACATCTAGGACAATTAATTGCATTAAATTTTTACTTTTTTTTTTATTATCTTTTTAAACCCAGCTGATTTATGAGTTATTAACGTTTCAGAAATAAATTCATCATTTTCAATATTTATACCGGATACTAAATCACCAGATGTCACACCTGTCGCACAAAAAATTGAGTCCCCAGAAATAATTTCTTTTAATTCATATTTTTTATCAAGATCTTTAACTCCCATTTTATTCGCACGAAATCTATCTTGCTCAGTTTTGAAAATAAATCTTCCTTGAAAATTACAGTCGAACGCATCTAAAGCTGATGCCGCCAAAACCCCTTCCGGGCCACCTCCAATACCTAAAAATAGATCTACTCCAAAATCATTATTTGTTACTAATAATGCTCCTGAAACATCTCCATCGGAAATTAATTTTAATTTTACTTTTAATTTTTGTAATTCTTCAATCTTTTTTTTATGTCTAGGGCGATCTAAAATGCAAACAGTTAAGTCTTTAGGTTTTTTATTCTTATATTCAGATAAATTATAAATATTTTTTTTTACATCGAAATCAAGATCTAAAACTCCCTGTTCAGATATATTTGATGAAATTTTATCCATATAGGTCTCAGGTGCAGCAAACAAATTTGATTTTTCTGAAACCGCAATAACTGATAGAGCGCCAGGTAAATTGTTCGCTGCAAAGTTGGTCCCTTCTAATGGATCAACAGCTATATCTAATTCAGGTCCATTTAATGTACCTAGTTTTTCTCCTATATATAACATTGGAGCTTTATCCAATTCTCCCTCTCCAATAACAATTGTACCCTGCATATCAATCTTATTTAGCTCAGCTCTCATTGAGTCTACTGCAGCTTTATCAGCTGCTTTTTTATCTTTTTTCCCAACAAATTTATACGAGGCTAAAGCTGCTTGAGAAGATACAATATGAAAAAAATCCACAAATTTTTTGTCTATTGGCATTAAGTTTTTATTTCTTCATTAATGTTGTATTTTAGATTATTTTCAAATTCTCTTAATCTTTTCCAAACAGATATTAATTCAACAATAATTGGCCAACTTCTCACAAGATATTGCAATGAAGTTTCAACTCTTCCAAATGCTCTTATAATTTGTTGCACAAAACCAAGAGTTATTGCGCCTGTCACAATTGTTGGAGCTAAAGCTAAATAAGGAACAATAACCATCCCTTGTAAGTAGCTCCACTTAACAGCATTAAAATATAGATAATGAAAATACATTTTATAATGTATTTTTCTCACACCACCATAAAGATCAGTTATTTTTTCTGGTTTTGCGCTTTCCTTAAAATCTTCACCTAAGACTAGTTCTTTTCTATATGCTGCCTCTTCTTTTTGAATGTCATATTCAATACCAGGTAATTTAATACCGACACTAGCTAGAAGAATTGTTCCGCCTAAAGCTGACACAATAGCAACCCATACTAAGGCATGTTCTACTTCACCTATCCAAGGTAAAACAGTTATACTTTTTGATAAACCCCACAAAATTGGTGTAAAAGCAATAAGTGTCATAGTACTTCTTAGAAGTTCAGCGCCCAATCCTTCCATAATTCTCGCGAACTTTAATGTATCTTCTTGTACTCTTTGTGATGCTCCTTCTATTGAAGATGCATCATCCCATTTATCATGATAAAAATCAGCCATAGCTGTACGCCAACGAAATGTCCAATGACTAGTAAAATAATCACTAAATATAACAACAAGAATATATACAGCAGCAATTTTAGCAAAAGTAAAAAGGTAGGAAATAAATTCTTTTTCAGAAACTGAATTAGGTTCCGTCAAAGCTTTTTGCAAAGTATCATAAAATTCTCCAAACCATTCATTAATCCTCACATCTAATTGAACTTGATACCAAGTAGCACAAAGAATAAGAAACGTTCCTCCAATGCTCCATAAATGCCATTTTTTTTCAGTAAAGAATTTAAACATATTATTCTCTCAAGAAATTATCTGCATAAGATTTTTTTACAGTTTTTCTTTTTTTAGGTTCAATTATTTCATAATTTATTTTTAACTTCTTAGCATAGTTTATTGCTGATTCTTTTGATGTAAATTCTAGTCTTATTTCAGTATATGTATCCAAAGAACTTTCCCATCCCATTAAAGGATTTTTAATAGGGTCTTTAGTCTCATATTCTAGTATCCATTTATATGTTTTACCTAAGCCAGACTGCATGGCACTTTTGTTTGGAATATAAATTTTAGCTTTTCTCATATATTTAGATGGTCGGAGTGGCAGGATTTGAACCTGCGACCCTCTGGTCCCAAACCAGATGCGCTACCAGGCTGCGCTACACTCCGAGAGATTTACTAATACAGCACTTATCAAATATTTAAAAGTGGAAAGATTGTATAAATAAAGGTAATTTTGACAGAATCTGATATATAACCTTTATGAATATTGAGTGTATCAATTGCTCTAAAACATTTGAAGTCAATTCTGATTTGATTCCTAGTGAGGGTCGTAATTTACAGTGTGGTTCTTGTAATCATATTTGGTTTTTTAATAAAGAGATGCAAATTCATAATGAAAAGAGAGAAATTAAGGAAAAAGAGATATTTCCAATAATTCAAGAAAAAAAAAATGATGAATTAAATATTGAGCATATTGATATCGAAGATAGACCTATAAAAACAAAAAAAAAAGAAATTTTTTCAAAATCTAAATCAAAATCAAACTTCAATTTTAGAATAAGTCATTTATTAGCCTATATTCTTGTTCTAATTATTTCTTTTATAGCTTTAGTTCTGGTAGTAGATACTTTCAAATCACCATTATTTAATATGTTTCCTAATTTAGAATTAGCATTTTATAATTTATTTGAGACTTTAAAAGATATTAGTTTATTTATAAAAGATTTAATTTAATTATGATCGATTATTTATCTAAACCTTTTAAATGGTTTTTTAAACTGGAAGCTGCCAGCGGTCTATTTCTTCTATTTGCTGCAATAATTGCTTTAGTCGTAAGTAATTCAAATTTATCAGAACTTTATTTTTCAACTTTAAATCAATATTTATTTATTGGAATAAATAATTTTGGATTAAAATTATCTATACTTCATTGGATTAATGATGCTCTTATGGCAGTATTTTTTTTCTTTGTAACTTTAGAAATTAAAAGAGAATTTTTGCAAGGTGAGTTATCTAATATAAAGCAGGCTTTACTTCCTATAATCGCAGCTGTTGGGGGTATGGTTGTTCCAGCACTATTTTATGTTTTTATTAATTTTGGTGACTCCGAAACACTGAATGGATGGGCTATACCTTCAGCTACTGATATAGCTTTTTCTTTAGGTGTTCTCTCTTTATTGGGAAAAAGAGTTCCTTTATCTTTAAAAGTTTTTTTGACTGCTCTTGCAATAATTGATGATTTAGGTGCAATAGTTATTATTGCTATTTTTTATTCTGGAGACCTTAGCATTAAATATTTAAGTTTAATGTTATTGGCTTTTATAATTTTGCTAGTCATAAATAAATTTAATATTAAAAAGTTTTTACCCTATTTAATAATTGGCTTATTTCTGTGGGACTTTACCCACAATTCTGGAATTCATGCTACAATAGCAGGAGTTTTATTGGCAATGACTATCCCTCATAGAAAAAAAGAGAAAGATTTTTCTTTGTTAATAAAAGTAGAACATGCAATAAGTCCGTATGTTGCTTTTGGAATAATGCCTTTGTTTGCTTTCGCAAATGCTGGAGTATCATTAGATGGATTATCCTTCGCGTCTCTACTAGATAAAGTTCCTTTAGGAATTTTATTGGGTCTATTTGTTGGAAAACAATTAGGAGTTTTCTTATTTTCTTATATATCGATCAAAATGAAAATTGCACAAATGCCTAATAATTCAAATTGGTTTAACTTCTATGGTGTTGGAATATTAACAGGTATTGGTTTTACAATGAGTCTTTTTGTTGGAAATTTAGCGTTTGTTGAAAATATGCAGTACATGGACGGTGTAAAAATAGGAGTTTTAACTGGGTCATTATTATCCACTCTAGCTGGATACTTCCTGATATTACTTACTCCGAATAAATAAATTAAAATGAATAAATTTTTACTTATTGGAACATTAATTATGTTTTTTTTTAAAAATTCAGCAATGGCAAACTATGAAAAATTTTTTTATGATTTTAAAATAAAAAGTATTACAGGTGAAATTATTGATTTAAAAAAATACAAAAATAAAGTTGTTTTAATGGTCAACACAGCAAGCTATTGTGGTTTTACAAATCAGTATTCAGACCTTCAAAATTTATGGGACGAATATAAATCTAAAGGTTTAATCGTCTTGGGAGTTCCTTCAAATTCCTTTAATCAAGAGAAGAATAAAAATGATGAAGTTAAAAAATTTTGTGAAGTCAACTTTAATATAAATTTTCCACTTACTTCAATAACTGATGTAAAAGGAAATAATGCTCACGAAATATTTAAGTGGGCAAAAAAAAATTATGGCTCTTCAGCTGTTCCTAAATGGAATTTTCACAAAATTTTGATAAATAAACAGGGTAAGATAGAAGATGTATTTACATCTTTTACAAAACCAACTTCAGATAAGCTAATAAAAAAAATTGAAAAAATATTATAGAGAAATTGTTAAACCGTCGTGAGCTGGAATAACATTGTTGGGTAAAAGTTTTTTAAGTTCTTTATAATCTAAAACAGGTGAAAGATTAGATAAAATTGCATTTTTAGGTTTGAACTTTTTAATAAAAAATAAAGATTTTTCAAGATTAAAATGTGATGGATGAAATTTGTACCAAAGACAATCTATAATTAAGTATTTTAAATTCTTAAAATATTTGAAATCTTTTTTATAAATTTCACTTACATCAGTTATATATGCAATTTTTTTATTGATTATAAAACAAGTTGATTTAACTTTACCATGTTGAACTGTAATAGGTTTAATCAAAATCTTTTTGTTTTTATTGAAAGAAACTAATTTTTTTTTAATTTTATTTAATTTTAAAGTAGCAGGATATTCTTTTGAGTAACTTTCAAAACAATAGGAAAAATTTTGTCTTAGATATTTTGAAGTGGCATTATCAGCATAAACATTAATCTGCTTTTTACTATTTATAAAAAAAGACCTCAAATCATTTATACCATGTGTTTGATCGGCATGCATATGTGAATAATAAACTCTGTCAATAGTTTTAATCTTATGACGTAATAGTTGTTGACGTAAATCGGGCGATGTATCAATAAGTATATTCTCTGTATCCGTTTGTAAAAGAGCGGAACATCTAGTTCTATAATTCTTCTTATTTTTAGGATCACAATTTCCAAAAAATCCATCGGGTCTTGGCACACCCATTGAACTGCCACAGCCTAGAATAATAAACTTCATAATCTTTAATTAAATAGTTTATTAAAATTTTTTGTGGTTAAATCAATCAATTCTTTAGAGGAAATCTTTTTAATTTGGGCCAATTTTTCAGCAGTAAATTTTATAAAAGATGGTTCATTTTTTTTTCCTCTTTTTGGAACTGGAGACAAAAAGGGACTATCAGTTTCAATTAATAATCTATCTAATGGTATGGTTTCAAATGTGTCCTGAAGATTTGTTGAGTTTTTAAAAGTAATGATACCACTTGCTGAAAAATAAGCATTCAAATCTAACAATTTTTTTGCAAATTCTTTTGAACCAGTAAAGCAATGCATCAAAATTTTTAGTTTGTCCTTTTCATAATTCTTTAAAATTTCAAAAGTTTCTTTTTCAGCATTTCTTGAGTGAACTATAAGTGGAATATCTAATTGCAATGAAGCTTGAATATGTTTATTAAAGCTATCAATTTGCTCACTTTTCTCGCTATTATTGTAATGAAAATCTAGTCCAGTTTCCCCTACCCCGATTATCTTTTTATTTTCAACAATTTCTTTTAAAATGTAGTCTAAAGATATTTTGTTATTCTTAACTTCATGTGGATGAATTCCAAATGTTCCATAAATAATTTCATCTCTATTCAAAATTTCTTTAATTGTTTTGAAACTATCAACAGTCGTACATATTGTTAAAATTTTCTGAATACCAACTAATTTAGATCTTTCAATAACAGAATTTAAATCACTTAAAAGAGGTTCTTGATCTAAATGGCAATGAGAATCAATCATTTATTTTTTCAATCTTTTTAAAAAGTATATCTATACTATTAATTGAAATGCCTTTTTTCAAGTACTCATGGTTTTCAAGGGATGAAAAATTTATTTCATTTTCGCTAATATTAAATATCTTTAGTGCTTTCAATGATGACTCTGGAATTATTGGATATAACATAAAACTTATTTTTCTTACAATTTCTAGCGTTGTATAAACAATTGTATTCAGTCTTGTCATTTGATCCTTTTTTTTCCAAGGTTCCTGGTCATTAAAATATTTATTTGTCTCAAATAAAGTATTTACGATAAAACTTATATAGTAGTTTATATCCTGATTGTCTATTTTGTCTCTAATAAGATTTAAGTTTGATTTAAATTTATTCAAAAGTCTTAAATCTTCTTTATCAAAATTTATTTTATCAGGAATTTTTCCTCCACAATTTTTGGTAGCAAAAGCTGTAACTCTTTGACATAGATTGCCGAAATTATTTGCTAGATCGCTATTGATACAATCTTCCAATTTCTCTTTAGAAATATTTCCATCATTCCCGAATGAAACTTCTTTGATCAAATAGTATCTGAGTGGATCAAGTCCATACTTATCAATAATTTCTATTGGGTCTAAAATATTACCCTTAGATTTAGACATTTTTTCTTCACCAGAAAGTATCCATCCATGACCATAAATTCTTTTAGGCAGAGGTATTTTTGCTGCCATCAAAAAAGCTGGCCAATAAATTGCGTGAAATCGAAGAATATCTTTTCCAATTAAATGAATAGATGCTGGCCAAAATTTTTTATACAGATCGTTATCTTTATTTGGATAATTTAGTGCGCTTATATAATTGGTTAGCGCATCAAGCCATACATAAATTACATGCTCTTTATTATTTGGTACTTTAATACCCCATGAAAAACTTTTTCTACTTACTGAAAGATCTTTTAAACCACTTTTTACAAAGTTAATTACCTCATTTTTTCTAGACTCAGGTGATATAAAATTTGGATTTTTTTTATAATATTCAAGTAACGGCTTTTCCCATTTTGATAATTTAAAAAAAAACGACTCCTCATCAACCCATTCTACTGCTGATTTTGATGAGATTGATCTTTTGTTTCCCTCAAATTCCTCAATTTCTTCCTCTGAGTAAAATGCCTCATCGGAAATAGAATACCAGCCAGAGTACTTAGACAAATAAATATCTTCATTTTCTTTAAGCTGATTCCATAGACTTTGTACTGATTTTTTATGACGATCCTCAGTAGTTCTAATAAAATCAGTGTTAGTTAAATTTAATATTTTTGATAAATCTTTAAAAGTCTTACTAATTTCATCACAAAATTCTAAAGTTGGAATACCTTTTGCCTCTGCAGCTCTTTGTATTTTTAAACCATGTTCATCAGTACCAGTTAAAAAAAATACATCAAAGCCATCAATTTTTTTAAAACGTGCAAAAAAATCTGCAATAATACTTGAATATGCGTGTCCCATATGCGGTTTGGCTGATGGATAATATATGGGAGTTGTTATATAAAAATTTTTATCCATTTAATAATTTATTTCTAAACTCTATAAACAATGACTCTTCATCTAGATTAAATTTTTTAATATTGTTCATCTGTTTTAAAAAGTATTCTCTAAAATCTAAATGTTTTGATGAAAATTTTCTGGTTAAAAAAAGTTCAAAAAAATCATAAATAAAGAATTTAATTTGTGAATCTTTTTTATAGTACGATTTATCAATAACAAGTGTTAGAAAATCGCCTAATTTCATATCTTTAAGATCAATAGAATTAATTTCAGAAAACTCAATTAAATTAAGTATTTTTCCTGGAGTTGAGTAGTAATCTAATAATTCATTATTTATTTGGTCAGAAATATCTTTGCCCAATATTTTTTTACATATAGATTGAGATTCTTTATTATCTAAAAAAATTTTAAAATCTAAACATCTGGACTTCAAAGTAGCTAAAACTTTTTTATTATTATTTATCAATATAAAATAAACATTTTTAGAAGGTTCTTCTAAGATTTTTAAAAGAGCATTAATTGCATTTTTATTTAGATAATCGATGTTATCAACTAAAATAAATCTAGGTTTGTTATTAAAAGAAGATGTTCTTAGTTTTTGAATAAGTTTGCGAATTTGATCTATATCAATACTTCTTTTATCAGAACTAACATCTATTAAATCAAAGTTTGTATTAGAATTATTCTGAATTAATTTATAAGATCTGTTCAAGGGATTAATTTCATTTTGGTTGGTATTATAAGAAAATTCTTCACCTTCTGATAGAGCATAATTTATTAAATGATATGCCATTGTACATTTCCCTAAACCTTTTTGACCCGAAAGTAAAATTTTATTCGGAAGTTTTTTTTGCTCATATAAATTAATTAACTCATTTAAAAATTTTTTTAAACCAAAGAGGATCAGTTGATTTTCGGGTCTATAAATCATTTTATCAGTTTATTTATTTTATAGAGTATTATTTCTTTATTTTTCTTTATATCTGAGTTTGAATCTATAATCTTATAAATATTTTTATTTTTTTTTGACAACTTAAGATATCCATCTTGAACTTTTTTGTAAAAAGAGTAACTAAATTTATCATATCGATTAAGTTTACCTCTTTTTTTTAATCTATTAATCATGTTTTTTTGATTTACTGTATTTAAAAAAGTAAAAGAAATTTTTATCTTTTTTAATAAATCTTCATTAATTTTTTTTATTAAAGATATATCAACTCCTAAACCATAATGTTGATAAGCAATAGTAGAGTCAATAAATCTATCAATTAGTATTACTCTTTTTTTATAAAATTTATTTAACAAAGATACATTTTCACTTCTTGCTGCCATATACAATAATAGATCTGTTTTTTTATTAAAATTTGATTTATTGCTTAAGATTAAATTTCTAATTTTTTCTGAATTTTTGCTTCCCCCAGGCTCTCTAATCTTAATAAATCTAATATTCTTTTTTTTTAGGTAACTTGAAACAAAATTTATGTGAGTAGTTTTTCCACTTCCCTCTATTCCCTCGAAAACTATTATGGGTTTTTTAGACATCACCCCAGATTAAATAATTTAATGATTTGATTAATCTAGAAAAAATATTTACTCTTTTTATTTCGTTTGCGGCATACAAATCATATTCTCCAATTAAATCTTCATCATAAATAATTCTCAATTTAGCTAGAATTTGATCTTTTTTAATTGGAGCCTCGACTGGTCCGTCGTATAAAATTTTAACCTTAAGTTTTTTCTTTTGACCCTTCTTAATTGTTTTGTAAATATCTTTTTTAGTATAGACATTAACAGTATCTTTTTTACCTTGCCAGACTTCTACTTTATCCAAAATTTTTTCAGTTTTAGATATTTCAACTAAATCAAAATTTGTTAATCCATAAATTAAAAGTTTTGAGCTTTCTCTAGATCTTGAGTTTTTTGTTTCAAAACCACTACCAACAGCAACGAGCCTTCTTCCTTTTCTTTCTAAAGAAGAAGCTAGAGAATATCTTTCAACTGCTAAATAACCAGTTTTAATACCATCTGCTCCAAAATTTTTATACAATAATGGATTTCTATTCCCCTGAGTTATTGGATCTCCTCCTGTTCTATCCCAAGTAAATTCTTTTTCGCTAAACCACTTATAATATTCTGGAAATTCCTTTATCAAGTAATTAGACATAATCATGATATCTCTGACAGTTGAATAATTGTCAGGATCATTAATACCCGAAGAATTAGCAAAATTTGTATTTTCCATACCAAGTTCTTTTGCTTTCATTGTCATCATGATCGCAAATTCTTCCTCAGTACCAGCGATACCTTCTGCTAAAGCAATGCAGGCGTCATTACCGGAAGCAACTATAATCCCTTTAAGTAAGTCTTCAACAGAAACTTCATCTCCAACCATAACAAACATTGAGGAGTATCCTGCAGTAGATAATCTCCAAGCTTTTTCTGAAATAATAAATTTTTCCTCTAAATTTAAATCACCAGACTTAATTAAATCAAAAGCAATTATACTTGTCATTATTTTAGTCATAGAAGCTGGATAAATAGATCTATCTGGATCTTTTTCGTATAAAATTTCACCTGATAAAAAATCTTGCAAAATTGCAGTCCTTGCTTTTATTTCAATATTTGCGCTCAAATTTTTTATTGGAAGCAAAAAAATCAAAAAAATAAAAGTAATATATCTAAACATTTTTCAAAATCTCTAAATTTTCAAAATTTAACAAATTCATTTTTTCAAATGACTCTTTTAAAGTTTTTATATCATTAAAAGGACCTATTAATACCCTATAATTTGTTGGTGATAATGTAATTATTTTAAGTTGATCTAATGAGGTCTCATTTTTGATTCTATCCTTCATTATTTCTGCAGTTTTTTTATAATAAAAATCAGCTACTTTTATTGAATAGGAAAATTTTTTTTTAATATCCTTTTTCTTTTTTTTAACTTGAATATTTAAATCATTTATTTGAATACCATCAATTGGTGCTTTTTCAGCTACTGTTCTTTCTTCCTCAAAAGTCTTTGCTTTTTTAGCAACAAAGGTAGAATTTTTTGATATTAAAACTAACTCAACATAAGGTTCATTATAATCTAATTCTAATTCTTCTGCTATTCTAGTGCTTAAAATTGAATTATAAAATTTTGAAAACTTCATTTTATTTGATATTACTTCTGCGATAAGACTCTTGCCATTTTTAGGGTTTGTAATTTTTACTAAAGATCTTCTTTTAAGTGATTTGTGATAGATATTTAGCGTTCTATCTTCTAATTTTTTAATTTTTGAGAGATTTTCATTATAAATTAAGGCAAAGCCCGCATTACGGTATTTTGGTTTAAGGTCTAAATTTATCTGAGTTTTATTTTGTTTTGTAGTTTCACAATTACTTAAAAATAATAAAAAAAAAAATATATAAAATAATCTAAATTTCATTTTCTAATTTATTTTTTAATGTACAAACTGCTAATCCAAATCTTAAAGAACGATTCCATTTTAATATAATTTCATAATTTTGAAAAACTATATATGCTGGTTTTAATTTTTCAGCACCAGGAATTATGTCTTTATCTGGAGTTATTATTGCTACTTTTAAATTATCATCTAAATTACTTAAATTATCATAATTCATTATAAATTTTTTAAAAAATTTAAGTTTTTTTTTATTTTTAAGTTTTTTTGCCGAAACATTTAAATATTTTTTATTAATATTTTTATCAAGTTCAATCTTAATAAAACATGGGGAATTTTTCTTCCAACCCATATTGTTGAGATAATTAGCAGCAGATGCATAGGCGTCCTCTGGGTTTTTTAGATCAATATAATCATCTTTATTGTAATCAATTGCATGATTTTTAATTGTAGATGGCATAAATTGAAAATATCCGAACGCTCCTGCCCACGAACCATAAAGAGTTTTGTAGTCAATTTTTTCTTGCTCTATTAATTTGAGTAAAGTTAAAAGTTCGTTTGTAAAAAATTCTGATCTACGTTTATCAAAACTCAAAGTAGCAAGTGATGATAAAATGTCCATCTTGCCAACGTAAGTTCCATAATTTGTTTCTATACCCATTAAAGCTAACAATAACTCTTTTTCCACAGAATATTTTTGTTCAATTTTATTGATTAAATCATTTTTATTTTTATAGAAATCTAGACCTTTCAAAACTTTTTTATTTGAAGCACGTTTAGAAACATATGTTTTTGTATCTTCATAAAATTCAGGCTGAAATCTATCGTACTCAATAACTTTTGGTAAAAATCTCACATTAGCCATAACTTTTGTGAAAGTGTTTTCAGTAATATCATTAGCTAAAGCAGTTTCTTTAAACTGCATTTTCCATTCATTAAACTTTTGATTATTTTCTGCACAAACATTATTGAAAATTAAAATTATAAATA
>CACOCL010000014.1 GCA_902625825.1 uncultured Pelagibacteraceae bacterium | reverse complement strand
AGAGGCTAGAATAGATCGTATAGGTCAAGAAAAACCTATGACATATATAGATATTATATGTGAGAATACTGTAGACACACGTATTGTAAAAGCGTTACGGAAGAAAGTAGATATAGCCACACAGATAATGGGAGAGGAGTTGAAAGAATGGATCTAAGACCTGGAGTTGTTATAAGATTTGGATTGTGGATTAGTCTTGTTCTCTGTCTTCTATGGTACTTTTAAACAAATAAATCTTTTGCTTTACCCATAATAGGTTTGTATTTGGTTTTACCCTCTTCTTTAAACGCATGTAAAAAAGATTTTCTTGGCATACCCTCAGTATAACTACAATGTATCCATCCAGAGTTAGGCTCACCCGGAGTATAGAACTCCAATATTAATTGATCCCATTCTAATTCTCTATGTATCCAATCTGCAAGCTCACAATTATCGACGCCCACAACCTCGAAGTCGGCTGCCTCGGCACGTGCATGCTGTGAATTTACAGAGCTACCTATGGCAGCACACAGCTCTGGGCTACGAAACCCGCTGGTCACTTTGACCCTGCCGAAATGATCACGTACCGGCTGTAAAATTTTCTCACACAATACTTTTAATTTTTCTATTTGCTCTGCGTTAGGATTATTGTTGATACCCTTACGTATAGCAGTGTCGCTTTTGATAAGCTCTGAGAGAGTGAAGTTTCGTGTAAGTTCCATTATTTTGCTATGTCTGTTAATAAGGTTACTAGGACAGCTCCCATACCGCCTACTATCCAATATTCTAATCTTTTAATTCTATCTTTCATCTCTTTGATTTGCTCAAACGTTTGCTTCTGCATTATTCTGCAAAGCTTTTCATGAGATTCTATTTTTTGTAATGCCGATTTTTTAGCCATAATTATCCTGTTGGAAATAATATTCGCAGTTTTTGTTCTGTTGTCAAGCCTGAAAAAGAACCAGCTGCATTAGGATTATTAACTATGCTTGCATCAATACTAGGTAGATTTAATGTTTGTGGTGTGAAAGGCGTATCTTGTGTAATAGGTAACAGAGGATTTTCAAATACAGGAAACTCTGCATCTAATAAGGATACTCTACTCATAGCAATCTGTAAATTAGCTAATGCACTTTGTGCTCCAAGAAAAGGATTTGCTTCACCAATCTTTGCTGCATTTTCTGCAAAAGCTTGTTGTATTTCTGGTGATATGTTTATTGGTCTAAATAAATTATTAACAACTGAAGCAACTTCTACATTTGAAAGTCTATCTGTAGAGTTTCTTAAACCTGATTGACTAATACCTAATGTATTTGCTGCATCTAAATCTAATTTAAAATTTTTTCTAACACCAAACAAAGCTCTGTTTGCATTTATGTATGAGTCTACAATTTCACTTGGATCAATTGGTCCACCACGTAAAGCTTCTCTGGTAAACAATTGTCTAGATTCCCTCACACCTCTTTGATAGTCCGCAACTTTAAATTTTAAAGTTCGATCTGGATTTACTGCAACAGTTCTAAAACCAAATAAACCTGCAAACTCATCGCCAAATTCATATGCCTGTCCAAACTTATCAAACTTACCTTTTTGTATTACATCAACAGATTCGATAGATTGATCTAATCTTTTTAATTGGTTAAGTGAGAATGGCATCTGTGCTTCTACCAGGTGACCCATAATCTTATATGCTTTGTCACCAGCTGTATCTTGTGGATTAAATACTTGGAAGCCGTCTCTTGTTCTACCGCCTCTAGCTACAATATCTGCTACTGCTTCTGTCCAAATAGATTCTGATATAAATGGTTGTGCAAACTCAGACATAGATCCAAACATACCGGCTATGAAGTCATCCATCATACCGTCCTCATCTGTTCTACCATCAGCCACTTGATTTAAAATAGTTTGAATAGGTCTAACTAGTGTGTCGTACGCATTAGCGTGACTGAAATCTATGTATTTAAAATTACCTTCTTCGTCTTTTATTGGCAGTAGTGTTGAGTTTTTTGACCAGTCAGCTACGTATCTTCTAAGAGCTTCTCGCTCTTCATCTGTTACATCGTAGATAGCAGCAAACGCTTCTGCTGTTGCAGCTGGTACGGCTATTGTAGTTGCACCCATACCAAATAATCTAGTATACCCTATAGATTGAAAAGGTTTTACCTTTGTACCATCAGGTAAAATTATTTCTTCGTTTATTTCTCTAAGACCACGTCTTACAATATTAGTTCCTGTTCTAGCTATCTCTGCAGGAAACGATACGAAATTACCAATGGGTAGTTTTCTTAAACCTTTTACAAAGTCAGATACATAGTCATAGTTTGGTATATTATTCTTTACAATATCTGCTGCTTCTCTTTTTAAAAAGTTGTCATCAAATACTTGTTCAATACCATTTCTTACAAATGTTTGTCCTTTTGTTAAGCCAACGTTTGTAAGATTTTTTTCTAATCTAGATTTTTCCATAGCCCATGATGCTATCTTCCAGAAGTCATCTTCAGCTGTATACAAGTCTTGTGATACTGATTTTAATTTTGACAATGGTTTTAACAACATTCTAAATCCTTTGTCTGCTGTCATTGTTTCACCAAAGTTTACATCTTCTAATAGTCTTGTTAGATCTCCTAGTCTTACGTTAGAATTTACTACACCTAATTGTAATAGCTCTTCGTATAAATCATTTTGCATTCTTGTACCTTTTAGAGGTGTTTGTAATGCTTGATATGCTTGTTTGATAGCTTCTCCATCAGGTATAATACCATTTGCTGTTGCAAAGAAACTAGCACTAACAAAGTTTCTCATGTGTGTTACTGGTGATAGAATTGTTTTAGCTACCTGTGATAAACCTTTTGGATATAAAACTAAACTTTGATACAGCTGACCTAACATTCCCGGATCCTGTTGCTGTAGACCCGTATCTTTTAATGCTTTAGCAACACCAGGTCGTGCAAAGAACTGTGATTCTGAAAAAGGATTTGTTGCAGCTGCTGCTTCTCCTCTTCTTTGAAGTAATTCTGTTCTTGTTTCTTTTTTAACACCTTTACCTGCAGTGACTTCTAATCTTTTACCAGGATCAATAACTTCTACTAGTTGATAGTCTGTACCAAATAATTCTCTAGCCTCTTCTTCACTTCTAGCTAAAAAAGGTTTTACATTGCTCTGTCCTGATCTAAATAATTCTGCAACCTCGTCATTCTTTTTTAATAGATCTCTATAAAACATATTACGTCTTGTAAGCATAGATAGTTTTGCAGTAGCACCTATAACTGTTTGCATAGGGTTTCTTTGTTTACCAAATAATTCTTCAAATGCTCCTCTTAATTCTTTACTAGCTTTAGACTTAGGTTGATTGTCAATAGCTAACTCACCTATAGAAACAAGAGGTTGTTCAGTTCTTCTTTTTAGTGTCTGATCTAATACAGTTCTATTAACAAAAAAATCAGGTACTTTAAATATAACATCAGAGGGCTTATCTAATCTAAAACCTTTAGGAAGGCTAGGATCTTTTAATGCATTGGCTACTATTTGTTCTGCTTCTAGATCTGTAAGATCTTTACCTGCTTCTTTAGCACTTTCTTTAAATATAGTTTTAGCTCTTTCAACCGCTTCTCGTGTAGGTGTATATCTCATAAAAGGTAGTATACTTTTGTTTTGAAATACATCGTAAGTTGCACCAATATAGTTTTTAAATTTACCACCGAATAATTTTTTAAATTCTGTTATCTCATTCTTACCTAACGATCTACCTAAATGAGAAAATAGTTCAGCCCATCTATCTCTTATATCCATTAGCCCACCAAAAATAGATCCTATGGTTTCATCATCAGCTTTTAGGTCCTTTAATTTTTTAGCCAATGCTTCTTTTTTTGCCTGATCTAATCCACCAAATGTTGCTTCACCAAAATCATCTATCTTTGCATCACCTGATAATAACAAATCATTTATTTCTTTTAATAACTTGTCTCTTTCTTTTTGATTAGCTCTGTTGGCTATATTTCTAAATGGTGGAAATATTTTATCGATAGCTATATCTAATTCTCTAGATACATTTTTTGCTTTTACAGCGTCAGAAGATCTTTGACCTATGTTAACTCTTTCTACACCAAAAAATTCTGCAGTCTTACCACTTCTTGCTCTAAACCCTGATGCAATCTTATCAATCCATCTATCTATTTTATCGTTTGAATCTGTAACATTCTTATTTCTGTTGGTTAATCTTTTAATAACCTTACCTGTACCTGCAATCACACCTGTGAACAATGCACCTTCTGTACCAAACTTAACTCTGTTTAATAAATCTGTTAATGGGTCGTCAGTCTCTCTGTCTATCTCTGTAGGTCCACCAATCAAATCACCAAACGTACCGATCTGTTCTACGTCACCAACAAATGTTGCTTCACCAACACCACCTCCGATAGCACCACCAATAAATCTATTTGTCTTACCTTTAGTATTTAAGTTTGCAACATCGTCAGCTAATTTTTTTACTTCTTTAGTAGGTTTAAAATATTTACCAGCTTTTGCAGCTTTCATAGCATCGACTGCTATCTTAGACCCCACTCTAAATCCTGCAGTAGCAGGTATACCAATGTTAACTAATGCTTCTGTTATCTGTCCAGCTACAGTTGCTTCTGCTTTCTCATCTAATGTTGTAAGATCATCAAAGAATGCTTCAACTCTAGCTGCTCTGTTTTGATCTACACCTAGATCTAATAGTGTTGCACCTAATGAAAAGAAACCTTTTGGTATTGCAAGAAGACCAGAACCCACACCAGCAAGTATAGATTCAATCGTACCTACTCTATTGTTCGATTCTGCTTGTTGTATTTCGAGCTCTCTTAGGCTAGCCATGAGTTACTCCTAACCAATTATTGTATCTAGGCTTATATAATTAGCTGTTTTCTTGCCGTCTTCTCCAACACCAATTTGAACAGCTCTTCCGTTTACTACATAAACGCCCGGATCTATTGTAGAAAAGTTTTCGGTTATGTAATCTATTTCGTCTTTACCTGTGTTATTCTTTTCCCATTTTTGATATTTAGTATCATCAAAAGTATCTGTAACTTTACCGCCTTTAGATTCAATAAATGAAGATACGATATCACTATTAACTAAAGTTCCTTTTGCTTTAGTTGCAGCAATCATATCTGCTACAGAAGTCTCACCTAGTGCTTTCCTTTTGTAACCTTCAGGACCTAATATTGCTAGTTGTTTATCAAAGTCAGACATTTTAGTTCTGTTAATATCTTTTTGAATCTCAGCAGACAGAACAGCTTGATCAATTTTCTTTTTAAGATCTGAAGATTTATCTAAGTTTTTAGATATAGCACTAATTAGTTGTGACTGTAGACTACCAGACTTGATAGCCCCTTTTAGATCACCACCTTCTGCCTGTATAACTTTACTTGCATCTATTAATGAATCATAGACAGCTTCTTTGTTCATCTTATCTATACCCATTAGTTTGTAATATTTTTGTTTTGTTTCGTTAATTCTATCTTCATTTATTTTTTGTTTTTCTGCGTCTGTTTTTGCAGATGTATTTGGATCACCACCAGTGTCTCCACTAGCTACAGTTTTATTTTTATCTAATCTCACTATTTCTGTGTCTCCACCTGTTTCTTTTATGTTACCTTTATCTTTAAATGGATCAAACTTTGTGCCTGGTACAAGCATATTAACAGCGCCTTTAAAAGTTTCTTTGGCTATTGGAAGACCTATTGAGCCTGCACTATACAGTGTACTTGGAAGATATGCGGTCGTAAAAGGGTTTTCTCTTATAGCCATACCTATTCTTTTTGGATCTTTAAATGCTTCTAATAAACCTAATTCTTTAGCTTTAGAACCTTCGATTACTTTTCCAGTTGTTTTATCTATTTTTGTAAAAGGTTCGCTAGTTTGTCTAAATCTTCCTGTTGGAAACATACTTCTTATTCTAGCCATTACAGGACTAGAAAAAATACCTGTGCTTGGTGCCTGAAAAGAACCAGAAGGAATTTTCATACCTTGATAAATATTTCTTAAAAATGGACCTGTTTTTGAAAGAAAGTTTAATGCTGTACCATAACCATATTCTGATCTACCATCGGGTCCTTTGGGATAAACAGGATTACCTACCAAAGCAGGTTTACTTTTCATTCCAGTCATGATCCCTTCTTTAATAGGACCACCGTATTTAAACATTGGTCTATTTAAAGGTCTCATTTTTTCCTCTTCATTGCTTTGCCAAACCCACGTTTAGCAATACCACATCCTCTTCTAACTCTACCACCATCTTTTAATCCCATTGCTTTCATACTTAAATCAAGAATGCTGTGTCCTAACGCTCCACTTTCAAGTACTTTTCTACCTAAAGATTTACTAGGATCTAAAGGGTTTATAAATTTTAAAAATTTATTTTCTTTTTTAGCCATATAATTTACCAAATAAACCTGCAACACCCAGAGCTGTAGTTAAACCTGTAGCAAATGGACTAGCTCCACCCATAGGTGCTGGTGGAGGAGATGCGAATCCAGCTAATTGACCTAGACCACCTCCGTATTGTTGAAGTCTTTGTTGCGGTTCGTAAGCTCCAGTTCTTGCAGCATCTGCATCTGCTTGTAATCGTTGTTGTTCTAATCCTTGTCTGAATGCTCCAAGATTACCTTGTGTAGCAACATCTTGTGCTAGACCAGATCTTTGAAAATTAGACAATGCAAATTGATTTTGTAAAGCTTGTGCTCTTCTAGCTGCTGCATCTTGGAAAGCTTGTTGATTTAATTGTGCTGCGATACCTGCTCTACCTGTTGCAGTATCAGACATAAACTGACCCTCTAATGCACCCTGTCGACCACCTCCAAATGCACCTGATGTAAATGCTTGGTTAGAAATATCTTGTAAACCACTTTGTCTTGATAGATCATACTGTCTTAATGTCTCATCAATTACATTTTGTTGAAATGGTGACATGAATTCACCGATAGATCCTATTCCTGCCCCTGCTCCCGGACCCGTTAATCTTTGTGCTTGTTGTAAGAATGGTTGATAGGACCCAAGGCCTGCTACAGCATCTTGTATGGCATCTGTCTGTAATTTATCCTCACCAGCAACAAATTGTCTACCTGTAAATTTACTTGTATCTATAGGTACTGATGTACTAGCCGTCAGCTGACGGGCAAAATCTTTTGCGCTATCCTGTAAATAATCTGGTAATGCCATTATGCTAATCTACCCTCCAACATTTGTGCTTGATCGAACATTTCTTGTGCAGGATTTTCCATACCCTGGGACTCTTCTGATATAGTACCACCTGCTTCCAGATTGTCCATCATATTCTGCATAACCTCAGCGCCTTTGTCTATATCGCCCTCGCCTGCAGCTCTTACAGCATCTGCTGTAAATACAAATTCGTTTTTACTTAATCTTGCTGGAACATCATCTGCTCTCTCCTCTGCTCCAAGATCCACAAAGCCGCCAGTTCTATAATCTTTTTCCATACCACCTAAGTCCATGATACCACCTTCTGCATATCCTTCTCTAGGTATATTAGCTAATCCACCTTCTGCAAAAGCTCCACCAAATCTTACAGCAGCTTTAGGAGGCATAAAATATAATGCAGAGTTTGTTGGATCTGAATAATATGCTCTAGCTTGATCTCTGATATTTTCAATACTTTCTTGTGGATCTGTAAATGGCGTGCCTTCGTCAACCTCTTCTTCATCACCACCCATAAAGAATGGTGCTGCAATTGCTGTAGCACCTAGACCTGTAAGAGCCGCTCTGCCTAAATTAAATGCACCATCTTTAGATATTAAACCAGCGAGAGGTCCATCAAAAATAAACTTACCTTTTTGTGGCCCTTTTCCTAAAGATCCAAATCCTAATCTTGATCCTAAGGTCATTTTACTAAAACCACCCAATCCTTTTCCGCCTAAAAATTGTGGTAATCCTCCACCACCTAATCCATACAATGCAGCTCCTGCTAGAGCCATCTTACCCAATGGTGATTTAACAATTTTTTTAATTGGTTTAGTTATCTTTTTAACTAATTTACCTAAGAAATATCCTTGTCTCTGGTCTTCGAGACCCATGATTCCACCCATATTACGCATCTGTCTTTCCATATTCATTCTTGAAATTGCCATAATCTTACCTTTTTATTGTCTTTTTCTCCTATAATCAATCATAAATATCTACAAGATCGGCTAGTCCACCCATCATAAAATCCATTCTTCTATTTGTACCATCGATAAAACCACCATCTTTTTCTCCACCACCTGGATCAAAAGGATCGTTGTAAGAACCATCCGATTGTACACCAGACTCACCGGTAGCGTAAGAGCCACCTTGGCCACCAGTTTCTTCTCGATATGCTCTATCTACTCTGCTTAAATCAGCTTGTCTTTGATCCCTTTGTTGTCTATTTAATTGAGCTTGAAATGCTTCTTCTTGTCTTCTTTTTTCTTGTTCTCTAAATTCGTTTCTCTCTTTTGTTTTTTGTGTGTAAAAATTAAATTTAGCTATATTCATTTTATTCATTTGAGTTGCTTTTAAGGCTGCATTTACAGCAAGTGGATCGTCTGGATCAATAGCCTCAAACATTCCTGTTGCAGGATTAAATGATATACCTGAAGTTCCTTTTCCGTATTTTGCTGTTTGTGTTTTACCTAACAGATCACCAAGTTTTGTTGCTTCTGTGCCAACTCTTTCTGCGTAATTACCAAATGCAGATCTAACATTTAATCCAAAAGGATCTTTACTACCGCCACCTGTATTTTCACCAAATACAGTTGGACCAGTGTAGCCCATATTAGCTGCAATAAATGCTTGGTCAGGTCTAGATAGAGATCCATATTTATCAACCATACCTGCCATCATTCCTAATATACCAGGTGCACTAGATGTACCCGTGAACCCTTCTTCCATAATCATATCTGCTGATTGTGGTTTACTTACAAACGGTAGACTATAAAAAGCATCTTGTATTTTTCTACCGATTGTAGGTTTTGCACCAGCTTGATAAACACCTGAAGCACCTTTTATTGTTACTGGACCAAATTCAGCAAAGTTACCACCCATAATATCTTCTATTCCTGGTGCACCTATGTTTTCCATAAGTATGTCACCACCTGGTACACCTTTTTGCTCTAAAGGCATGTTTAATGATCTCAATCTATCTTGTCGGTTATCAACTGCTGTTTGAAAAGACGTTGTTAAATCTGATATACCACCAGTGTAGCCACCACCTCCACCACCACCTTGTGATTGATAGATAGCCGGTAAACCTGATGCTGCAGGATCATCCGGTGCAGTAGGTGTGTTTACATTATAAGGAGCAGCTCTATATTTTTCTTGCGGTATAAAAAAATCACCCGCAGAATATATAGCTTGATCTCTTAAATTATAAAAATTTGGTGCTACCATTATTTTTTATCTTTATCCTCATCTGATGCTGCACCTAATGGTGGCATCGCTGCTACTTTTACTTTAACAGACCTTACTACATGTTCTTTTTGTGTGTCTGTATTTGGGTTTGCAATATCATCCTCTGCTTCTTTATCAGAACCATATTCATAACCAGTCTCCTTGTTTCTTAAAACTACTTCTGTTTCACATTTTACAACTGGCACCTTTTTGCCGTTTATGTATGTGTATGCTACTTCTCCTTCTTCTATAAACATATTAATCCCTATTTATTTCTAGCAGAGAAACTACCATATGTAGTCTACCTGCGGTTGTTGCTTGTGCTTTTAGTATCTCACTCTCTTGTAACACAATTGGCTGTGTTATCAATTCTGTTGTTGCATTTGCTCCGATTGTTTTTGTTTTGAAAAGAGAGAATACTGCTGCACTTGCATCTGTTAAAGTTACATTGATACTATCTCCACTGCCTGAATCGTCAGATACTAAAATACTTTTTACAATTGCTCTAGAATTACTAGGCGATGTATAGACTGTAGTATTATCAGTCGTTGTAAAATCTACTTTTGCGTTTCTATAAATATTAGCCACTTAAAAACCAAGAGAATCTCTCCTGCTCCTGTTCTTGTTCATCTGCAAACGTTGAGTTTAACTGCTCTACAATCAACGCAATAGCTCTGTTAATTTGTTTTTGGTTAGATATATCGTATTCTTCTTTTGGTTCCGGTAATCTAATTACTATTTTAGCCATTATCTTCTACCATCTGGTTGTACATCTAGCCTAAATGTGCCAAATCTCCATGACTCAGATACAGCATCATTTTCTATTTTTATATTTACAAATCTTCCGCGTGCTCTTGTATCCTTTTTATCAGTGCTTGCAGTAATTGTAAATGGACTCAAAGACGTTGTAGTTTGTGAATCTGAGGGGTATCGTTTAATAGCTAATGTGACTTTTGCATTACCCGCTAGATCTTTAAAATCAGGTAAAAATCTTCTTACAGCTAAAAATACATCCCCTGCTACAGAGTATGATTGACCCCTCATTCTTTGTTGTAAATCATAATCATATGATTGTATGAATGATGTGACAGTTGTTGTGGATCCATCTGGATTAACTTGATCAGTTCCTACCTCATGCTCAAATAATGTGCTTTGCCCGAGCCCTGATTCTCCAACAATGGCTGGAAAAGTACCTGATGAGCTATCATCAAATTTTGTTGCAAAAGGTGTAGGATATACAGTTGCATCAATCCAGGTAGTTCTGGCCTCTGTTCCTATGTACCAAACCTGTCCTGTTCTAGCATTACTCTCTCCATAATTATAAACGACATATTGATCATTGTATTCTGAATTAGAAGATGGATAGTACCAAGTTACTTCTGTAAACTGATTATTTAATCCTGCATATACTTGTTGTCCTTTGGTAGTATCAGCTTGGTCATATACATAATCTTGAACTGAACATGGTATAGATTTAACCGTACCATCAAACGCAAAGAAACCATTAGGTGACATCCAATAAGCAACACCATCTATTTCGACAGCTGCGTTCTTACCTATTAAGCCACAGTTGGTACCTACTTGTTCAAAACCAAATACAAAATCTCCACCAACAAATTTCATGGTGTATAATGCATTATCTGTCCAAACCAGAATTGATTCTTTTGCTTTCAATGCACCCATAATTTTAGTGCCATCTTGAAGTCTTTGTGATCCAGCAGTATTAATGGCTGTAATAGTATAATCATTTATATCTTCTTGTTCTGAGAATCTAATAAACATATCATCTTGTGTTGCTGGTGTACCAATAGTTGTCTCTGTACCGAGATGTATTAAGTGACGAGTCGTTGGTGATACAAGTGTTACCCTAGTTGCTGTTGGATTATTTGTAGTTGCAAAACCAGATGTAGCTGTTGATGCTCTTACTGTTAAAGGGTCTGTGGCTCCTGCGTTCCATGTAAATGTTTTACCGTTTGCAATTGTTGCAACCAACACCTCTCCAAAATTACTTAAAGACCAAAGACCAGGTTCTAGAGTTATCTCATCGGCTGATGATGCTTCGCCCCATTTACCTGCTCCATAAGTATCTGTACCCCACCCATATCCATATGATTGTGCAGCAGGACCTACCGGTTCGTAAGGAATTAATTCTATACTACCACCTGTAGATACAGTTGCTGATGCATTAGAGCTTTGCGTAACTGTAAACACAGAACTAGACGTAACAGAGGTTACTTGAAAATTTTTATCTTCGAAATCAGATGCAGAATAACCTGTACCACTTGGTAGAGTTACACTATTAAATTGAACAATGTCTCCTGCTACTAATCCATGTGCAGATTTAGTTATAGTACAAATAGCTGAGCCAGATGTAGTTGCAAGTGTTGCACTACTCAAAGCAGCTTTAACTGGCGTGATATCGTATAGCTGTCCTTCAAAATATAGAAGTAAAAATTTATCTGTGCCTATAGCTACGTATCTATTGCCGGCTATATCAACAAACGCAAACTGACGTCTTGCAACACCGACTATTGTGTCTGTAACAAGCGATGACCAACCACCAACTTTTTCTGGTAATAAATATCTAAATCTTACATTATCACAATCAACCCAACGTTGTTCAGCACCAACAGATGTGTTTTGTTTGTCGATTCCTGGAAAGAATGTAAAATCTAAAAGAGCCATGTTTTAGCTCCTATATATTGTCTTTATAGATCCAGCCTCTCGTTGCATTTACAAATACTAACGTAAAAGCAGATCCATTAGTAGAGACAACAAGATTAGATGCTGTTCCTAATATATTAGAACCGTTTCTTCCAATTGTTAAATTATTAGATGCAAGGTTATTTCCACTATCAATAAATGTAACTTCGTTTCCAATAGATGGAGATGCAGGTAGATTTATAGTAACTGCAGCACTAATACCACTACCAGATGTATTAACTAAAATCTGATCTCCATTTACCGTAGTATATGTTGCAGAGGGAGTATAATATCCTTTGGTCTGTAATTTACCTGTAATATTTGTGCCATCAGAATATAAAACTGTTGTAGATCCTATTGGTAAAGTTAGCCCGGTCCCTGATACAGTCTTAACTGTTAATGTAAAATTAGCAGATGTTCTTGTTGTAGCATCCTCTACAATAAATACTCTTTCAGCAGAGTCGGGCATTGTTACCGTTCTGTTAGCTGATAATGTACCTGTTAGTTTATAATATAGATTCTTACCATTTGCTGTAGCATGATTTGCTAGAGATAAAGCCACATCACCAGACCCTACGTTTAAAGATAGATATCCCGATGCCGCTTGTTCTAATATCTGTAAATTGGTATTTGTAATTGTACCCCAGGTACCTGACTTCTCACCTGTGGTAATTAATTCTAGTTTTAAATCGCTCGATGTACTTGACGCCATATATTTCTCCTACGGATTGTTCGGGTCAATAGGTACCCAGGTACCAGTTGCCCCTGGAACTATCGGGTTCCATGATATCACATTAGCAGTGCCTGTTGCAAGGTTTATTCTTACCCCTGTTACGCCTACAGTTTGACCTATTTTGACAACAACATTACCTATTGATATCTCTGTTCCAGTTCCATTTGGTAATACTCTTGCTGAAGCTGATATACCAACTGTTCCAGTATCTACATTTACCCTGTTCCCTGTTATACTAACAAAGACTGTTACGCCGCCTGGATCAGCAAAAGGTGAGTTTGAAAAGGGTGTTGCTCCAAATAACATATTCTATCCTAGTGATGTCTGCACTGGTTCCCAAGTCATAGTTGCACCTGGCACTACACCATCCCATTTTTTAATTAATACTGAACCATCTGCCATATTTATTCTGCTACCGTCTGGTGTAACGGTCGCTTTGGCAACTATGGTCACAGTTCCTGTTGATAAATTTTGTCTATTTGTTGTGACTGTTACTGTAGCGTTTGCTTTGGTTGTAACATTTCCTATCTCAACATCTACCCTATTTCCTATTACTGATAGGTTAGCATCTGCTGTTATTGTTACAGATCCAGTACTTATATCAACCCTAGATCCATTTGGTAATATTGTTGCTTTACCTATTGTCGTAACACTACCTGTGTCTGCTTCTATCCCTGATCCGGATACAGGATATTTAAATGCAAACGTAGGGGTTCCAGTGTTTAAATTTACTCTTGATCCTGTTACGGCTGTTAATGCCTTTGCAACAATAGTCGGATCACCACTGGATACATTGATACGGCTACCGTCAGGAGACACAATGACACCCGTACCCTCAATAATAGTTACATTACCAATTGTAAAATTAAGTCTATTACCAGTAACACTTAAATTAGCATTACCTACTAGACCTACTGTGCCTGTGGATTCGTTTATTCTATTTCCAGTTACGTTTACAAACGCATTAGGACTAAATCCTGAATCTCCAAAAGGGGCTCCCGCAAACTGTGTTCCGCCAAAAAACATATAATATATTCCTTAAAAGGGAGCTGTGTGGTATGTGGTGGTGACACAGCCCCCATCTAAGAATTATATCATCGTTTAAACCAAGAAGGAAGACCTAAATGTGGACGCTTGTCAAACATATTGTCTTTCGCTCCTGGTGTCTTACGATTGTTATAATGCAGAAAAACCTGTATGCATTCTTTGCCCTTGAATTTTTCTCGCCAATGTTCTAGCTCACATCCAGAATAGACTAACATATCACCTTGTTTTAAATCTACTTTAACACCTTTTTTACCTGTCTCTCCTGATGGCTCTAGATATATTGGCCAGTCATCACCAGCAAGATTCATAGTAGTAGATATCTCGCAAGAAAACCTATCTTTGTGTCTTTTTAATTCATCACCTTTTTTGTATATCCTTGCATAGGTATAAGCTGGATATAGTTTTAATCCTGTTGCTTTTTCCATACCTGGTTGACATTTAAGTAATAAAGTCTCCATGGCAATATTAGCATATTGAGAATATGTATTTGGTATCTGTCCATTAGGCTCTTCATAATATCCAAGTATATCTTCAAAAGGTG
>CACOCL010000013.1 GCA_902625825.1 uncultured Pelagibacteraceae bacterium | reverse complement strand
TTTTTATCAATTTTATAATTAGGGTATTTTGCATCTGATGAAATTGGAGCTGAAATCTCAAATGTTCCAATTTTTTTTAATTCGTGAATGAGTTCATCAACCGAGTTTTCTTCAAAAACCACATCTGGATTAATTATCATTGCAAAATCGGTTTTAACATATTTTAAGCCAAAGTTATTCCCAGGTCCCATGCCTAAATTAGTTGAAGATAATATGCATTCAACATTTAAATATTTTTTTTCTATATTTTCTTTAAATTTTTTATCATTTGAATTGTCAACAACAATTATTCTAATCTCATTCGGAATAGATTTTATGCAATTATCAATAACTTGATCACTTTTAAAAGATACTATTACAGCCGTTAAATTTTGCCTAGATATTGACATATGATAAGTATATTCAACTATACTAATACTTTCTGCTAATGTAAAAAATAATTTATCTAATGAAAAAAATAATAGTAACAGGAGGATTGGGTTTTATTGGAAGTAACCTTATAGATCTACTTTTAAAAAGTAATTATAAGGTTCTAAATATTGATAAAGTAACTTATTCATCAAATTTTTATAATACAAAAGAATTTATAAAATCAAAAAAATATAAATTTGTTAAATGTGATATAAAAGATAAGAAGATTAGAAATATCATATTTAACTTTAAGCCAGATTGTATTTTTAATTTAGCCGCAGAAACCCATGTTGATAGATCTATAGACAACCCCGAAAGTTTTATTCAAAGCAATATAGTTGGCGTATATAATTTATTGGAAGTTTTTAGAATTTTCTCAAAAAAAAATAAAAAAAGTAGACTCGTTCATATTTCTACAGATGAAGTATATGGTGATGTTCTCAAGGGAAGATCTTCTGAGATCTATCCGTACAATCCTAGTTCTCCTTATGCTGCAAGTAAAGCTGCCTCAGATCATTTGGTAAGTTCGTATATTAGGACGTATAAAATACCTGCAATTGTAACTAATTGCTCAAATAACTATGGTCCAAAACAACATCCAGAAAAACTTATTCCTAAATTAATTTATAATATTTTAAACAAAAAGCCTTTGCCAATTTATGGTAAAGGGAAAAACTCTAGAGAATGGATTTACGTGAGAGATCATTGCGAAGCTTTAATTAAAGTTTATAAAAAAGGTAAGGTAGGCGAATTTTATAATATTGGCTCGAATTTAAACTTAAATAATCTCGAAGTTTGTAGAAGTTTAATTAATACAACAAAAAAAATAGGTAATTTTGGTAATAAAGTAAAAATTTTATTTATTAAAGACCGCCCAGGTCATGATTTAAGATATGCTTTAAATAGTAATAAAATTAGAAAGACGTTAAAATGGTATCCAAAAACAAACTTTAACAAAGGAATTAAATTAACATTTGAATGGTATAAAAATAATAAGACTTACTATAAATCTATTTCAAAAAAAGATATCACTAAAAGATTGGGTAACAAATGATAAAAAAAGGAATTATTTTAGCTGGTGGAATGGGAACAAGAATGAGTCCTTTAACAAAAGCTGTTAACAAACAATTACTACCTATATATGACAAACCATTAATATATTACCCATTATCAATTTTAATGTTAGCAAAGATAAGAGATATTTTAATTATTGTAAATAAAGGCCATTTAAGTCAATACAAAAAATTATTTATTAATGAAAAAAATCTTGGGATTAAAATCAACTTCAAAGAACAACAAAGCCCTAAAGGCTTGCCAGATGCATTTATACTTGGAGAAAAATTTATTGATAATTCAAATGTAGCTTTAATACTAGGTGATAATTTTTTTTATGGTCAAAGCTTATCTAAATTATTACGTAATAGTGCTAAACTCAAACAAGGTGCAAAAATAGTTCTACATAGTGTAAAAAATCCAGAGTTATTTGGTGTTGCAAAAATTAATGAAAAAAACAAAAAAATCTTAAGAATTATAGAGAAGCCGAAAAAATTCATTTCAAATTTTGCAATCACTGGACTGTATTTTTTTGATAAAAGAGTTGTAAACTTTGCAAAAAAACTAAAACCATCAAAAAGAGGTGAGCTAGAAATAATTGATCTTATCAATCAATATAAAAAAATTAATAAATTATCAGCAGAATTTATTGGAAGAGGTGGTGCATGGTTAGATACGGGATCGATAAGTGATTACTACAAGACTTCTGCTTTCGTTCAGGCAGTTGAAAACAGACAAGGTTTTAAAATAGCTTGTTTAGAGGAAATCGCTTTATCAAATGGATGGATAAATAAAAAAAATATTCTTAACTCAATAAAATTTTACGGAAATTGCGAATATTCTTCGTATCTTAAAAAACTTATTTAATGATAAAAAAAACAAAATTTAAAGATCTTGTTATTTATGAAAAAAACACCTTTAAAGATAAAAGAGGCTATTTTAGAGAACTTTTTCTCCAAAAGCATTTCAAAACGAAATTTCCTTTCGATATTATGTCATATTCAAAAAAGAATGTCTTAAGAGGATTGCATCTTCAATTAAAGAATAGTCAAAAAAAATTACTTACAGTATTAAAAGGGGAAATATTTGATGTATGTGTTGATTGTCGAAAAAATTCAAAAACGTTTGGAAAGTATTTTTCTATAAAACTTTCAGACAAAGAGAATAAATCTCTATTTATTCCTGCTGGATTTGCACACGGAATGTACTCACTTACAAATAACGTTATTATTCATTATAAATGCTCAAACTATAGACACATCAATTCAGAAACTGGTATTAAGTGGAATGATATGGATCTAAAAATTAAGTGGCCATCAAAAAAAGTAATTCTTTCAAAAAAAGATAAAAAAAATATCAGCTTTAAGGAGTTTAAAAAATTAATCAAAAAAATTTAAAGTTTGTGGTAGCGGGAAGTGGGATCGAACCACTGACCTCGGGCTTATGAGTCCCGCGCTCTAACCAACTGAGCTACCCCGCCTTGTTTTAATTTAAATGATTTATAATCGTTTGTTATTTTGATTCAATATCAATTAGAGTAGGTAAAACTGAGATTTTCTTAAAAAAAGCTTTGTTTATTAAAAAATAATCAGCCCAAATAAAAGCAAGCCAGTTGATGCTGCAGCAGAGAAATAAAGTTTTTTCTTATACTCATTTTTCTGATCATTTTTAACTCTATTTAATAGGACATTAATATCTGTACTCTTAGGTAAGCTTTGTGATGAGCTTTTATCCAAATACTTCTCAACTAACTTTTCTTTTACGCTTTGGCCTAAGTTTTTCATAATTCAATTAAAGCACGAATTCAAATTTTTTGCAAATTTCCTTAGAGTGAAAGATAGATTCCTAAAATTCCAAGTCCCAAAACTAGCGATGAAAGAATGTATAGATTTTTTTTAAATTCTTTACTTTCAGATTCTTGAAGCTTGGATTTTAAAACGTTGATGTCAACTCTATTTGGCTTAACTTGTTGTGGTTTTAAAGGCTTTTCAGAATAACTACCACCATTTGGGGTCTCGATACTAGTCACTTGTTCTGTAAAGCCTTTATCACTCATACTAAATTAAAGCATCAAACTACCTGGGTTACAATTTAGAAAAAGTTCAAACTGGGTCACTATTTGATTGACACATGTTCATTTTGGGTTTCAAATCCATTTTTTAATAAATTATGAGCCTAAGACAAATAGATTTCACAAAAGTTCTTTCAGACGATCAAGTTTATGATCACATGATGAATAGCTATGAACAGTTAGGAAGAGACTGGATAGTTCATCAATGGAATTGGATGACCAATACTTACACTGCTTTTAAAGATCATTACAAATATCTAATTATAATTTCTTTAGTTGAGAAAACTTTACAATTTTATGATCAGATGAATATTAAATATACATTTGATCAATTTTACTCAAAATCAAATCTTCAAATTGAAAAATTTAGTATTTCTGAACTTTGTGAAAAACTTCAGTTGCCTAAAGAAACTGTAAGACGAAAAGTTTTAGAACTTGAAAAATTAGGTGTATTAAAAAGACAAAAAAAACAAATAATTATAGATCGTTCAGTCTTTCCTCAAGTAAAACCTGAAAGACAATTAAAATTAACTTCTAAATATATTTATTTGGTGTCTCAAATATTGAATAAAGATAAAATTTATTCAAAAAATCTAGATGCTAAATTAATTGAAAATACAATGAAAAGAAACTTTAGCATTTGTTGGAGATGGTTTTATAGAATGCAAATTCCTATGGTTATAGGATATCATGAAATGTTTGAAGATGTTGCAACATTTCATATATGGGGAACTGTAGCAATGAACCAAGCCTTTAACTATAAAAGAAATTTAAATGGTGCAAATGTTTACAATTTAACTCCTGACTATATGACATTTAATAAAGGTCTCATTGAAGAAGGAGGACCTTCAACTGGTGTAAGTGCGATGTCGATATCTGATATGACACACATCCCTCGAGCAACAGTAATTAGAAAATGTAAATATCTTGTTGCAAATGGTTATTTAAAATTAAATGACAAAAAACAATATGTAATGACTGGTTTTAATATCTCCAGAATACTTCCCTATCAAAGAAAAATTTTTAGAAACAAGGCTAAATTTCTGCGAAAGGTTCTAAATCTTTTGACTATTTCCTAAATTATTTTTCTGTTATAGTAACAATCTTCTTGGGGTAAATTATGGGAATAGTCACAACGATTGCACCGATAGCTTTGGCGCTTATTATGTTAGGTCTAGGTGCTTCATTGACAGTAAAAGATTTTACAAGAGTTGTTCAAAACCCTAAAGAATTTTTTGTAGGATTAGTTTGTCAATTAGTAGTGCTTCCACTAATTGCATATCTATTAATAATTATTTTAAAGACGCCTATAGAATTAGCCTTAGGTGTAATGTTAATAGCTGCAGCTCCTGGTGGTGTTACCTCAAATGTACTTACAAAATTTGCAGATGGAGACGTAGCTCTATCAATATCTTTAACGGCGATTACAAGTTTAATTAGTATCGTATCAGTTCCTTACGTAGTTTTTTTATCAATTGAAATATTCGATATTACTTACGTCCAAAAAGAAGTTTCAATGCTTGGGATATCTTTAAAAATGTTTTTTGTTGTAACAGTACCAGTAATATTAGGGATGTTATTAAGAAAATTTGCAGATAGTTTTATTCTTAATAATATGAAAATTATTCAGAGAATTTCTATTGGATTATTTGTTATTGTTTTTGTTGCTATTTATATTGAAGAGTGGAATAGCATTGTAATGTTTATAACCAAAGCTGGAACCATTGCTTTTATCTTAAATGTTACAATGATGATTGTCGGTTTTTATGTAGCTAAATTTTTTGCAACTGGAGTTGCACAAAGAAGGTGTATATCTCTCGAGTGTGGACTACAAAATGGAACATTAGCTGTTTTTGTAGGAACTCAATTATTTGGTACAAATATGACTTACATGGTGCCAACTGCAGCTTACGCTCTGATCATGATGACAACTTCTGTAATTTTTGTACTTATCTTAAGAAGACAGACTTGATTATAAATTTTTAAAATCTGTTCGTTTTAGGGGCTCCAATTGGATCGAGATTGGATATTTTTGCTTCTCAACCTCTATATATAAATTTTTAGATTGAAGTTCATTATTTGTGAGATCATTTTTTATATACCCAAATACTAAATTCTTTTTGAAATTAAATGAATAGTTACCTGAAGTCGACCTTCCTATAATCTGATCATCCATATAAATGGGCTCATCATGAAGTAATAAAGGTTTACCTGGCTCACTTTCTTTTAAAGTAAACATTGCAAATCTACTTTTAATCTTATCCTCTTTAATTTTTTCTAATGCTTCCTTACCTATAAAGTTCACATCTTTCTTTTTACTGATGGTAAAAGATAATCCTGCTTGGTATTGATTTTCTTCTGGTGAAATATCATGCCCCCAATGTAAAAAACCACTTTCCATACGCATAATATCCATTGCATGCATACCACAATTTGAGAGATTAAAATCTTTGCCTTTATCAATGATTAATTCAAATATTTTTTTTGCATCTTTAAATTCTACATATAATTCATAACCTAATTCGCCTACATAAGATAATCTTTGCGCCCAAATCTTAATTCCCTCTATTGAAATATATTTTGCTGTTCCAAATTTAAAATTCTCATTATCAAAATTATCTTTAGACAGGACTTTTAAAAGTTCTCTGCTTTTTGGACCAAATAATCCAAATACGCAGAGATCATCTGTAATATCTTTTAACTCTAAATCTTTTGAGATGTGTTTTTTAATGTGAAACTTATCTCTTTCTCTTGTTGCGGCAGAACTTATTATTCTAAAATGATTATTTTCAATACAAACTACTGTTAAATCTGTCTCTATTCCACCATCAGAATTAAGCATATGTGTATAAACACATTTCCCAGCTTCGTTTTTAATATTTGCAGTGCAAATTTTTTGCAGTTCTTGATGAGCTTTATTTGATTTTATTTCAAACTTAGAAAAAGGAGTTAAATCAAATAAACCAACATTTTTAATAGTATTACTTGTTTCATACTCTGCGGAAGGGTACCAGCTTTGATAATTATAACTATATTCATACTCAGCTTTTTCTCCATCAAGTGCAAACCACATCGGTCTTTCATAACCACCTGAAACTCCAAAGCATGCTCCAAAGCTCTTTAAATCATCATGATGAGGTAGAGTCTTAATGTTTCTAGATGTCTTGTGTTGTTTAAATGGCCAATGCATTCCATACAAATCGCCTAACGACTCTGTAATTCTCTTTTTGATAAAACCTAATTCGGAATGAAATTTTTGAAATCTTTTAATATCATAGCTAAATATGTCTTGATTTATATGGCCAGTCATCAGCCATTCTGCTGTAACTTTACCAACGCCTCCTCCACTTCCAATTCCAATACTATTTAAACCACAACAAACAAAAAAGTTCTTAATTTCTGGAACTTCACCCAATAAAGTATTTGTATCTGGTGTAAAAGACTCTGGACCTGAAAAGAATTTTCTAATACCTGCTTTTTCTAAAATTGGAAATCTATCAATTGCAGAAGCTAAATAAGGTTCAAAATGCTCAAAATTTTCTTGAAACTCTCCAAAAGAAAAATCCTCTGGCACTTTGTTTGTTTTATTCCAGGCAGGTATTGAATTTCCTTCAAAAATCCCAACTAATATTTTACCAGCATCCTCTTTAATATAAGTTCTATTATCAAAATCTCTAATAACGGGCAAAGTCTTAGAAAGATTTTCAATTGGCTCAGTTATTATATAAAAATGTTCAGCTGGATATAATGGAATGCTTACTCCAGCTTTTTCCCCTATTTGTCTTGACCACATACCAGAAGCTAAAACGATATATTCACATTCAATTTTTTTACCATTAACCTTTACTCCCGAAATTTTTCCATCCTTGGTCAAAATTTCATCTACTGGAGATTTTTCAAAAATTTTTGCTCCATGCATTCTTGCACCTTTGGCAAGCATATGAGTTACACCTGATGGATCAGCGGCACCATCACCTGGCATTAAAATTCCCCCTATTACTTCATTAGTGTTAATTATTGGATAATCTTTTTTAATTTGATCTTTATCTAAAATTCTTACATCAACATCATAAAGTTGTGCAGTAGTTGCTTGTCTTTGAAGTTCTTGCCATCTTCCTTTGTTTTGCGCTATTGAAAGTGCACCGTTTAGTCTTAAGCCCGCTGAATGATCAACTTCTTTTTCAAGCTCTTTGTATAAGTCTAAAGTATATTTTCTAATTTTTGTTATTGCTGCTGAAGGACCTAATTGACTTACAAGTCCAGCAGCGTGCCATGTTGTTCCCGATGTTAACTGATCTCTCTCTAATAGAACTGTATCCTTCCAACCAAATTTTGCTAAATGATATGCTACCGAACATCCAACTACTCCACCTCCAATAACAACAACTTTTGTGCTACTTGGTAGTTTCTTGTCCATTTAATTAATTTTTGATTGCTTCTCCTGGGTCAACATATTGATGTCCAAATACATCTGCAACTGCTTTATAAGTCACATGTCCCTTATGAACATTTAATCCTGCTAAAAAGTTTTTGTCTTCACCCAAAGCTTTTTGGTAACCTTTATTTGCTAATTTTATTAAGTAAGGAAGAGTTGCCTTATTAAGTGCAAAGGTTGAAGTTCTGGGAACTCCACCAGGCATATTGGCAACACAATAATGAACTATATCATCTACAATATAAGTGGGATCTCCATGCGTTGTTGGTTTACTCGTCTCAACACAACCTCCTTGATCAATAGCCACATCGACTATTACAGATCCTCTTTTCATAAATTTTAACATATCTTTAGTAACTAATTTTGGTGCTTCAGCTCCTGGAATTAATACACCACCAACTAATAAATCTGCTTCAGCGACTAATTCATTTAAATCTATCTTATCACTTTGTTGCGGAATGATCTTATCACCAAACTTCTGGACTAATTGTTTTAATCTTGACTCCGACTTATCAACAATATGCACCTTTGCTTGCATACCAGTAGCTATTACAGCAGCATTTTCTCCAACAACACCACCTCCTAAAATTACAACTGTTCCTCCTGTAACTCCAGGTGCACCACCTAATAAAAGACCTCTACCCTTTTGATTTTTTTCTAAACAATGTGCCCCAGCTTGTACTGACATACGTCCTGCAACTGCACTCATTGGCGCAAGTAAAGGCAATCTACCATTATCGTCAGTAACAGTTTCATAAGCTATATTTATGCTTTTAGATTTGATTAATCCCTCTGTTAACTCTTTTGCAGCAGCTAAATGAAGATATGTATAAATAATTTGATTTTCTCTTATCATGTCCACCTCTACTTTCTGTGGCTCTTTAACCTTAACAATTATTTCAGCATCATTAAAAATATCTGAAGCTTTATTTACTATCTTTGCACCTGCTTTTGTGTATTGCTCATTTTCAAAACCAGCTTCAAATCCACCATTATTTTCAATTAAAACTTCGTGCCCTTCTGAAGTCAAAGCTTTTACACTATCGGGTGTTAGACCAATTCTATTTTCTTGAGGTTTAATTTCTTTAGGTACACCTATACGCATTATCTCTCTCTTTAATTAATATAGATATAAAAATATAAGATTATCAGTTTTTTTGGTTTTTTTGATAATTAGTGATACCAGTTCGTAGTTTATCAATAATCTCATCAATATGTTTTTTCTCACATATAAATTGTGGAGCAATTATTAAACAATCACCTGTTGCTTTAAAATTGACACCAGCTTCATAACATGATTTGAAACATTCATAACCAGCTTTGCCAGGTTTACCTTTCATTTTCATATCAATTCCACCCATCATTCCATAACCTCTAATGTTCTCAACTGACTCTAAATCTTGAAGAGAAAATAAACCTTTTTGGAAATATGGAGCTAAGTTTTTTGCTCTATTAAAAATATCATCTTTTTCAAAAATATCTTGGACAGCTAATGCGGCTGCTACAGCGACTGGAATTCCTGAATATGTATAACCATGAAACAGTTCTACTGAACCCATTGGTGATGCATCCATCACAGCATCGTAAATTTCATCTTTACATGCAACCACTCCCATTGGAACCACGCCATTTGTTGTTGCCTTGGCCATTGTCATTATATCTGGTGTAACACCAAATTCATGTCCTGCAAAAGAAGATCCTGTTCTTCCCCAGCCTGTAATTACTTCATCAAAAATTAGAAGTATTCCATGCTTATCACAAATTTCTCTAAGTTTTTGTAAATAACCTTTTGGTGGTACTAGAGTTCCGGTAGATCCTGCGATTGGTTCAACAATGCATGCAGCTATATTTTCTGGACCAAAATTACTTGCTATTCTCTCTAAATCGTTAGCTAAGTCTCCGCCAGTTTCAGGTTGCCCACTTACGAATTTGTGCTCTGGTAAATGTGTGTGTCTCATATGTTGGACACCTGGCATTAAGATACTTGCAAATGTTTTTACATTATTAATCATTCCCCCAACTGATACACATCCAATGTTCATTCCATGGTATCCTCTTTCTCTTCCTACAAATCTAAATCTATGTGCATTTCCTTTAGCTCTATGATAAGCAACAGCTATTTTGATCGCAGTTTCAACTGCAGTAGATCCACAAATTGTATAAAACATCTTATTAAGATTTCCTGGAGTATGTTTTGAAATTTTAGTTGCTAATTCAAATGAACCTCCAAAACCTTGTTGAAAAGGTTGAGCATAATCTAAAGTTTCTAATTGTTTTGTAACAGCTTCCGTAATTTCTTTTCTTCCATGTCCTAAAGGATTACAAAATAATCCTGAGCTCGCATCAATTTGTGTTTTACCGTGATGTGTTTTTAAATAAACACCTTTTGCTTCTGTAATTAATCTAGGATTTGCTTTAAAATCCTTGTTAGACGTAAATGGCATCCAATGTTCATTTAATGAATTTGGAACTGAAGTGCGGTTTTCTGAGCTCATAGAATCTTTTTTTAAAATTTATATTATACTAATTTAAGTTTCTTTAGACTAAATAGGTATAATTAACCACCAAAATAATTGACGCAACTCTTAGTTGTATCAAAATTAACACTTTTTTGTTTTACATCCAACAAAATTTAATTTTAACTATTATTAATATAAATCAACAAAGAGGATTAAATGAAAAAAATAATTAGTTTTATTTTAGGATGTTTTGTAGCTCTAAATCTTAGCATTTCTGTTGCGAATTCTGCAGCGAATGAAGTTAGAGTTGCTTACTTTCTAGAATGGCCAAGTCCAAATTTAGAGGACATGCAGAAGAAAAATTTTGCAAAAGCTTTAGGTGTTCCAGTAAAATGGACCAACTTTACTAATGGTGGAGCAATGACTGATGCAATGTTAGCGGGAGATATTGATATATCTTACTCTCAAGGATTAGTGCCTTTTATTAATGCGGTAAAATCAAAAGCACCAATTAAACTAGTTGATATTGCTATGGAATACGGAATGGGAGGAACAACTTGTGTTACTTCTAATGCTTCAGGTATTACAAAAGCAAATGCTACTGAATTAGAAGGTAAAAAAGTTGCTGTTCCACTAGGAACAATGGCTGAGTATGTTTTCGATGAAAGTATGAAAGTTGTTGGAGCTGACAGAAAAAAAATGGATATTATTCAAATGGATCCTGAAGAAGGAGCTGCTGCTTTAGTAAGCGGTGATGTTGTAATGGCATGTTTATTTGGTGGTAACTCTATTAAAGCTGCAACTGCAGTAGGTTCAAGATTGCTTACAGTTGATGAAGCTAGAAAAGCAGGTATTTTAGGAATAGATATTACTTCAGTAACTACAAAGTTTATGAAGGAAAATCCTGAAATGCTTAGAACTTTTATAGAAGTAACTCATGAAGCTAATGCTAGATATAAAGCTGGCAAAAGTAACTTGAATGTTATGGCTAAAGCTTCAGAAATGAAAGTTGGTGATATGAAAGAAACATTAAGTGGTTTCAAATTCTTAACACCTGAAGAGACTAAAGAATCTATGACAAAAGGAAATCTTGATGCATTCTTAAAAGGAATGGGAACACCAAGAGGAAACGTAGACACTAGTTTCTTACCTCTATAATTTTTATAGAGATAAAAAAATTTAATAGGCGCCAATTTTTTAAATTGGTGCCTATTTTTTTAATAAAAACTCTAATATAAAGATATTCTATGAGTGATCTTATTTCACAAAATCTAAATATGATTTTCAAAACTCCAAAAGGAGAAACAGTTCACGCATTAAAAGACTTGAATTTTACTCTTAAAAAAGGAGAACTTTTAACTGTGCTTGGGCCCTCTGGTTGTGGAAAAACAACCTTATTAAATATCACTGCAGGTTTTATAAGACCAACATCAGGAAGTATCACTTTGAATAATAAAGAAATAGATGGCCCAGGTGTTGAAAGAGGAATGGTTTTTCAACAAGGAGCTTTATTTGAATGGTTAACAGTTGCTGAAAATGTAAACTTTGGACTAAGAATGAAAAAAGAAGATCCAATCGAGACTTCAAAACGAGTAGATGAATGGTTGGAAATTGTTGGGCTTAAAGGTTTTGGAAATACTCCGACTTATCAATTATCTGGAGGAATGCAACAAAGAGTTGCTCTTGCAAGATGTTTAATTAACGATCCTGATTTAATTCTCATGGATGAACCTTTAGGAGCGCTTGATGCTTTAACAAGAGAAAAGATGCAGTCATTAGTTTTAAAAATTTGGAAAGAAACTGGAAAAACAATTATATTAATTACTCACTCAGTTGAAGAGGCGTTATTACTTGGTGAAAGATTATACGTAATGGCTCCTCGTCCAGGTCGAATACATAAAGAATACAATCTTCCATTTGCATCAATGGGACTTAAACAAGATTTAAGAGAAATAAAAAAAAACAAAGATTTTTCCGCAAAACGTGAGGAAATTTTAGAAATGATTTGGAATATGGAAGAAGAAATTATGGGGAAAGAAAATTAAATGTTAACTCAAATAGTAACTTTTTTAATATTTTTTGCTGTCATTGGCTGTATCCTTTATGGCAGACGTCTAATCAAAACTGAAAAAGTTGATGCAGTTTTTGGAAATCCCGAAAGAGCTTTAGGTGGAACCCATTGGGTTATTGTTGGGAGTAGTTTTCTTCTTTTAATTTGGCTTTATTATTCTTGGGATATCGCAAAAGGTTTTTACCCAAAATCTGCTAATGAACTTTGCCAAGTAGGAAAAGTAAACGACTCTTTATTAGGATTAAAATATCAATTTCCTATAGATGAAAGAGAATTTAAAAGTACTTCTCAAATTAAAAAAGAAAATAAGAATCTAGAAGAGCTCTCAATTGAGATAAAGAATTCTAAAGAACTTAATAATGAACAAAAGACTGTTCTTGTAAGTTTTATAAACAAAACTAATCAATTAATTCCCTTATTAACTAACGAGGATTTACTTGAAACTGAAACCAGACAAAAAATTGATGAAATAACAGGTAAAATTAATCTTTTAACAGAAAACTTTCAAAAACCTGATTATCCATTTGAAACTGAACAAGAGCTAAATGAAAGACTTAAAGCTGTAAATGATGAAGGTGGTTGGGGTATCACAAAAATAGATGCAGGTTCTGGAAGTATTGAAAATACATTAGAAGTGCCTCTTATACCAGCTACAGATAGAGGCTTAAAATTTCATGCTGCTGCTCAAGAGTTAAATTTTATCAGTGATGAGTTTTTTAAGTTAAGAAACCATAATCCAGAATTCAAAAACAAAATTAAAGAAATTAAAGATGAAATTAAAGTTTATAGAAATGATTTAAGTGATAGTGATGAAGTTGCTTCTACTTACGCAAAAAATATTGTTAAAATTGCAAGACGAATAGAGTTTGCAAGTATTTATCCACCTAACGCATTAAATAAAATGCAGAATGCTATTATCAAATTTGATAATGCTCAATTAAATGCTCAAGGTGGTTTAAGGCTTATAGATATCTTTTTATTTCCAGCTGGAACAATTGTTGCTAGTGGACCAAGTTGTTCAGAACAAGGTTCTGGAAGATGGTTACCAAAACCATCTGATACTTTTAATAAATTTGTATTGATGTCAAAACCAAGTGTTGGTTATAAGGATATCCCCCTTTTATGGATCAAGATGGTAGATATAAGTACCTGGATTGGTTTTATTATGCCAGATTGGATTGCAGATATTTTACCAGGTGAATATCCGGTTCATACTAAAGATGGAATAGTTAAACAAAATTTTAAGGGAGCAGTTCTTAAATTTGTCACTGGTGACTTTAAATTATTAAAGATACCAGTTCCTTACGGTCATATTTGGGATTCATTTATGAGAGTATTTCTTGGATTAGTTTTTGGAATTATCATTGGTGTCCCATTAGGATTATTTATGGGATTAAATAGATTTGCAAAAGGTTTTTTTGATCCATTGATTGAACTTTACAGGCCAGTGCCTCCATTAGCTTGGGCTCCATTGATTATCTCTGTATTAGGAATTGATAATACAGGGAAAGTTTTCTTATTATTTATGGTATCATTATCTATTATGATTATTTCAGCAAGAGCTGGTGCATCAGGAACACAATTGTCTAAAATTCATGCTGCTCACTCTTTGGGTGCATCTAAAAAACAGATACTACGATATGTAATTTTTCCTAACTCCTTGCCTGAAATATTAACAGGAATAAGGGTAGCAGTTGGTATGTGTTGGGGAACTTTAGTTGCAGCTGAATTTTTAGCTGGAACAACAGGCATTGGATTTGTGGAAAACGTTGCTAAAAAATATTTTCAATATGAAGTTATTTGGATAACAATTTTCATAATGGGAATGTTGGGTCTTTTATTTGATGTCACATTAAGGAAAATTATCGATAAAACAATTCCTTGGCGTGGGAAAGGTTGATATTCAACTAATTCATTAAGTTAATGAAGGTTATTGATTGCACTACCTATTATTCTGAAGACTTGATGTTAGATATCAGGTTTAACATTTTAGACAAATATGTAGATAAATTTATAATTGTTGAGTCAAAATACTCACATAGTGGCAAACTAAAAAAACTAA
>CACOCL010000012.1 GCA_902625825.1 uncultured Pelagibacteraceae bacterium | reverse complement strand
ATAAATCTTAAATCAGATGGAATAGTAACAAACCTATTTCCTGATTGCAGGTTTGATGTAGCATAAAATCTATTATCATCAGAATCTACTTCTCTATAAATTCTATTTTCAGCATTTTTAATTATTGTATTTAATACAGTAGTTGACAATACAGAACTATCTACCTCTGTATAATTTCTAATATCATCCTGTAAATTTGTAAGTGTGTATGCCATTATGGTGATAGTGTAACCGGACCGGCCGATATACTTCCTCCTCCTATATCTGTAGTAGCAGTAGCAGTTCCTGCAGCTACGAATGTATAATTATTATCATCAACTTTAGTAATTGTAAATCCAGCAGATTTATTTATATCTGCGCTTGTGATCCCAAAACTACCCTCTCCGTCTCTAAATCTAACTACATCGCTTGTAGATCTACCATGATTTTCTTCAAACACATTTACCGTTGTAGACCCGTTGGTAAGAGATAAAGGGTTTAAAGTTAATACTCTTGCAACAGCAGGCTCTTCTCTTGCAGGTCTAGCATTTAATAAACCTTGTGCATCTGCACTATGTGGTTTAGGTTCTAGTTGAGGATGCTTTGGTTCAAATTCTGATATGTGAACTCTAGCACCATTCCATTCAATAACCATTTCTGAATAAGGAAATTCCTGTCCCGATCTGTCTGATATAAATTTTGCGTATTTACCTGAAGATAATGCCATTAGGACTCCGGATAATAAACTTTAGGACTGATATATGTGCTAGTAGAAGAACCATCCTCTTCTAAAGCTCTTTGTAATTCATCTTCATATAACATCTTTAGCATTTGAGTTCTTTCGGGTGCATTTTTAATTGATAGATAGTAAGCTAATCCTGCAGTCATACACGGAACAAACCTGTATGGAACGTCTGCATCATTAGTATAATCTCCTGCATCTTGAATTCTTTTAACATAATAATAATTTATAAACTTACCAGCTTCTGTGCTACCTGGGGTAAGATATAAAGTTACCGTAATTTTATCTATAAATCTTTGAACATAGTATTGTGTAGGTTGACCTGTAGCAGTCTTATTAGATAATGCTTGATATTGTGATCTATTTATTTTTGTAAGAGGAGTATCTATATTATTATTTCTAAAAGATGCTTCTAAAACATCGTCAACTCCAAAGACTGCAGTTGTGCTTGATGTCCCATCTGCTGATGATCTAAACATTGTGTAGACAGCTTGATCAGCAACCAAAGTGAAATTATTATTTGCTATTTCCCAATAATGCAAGCCTCTATTGGCCCATTCTTGAAATAATATATTTAAAGATCTTCTTGCAGATTTTAATTGATATCCAGAGACACCTTGTATTCCTATTCTCTCATAAGCTTCTTCAGCAATATCAGAGATAGAAAAACCTTTTTCAAAAATAGTTGTGCCTGAAGTAGTGTTAGCCATTTAACCTCCTACTTATCAATCAATAAAGTAGCACCTACTAAATTAGCAATCGCAGAAACTGTCATTCCGCCTTCAAATAAAATTCCATCTTCTGGAATATTAAATGCAAAAACATCTCCTTCTGGACAATCTCCTTGGAATTGTGTTGCACCGTTTCCATCTTGTAAAGTTATTGAACCAGCACCAGATCCATCTGAAGCAAGAATCATTCCTCTTAATCTTGTTCTTCCTCCAAAAACTGATCCAGTCCCTGAAACTCTGACTGCTTTTATATCCGTTTTCATTTGTTATATTCTCCTAAATTTATGTGGGGCCGAAGCCCCACATTAAATTAATTATACTGAGTCTTTACCAGCGTCAACGACTGTGTATGTAAATACACCAGTAACTGTTCCACCAGTAGCTGCAGATGAACCAACTTTACCTGTAACAGTAGATGCTGCAGTAATTCCTCCTGCAACGACTAATGCACCATCAGCACCTTTTAAAGTACCTTTAGTATCACAGTCTACTTCGTTAAAGAAACCGTCATCATCTGCTGATGTTCCGATATCTACGGTTGGGTTAGTACCACCTGAAGATCCACCAATAGTCATGAAAGAAATTGGTACAGCACCTGTTGGTAAAACAAAAGTTTCACCTGTAGATGAAGAAGTTCCAATTCTGACATTTGTTGCAGAAGCTGCAGTTGGATCAAATGAAATAACTTCTGATAAAGTTACAACACTTGGTGTTGCATTTCCTTTTCCAGCACCGCCATGTGATCTAACGATACCTTGGAATGTAGTTGTTGCCATGATTATATCCTCCTAAATTTACGAATACTGTTTTTAGGCCATCGACTATACTCGTCAGTATCCTTATTAATTGTATAGTGAATATTTTATATACTAGATTTAAGTAGAGCGCAAGAGAGCCTGTGGTGTGGATTGGATTTTTCCAACGATGTAGCTTTTTACTAAGTAGCTACTGAAACTTGAGGAGCCGCAGCGTCTATTCTATTCTGTGCATCAGCTTTTTCTGCTTCTGCAAGTTTTATCTGGCTAATTACTTCTCTGACTTTTCTGTCAATCTTAACCATATCGAGAGTATATCTACCCTCTTTCAGATGCTCCTGCTCCCATTGAAGATCTAGTCCCTTCTTCTGTGTGTAAAGGGTCTCCAGATGTTGCATTATCGCCTCCATCAATAACCTCCTCATAGGTTATTCTTTTAACTCTTGGATCGTTCATTTCTCCAAGATGTTCCCATTTTATATCACCTTTTCCCAATCTGTCAACTATTGCGTTTTCTATATCTACGGGACCATCCATGGATTTTATAATAAAATCTGCATGAAGTTGATAAGCGAATATCTGTACTCTGAAGTTTTTAGGGTGCATTTTTCCTTTCTATTTGGTGATTGTGGCGGGATTGTGTCCCGCCACAAAATTAATGATTAAGCACCTGGTGATGCAAAAATACCTCTAGGATCAGATACGCCAAATACGTATCTCTCTCTAGCTTTGTATCTTACGTTACCAGTATCAAAGTCGCCTTCCATTTTTGTAGTTAATGGAGCTCTTTCCATATGCTTCATACCATTTGGCACGTCTGTGATGATGTAGAACGCATCAGGATCAGTGAAGTAGTGATTAATAGAGTATCCTCCAGGAATCATACCCATGTTTCTTAATGCATTGATATCATTATCAGCAGTCCCAGTTCTGTTTTGAGAGTTCATTAATCTGTCTGCAGTGAATTGAAGAGCAGATGGAACAATCATTCTAACAGCTTTCGCAGCGATTTTTAAACCTCTTTCATCAGTGAAAGCGTTGATGTCGATCATCGATTGCTCTAATGAAGTTTCGTTTAAATCCGCAGCAGTTGATAACGTATTACTGAAAGTTCCAGCAATAGTTGGGTGCGAAGTGTTGAAAAGAGTTACACCATCACCTGATTTGAAAGTCAAACCTGGTAAACCATTGTTTAATGGTGCAGCTGCTTTTACTTGTTTAGTTTGAGCCATAGATCTTGCTAAAGCTTTTGTATATCTAGACGCAAGTCTGTCATACAAATTGTCCTCAATCGCTTCCTCAGTGATCGCAAACCCAAGAGCTATTGTCTCGTGAGTGTATCTTGCTGTGAAAGTTTCTTGAGCAGTGTCGTAAGTTACACCAGAACCTTCTGGTTTAACTTGTGCTTGAGCGAAACCTGATAACATAACTTCCTCTTCGAAAGCTCTGTCAGATGACTCAGTGTTGTATATTTGAGTATGTTCTTGATCATACTGCTTATACTCCAGGCCAAATAAGGCATTTAAACCTGGCTCTAGTTCTTTGACTAGTTGATTACGTGATATTGCCATAGTTATTATACCCCCGTTGTACCTTTTAATTGGTGCTCATTGATTATAACGACCAGGTTAACATTGTTAGAACCTGCTTCATTATTTTCTGGATCTTTTGAGATACCAATTATTCTTAATTGTGCTGTACCAGTCTTCTGGTCAGACGTTTGTAATTCTACTTTAGATACAAAGTCTGGTGAAGATCCGGATGCGTACACAATGTCAGCGTTAAGGCCGACGTCTGCCGCCGCAGTTGCGCCGTCCGCTTGTATTTCATACCTTTGGTACGGATCATCAGTTACAAACCCTTTGATGTCAGTCGCCGTGTTTGAAGCGTTTAAATGATTCGCAAAGGTAGGCTTACTTGTAGTTGCATCAGTGAAGAAAACACCGTTTAGTGAACCCAATAATGCGTCTGAGGCTGCAGCTACTCCAATTGTTCCTGTAGATAAAATTTCTACTGGATCTTGGAAGAAGATAGCCGAAGCACTTGCCGCGATATCGTATTCCGATAAACCGTTATTGTCTGCATTCTGACCAACTTTACCGATCGGTTTTAAACCGAACGCAGCATCTTTATTTGCCATAGTTGTGTCCTCCTTATAGACATTTAGTTTATCCTAAGATGGACTAGAATTCTTTTAAGATTTCTTAGAGCCACCGAAGGTTACACGAGTATCTCTATCAACATTGATAGGCATACTCTTATGCTGCTCCTTCGCAAGATCGGCGTCTATTGCAGCTTGCTGTTCCTGTGCTTGTTTAGCATAGTATTCAGTTCTTTGCTGCGCGATCTCTTCTGGTATCCTTGTCAGCACAAGGCCTCCGTGCCCGATCACCCCTGCGTATTTGCCGTCTTGAACTACGGGAAAGTCCTCTTCGGGATACTCGTCTGATCTTACTAATTCGTAACCAGATCTAATTCGACCTTGTACGTTTTTAGTATCGACGAATCCTAGGATTTCTGTCCTGACCCATCTGTGTCTGTAGCCGTTCGGCGCGTTGGGCGTATCTAAGTACGATGGTGGAGTCCAAACTTTTGGTCTCTCTTTTGGAGCTACCGTTTTAGCTTGTGCTTCAACTTTTGTTGAATCACTTTTCTTTGTTTGGCTCGCACGAGTTGGTTGTTTCTTTTCCATATGCCTATACCTCCTTCGTGTTCATAAGTTGTTTCGCATATTCTTCTAGTGGCACTCCTAATTTTTTCGCTATTGCGACCTGTGATGAAGTGAGTCTCACAGATTTACGGTTAGTCTTTGTACTACGCGTTGCAGAGGCAACGGTTTGTGTAGGTTTACTAACTGGTTTGTCCTTAGATGTATCAAACTTATGGGGAAATTCAAGTCTTATTCTCTTGTCTATTTCATCATAATATTCTTTAGATCTAGGGTCAATTCCTTCTTCTTCGGTAAGTTTTCTATGCAAATCGAACGCTGTGTATGTCATTGCACTATCTTTACCGAACCACTCATTATTTTCAGCCCAAGCTTCTGCCATAGGATCTGGAGGGGTTTGAGCCTGTCTTTGTGGTTGTTGAGTAGTTTGTTCAACAGGTTGTTCTTTAGCTGCCGTTTCCTGCATCTGATGCTGGGTTTTAAGTTCAGCTAATTTACCCTGTTCATAACCAAGTTGAGAAATAGCAGCCAAAGCTTCTGTCTCAGCTTTAGGATCTTCTGCTTGTCTAGCAGCTCTTAATTTTTCTTGAGCCGCTGCAATAGAAGAGGTAATTCTACCTTCCATTTCTGCAACATAATTTTTATCTAATGAGTCTGCTGTAGTTTTAAATTGGTCTCTCTCCTTTTTAACACTATCTGCATAACGTAAAGCCTCTTCCTTTTGTCTTTCAGCTTCACGCATTCTTTTTGTTAATTTAGCTATTCGCTTTTTAACGCTTTCAGAATACTCCTCAATTTGCTTACTGTTGTCTTCTTGTTTATCACCTTCTTCACTAGCAGACTGCTCCACAGGTTTCTCAGGTGTGTCATCGGTGCTACCACCGTCTTTAAGCTCTTGTGTATCATTTGTTGTGTCCTCCGTTGGTTGTTCTACAACCTCTTCTGTCTTTTCTTCTGGCAATTGAATATCTACTTCAGGACCAGAAGTATCAATATCAACTGTTTTCTTTTCTTCTTCTTGCATAGTTTTACTCCTCTATGTTTAAAATTCGTGGAATATATCTTCAGGGTTTTCCACGGTTGCTAAAACTTCATCATCATTGAGAAGTCTTATCTCACCCCCATCTATTTTAATTCGTGATCCGGCATATCTTGCAAAGATAATCCAATCACCTTTTTTACACCAAGGTCCCTCTGGATATCTTTCTTTATCATAACAGTGTGGACCCATTTTTAAAACTAGACCACAAGTTGATGCTACTTGTGATCTTTCAATCGTATCTTCTGCTAGGATTATTCCTCCTTTAGTTTTCTCTTTTTGTTTAAAAGGTAAAACTAAAATTCTCCAACCTGTTGGTTCCGGAAGCTTTGATGATTCGTCGATCTCTTTTTTCTTTTCGGTTTTAACACCGACAAGAGTTTTATTTGGTGTTATTATCTTTTGGTTTGATGCTGATAACTGTTCCTTCACTGTCATTTTGCTCCTTTGTTTTTAGCAGGGTGGATATTTCCTGTAATAGATACTGATATGTTCGTATCTGACCTAACATATACTGGTACTTTTCCATATTGTCAACACTTCCAGATGTCATTGCAATAACCACATCATCGTGTCTCATTTTGATTATTTTTCGTATCTTATCTATGAAATCCATTATTTACCTCTCTTTCTGTCTACGCCTTTTATTTTTCCTTTGTTCTTTGAAGCATAAAATACTGTCTCTCCTTTTTTCTTACCGTATTGTTTTTTCATAGATTTCATTATCTTTTTACCTTTTTCTGTTAATGGCATTATAGTACATTCCTTTCTGGTTCAAACTCATCCAGTATATTTAGTTTCTCTTTTGCAGACGCTATTCTTTTTATCTGCTTATCAACCTCATCTATGTGCTGTGGGTGCTCTCCTATACCCACTGAATTATCTAAATATATATTTGCAGTGGCGTCAGCCTCCGCTATCTCAGCTTCATATCTAAGTCTTAGTGCTTCTAGTATTGCTCTTCGCATTTCTTATTGACTCCTTTCCTTTCTTAAAGATTGCAGCGACTTGTCTTTTACCCATGACTTTGGCACGCTGTTCTCCAACAGTCAGGATTTGTATTTTTCTCGCAAACGGTTTAGATATCTTCTTAACTTTTGCAACAGTCTTACGAGCGTCAGTAGGGGTCGCAAACTTAATTCCAACAGTATCTTTAGGATTCTCATCGGTGTAGAGCCTCCTACCCGAGCCTTTAGGTTTTTTACCCGTTCCTTTTTTTGGATCTGCCACCTATGACTCCTTTCAATGTTTTAGCTTGTTTAGCATGTAACTTAGAGGCTTTTTTCAAACCTTTAATCACGCCTTTTATCTTTTTCTTTTTTAACATTTCCATCTCCTTCTAGCCTGACGTAGTCTAGAATTAGGATCTTTGGCAGCTTTAGGAAATTTTTTCATTTGTCCTGCACTTCTTGCACAGTATGATTTTCTACGTTTAGCAGCTTTTGATCCTGGTTTCACTTTACCAGTCACGGCTGTTTTTAATTTAGAACCGGGATTTAGTCTTCTATAAGCAGCAACACCGGCTCGTGTCATGCCCGCTCCAGATTTTGTAGATCTGAAATTCTTTTTATTTCTAGCAGGCATAGTGCCTTTACTCATACTAAACCTCCCATACCCATTTTTTTTCTTTTTGCAAATGTTGGAACGTTTGTTGGTTTACCACCTACACCCTGTGCTTTACTTCTTTTCCTTGCAACGGCACTCCGTCTCTGGGAGTCTGTCATGCTTGCTGCTTTGGCAGCAGGGACGCACTTTGGATACTTTCTTTTTGAACCACTTGCAGATTTTCTTCCACATTTTTTAAAACCTCCGCCTTTTTTCTTGGCACCGATGTCTACCCAATCTTGTTTGAACCATTCTTTTAGCCCAGCCATTTTATTTTCTCAGAATTTTTAAATTCATTCCTTTCTTACAGATCCCACCACCTCTGAAATTTATTCTACCACCATCTTTTTTTCCAGCAGGTTTTGGTCCTTTGAAATCTTTTCTCTTCACACCAGAGGGGTCTTTTATTTTACCAGCACAAATTTTAGAAGCATAGGCATTAGCATATGCTGACGGATATACCTTAAATTTTCTTTTCGCTGCGGACTTACCTCTGGGACAAAGTTTTGTCATTATGATCTCGCTGTTTGTTTTGCTCTTTTAAAGTCAGATGCTTTTGGTGCACCCTTTGCACCTTTCTTTCGCATCTTACCTCCACGCTTTCTTTTAGCGTGAATGTTTGCGTATAGACCAGGACGAGCCATTACTTCGCTCTTCCTCCGTCTTTCATGTAACCCATTTTGTTTCTAACTTTTTTAGGTAATTTTTTTAAACCTTTTTGATTTGGCTTAACAGGTTTTAAAACCTTCTTACCTTTTTTATACATAGGTCTTTTCATCATCATTCCAGGCATTATTTTTTCCTCATTTTGTTTGCTTGTTTTTTCTTTTTAGCAAAGCCTCTTACAGCTTTACCACCTTTTTTAGTTTTCATGATTCTACCACCTTTTTTAGCACCAGCTTGAATTCCTTCGATTACAGGATCATCGCCAACACCTTGAAGCATCATAGTAGGGTTAAAAAGGTTTGGATTAAAATTAGGTCTTTTGCTAAAAGGACCATAATCTCTCATGTCAGAAAGATCTCCGCCTTCAGTTGCAAGAAATTCTTTCATTTGATTTTTTCTATTTCTAGCATTCATAAATGCTTTTCCTAATCCAGCAACAGCCAATAGTGGTGCAGCTTTTTTAAGAAATTTTTTTATTTTTTTCTTAGCCATTATTTTTTACCTCCGTTTCTAAATATTTGCGTTCCCTTTATACCATATATACTCGCTACTACAAGGATCCAAAGGTTTGTGAACCATGAAGGGAGCTGCGAGAACATCTCGAAAAAGAGTTTAACCTTGTCCATCGCAGTTGGATCGTCCGATACAACTGCCCAGGCCAAAATAGCCACGGGCAAACTAAGAATTATGAGAACGGCCTCGTCCTTCCAGTCTGACTGTCGGGCCTCTAACAATTTACCCTGGTATTGCTCCTCACCACGGGCCATTTTTTCTGCATGCATTAATTGTGCATCAGACATTGCCATCTTCGTTCTCTGCTTATTAGCATAAATCTTACTTCCAGCAGAAACGGCTAGTTTAATCGCCGATAACCACATAAATTAATACCAATCTGCGTCTTTTTTCTTTTCAGACAGCATTCTTTTAGTTCCTCTTACCTGAACAGATTGAGTTTCTGTAGGTTTTGTAATTTCTACCTCAACTCCTCCGTTTTTAAAGCCGTCCTTGTTCGTAAACATGTCATGATCTACATGAACCATGCCTGCGTGACTTGATTTTTTAGTTTTTTTCATATTTATTCTCCAGTTTTTCGAATGATTGCAACATTTCCAGGCATATTATCTGAACTCGGAAGAGTTTTACCTAAAATAGTTTTCTCAATCGATGTATTAGCCCTTAACTTAGCCAATTCTTCGTTTTGTTCAAGCTTTTCTTCTTGAATATCTTGATTCATCATAGCTCTTGACTTATCTAGATTTAATCTTTGCTCTGCTTGAGTACGTTTTTGTTCATTATCCATAGCTCTAAGGTCTAATTCTCTTGCTTTTAGCTTAGCAATCGGGTCATTTCCAAAATCACCCATAATTTTGTTTTCTTCGTCTTTAAATTCTTGGGTCATATCAGCAATTAATTTAGCTTTTCTAGCTTCAATAGCCATACTTAACTGCATAATCTGTTGTTGAATCTGTGGACTTTGTCCCACTGCAGGATTCATCTGTGCCATCTGTTGTAATTGCATTAATTGTTGTATCTCTTCTCTAAATTCTACCTCTAACTGTTCTTGTGCCATCAAAGAAATATGTTCAAAAATATTTTTTTGTAATGCACCCATAATCATTGGATTATTTTTTGCCATATTAGTAGCCATGAAATTTAAATGTGAAGTAATATGTGCTCTGTGATCCTGACCTTTGAACGCTTGAAACGGTTTTCCAGTCATAGCTAAAATATTCTCTGTAGCTGGATCCATAGGCATTGGTTGCTGTGGTGGTGGTAAGATTCTATTTACATCTTTTACACCAATCGCTGAATACATATCTTTGTATGCCTCATATAAATTATGCATTCCAGGATTTGACATAGCTAGTTGTAATTCTGTTTGAGCCATAGATATTCTCTGCGATTGTGAAAATATATTTGGGTCTGCAACAGGAAGGATATCCACCTTGTCATCAAAATCTGCAACCTTGATATTTCTCTGTCCACCCACAACATCGTAAGGATATTCTGGTGGCAGATAAGTTTTAAATACTTCTGCAAGTAATGTGAATTCTTTTTTTAACGCCACATACAATCTTTTATGTATGGCTGACATGACCCTGGAGCCACGCTCTAAGAGGGCAATGGTCGTTCCAACAGCTGCCTGCTGGTTGCCGTCACCGACCTGCATGTCAGCTATGGCGGCAAATCGTTGACCTGCTTGAACCACAATTCCCATTAATTGTAACAATGTTGCTGATGGTTCTTTGAAAGGTAAAGGCATAAATGCATCTCTAATGTTTCCTCCGGGTGCATCTACATCTCTAAACTCTCCAGGTTGTATCGATTGCGCTTCATCTCTGACACGAATACCTCTTTGTTTAAATCCTGCTGGCATATTTGAAAACGTACCAGCATCTAACAACTGTCTGAGTGCATTCGTTGCAGTTCTTGATAATCCACCAATCATGTGGATTAAGCCAAAACCATAAAAACCTAGTCCAGGTAAAAATTTAAAATGTGTAAAATATTCTATTTTATTTTTTAACGGATCTTCAGCTTTATAATTTCTTCTGATAGATAAAACTTCTTTTGAACTTGTATCGATAGTTACGATGTAAGGAAGTTTTATTCCTGTTGGGTTTTGTTCTTCATCTTTATCTTCAAATCCTTCTAGATCAAGATTTGTGTGAAACTCTAGAATAGTAAACATCTGTTCATCTCTAGTTTTTCTGACTCCTTCTAACTCTCTTTCTTTTTTCTCTACTTCTGTTTCCTGTGCATAACCTGGTGTAATCTCTACATCTCTATAGAAACCAGATACCTGTTTTTTTCTTAATTCGTTTTCTGAAACTTTTAAAGAGTGCACTATAGCATCTGCATCCTCTAAAGACGTTGCAGTATAAGGAACTATCAGATCATCTGCCGGAACAAATTTTGATACGGCTCTGTCAAGTAATTCGTCATAATAGACTTTCTTGAATGCAGAGCCGCTAAGAGGGAGATAAAAAAGTAACTGATCGAACTCGGGTTCATACTCTTTCATCACATTCATGAGTTGATAGTTCATGAAATTTTTTACTCGTACAGCCTGATCTTCTTTTTGTTTATTTACCACACCCATGATCTGAGTGTGTACAGGACCAGTTGCTGGAAGTAATTCTTTATAAGCTTGCGCTTGAAACTGTGTTACGGCCTCGGCCAATACAGGGTGTGTTGCACCACTAGCATTTGAGAATGGTTGAGATCTTGTCTCGTATTTAAATCCTAATAAGTCTAGACCTTTTGTGTAAGCATCCTCCCAATCTTTTCTGGATGCTTTGTATTGCATGTAATTTTCATAAAGTTCAGAACCTAATCTACCTAAAACCTCTTCCGGTAGTAGATCTGCTAGGTTATCAAAATGTTCATTTGTACCTGGCTGGTTTATAGCTTCTGGGTCAAAGGTAATTGTGGCACCACCGTCTTCATCTTGTTCAACTTGAACATCTTCTGGTCCAACCTGTTCTTCTATGTTTTCTTGAGACGCTTCTGCAATCTCTTCTTCACTAGGTAATTTTATTTCTTGCTCTACGTTTGGTAGAGATTTGTCTATTTCTGACATTATTTTTCTCCGAGTTCGACACCACTATAATCTTTTTTCCGGGAACATTCAACCCCTGTGGGTGAGGTCCTCTTTCTGGTGGTATCGTGGTTGTTAGCTTTTTAGTCATCTAATAATCCTAATCCTTGAATAGCTGCAGAGGCTGCAAATCCACCTATACCCGCTCTAGATAACACTCTTAATGCTGGTCCACTTAAACCTAGTCTAGCTATTTTTCTAAGTGTTGGATTTAATCCTCTTGTTAGTTTTGGTGTTTGATCTGCAAACGCTGGATACAAATAATTAAATGGATTAGTTGCAATATCTTCAGGTGTATCTCCAGCAGCTACTTGACTTGCAATATCTCCAACTGCAAATGGTGCTAGTAGTGCAGGTGATGCTGCAACTCCTAGTCCTCTACCCAAAACTCTTAAACCTGTTTTAACTGGACCAGTTGGTTTTTTTCTTTCAATACCTTTAGATCTAGATTGAAATTGTTTGGTTGATAAACTTGCTCTAATTGTTGATGGTGCAGCTAGTGCTGTTGAAGCAGCTAACGTTCCGCCTAATGCAGGTAATTGATAATCTAATATTGCAGGTCTTTCTATATCGATTGATATAGGTTGTGTTGCCATATCAACCAACATACTTTTCTGTTGATCTTCGTTTGATAAATAAGTTGTTGGATCGTCGTTTCTAAATGCTTTGACTAATCCTATTGCAGTTCCAATACCAGCACCGATACCAAATGTTTTTGGACCAGGGCCTCTTACAAAATTTAAAAAACTATTTGAAGCTTGTTTTAATTTTGTCATCGCTGGACTATCAGATGTAGATTGTTCAAAAACTTGTGCAGCTTTTACAGGATCTTTATTTATTGCAGCAGCACAATCACCAGGAAGACCACCTCTAGATAATAAACTACATACTTCTAATTGTTCTTTTTTAGATATTCTATTTGCAGCTTTAAAAACTTCTTTTCTATTTAACTCAAACATTTTAATTTTAAGTTGCGCATCAAAATCATTTGGGTCTGCATTTTTAATATAATCTACAATCTGTCTTTCAGTCATACCCGGAAACTCATCAAACGCATCAATTGCTAAACGACCGCCACCAAAGGAAGATGTCTTCTTAGTTATTGGATCCATAAAAGTAAACTGTTTAAAACCTTGTGACTGACCCGCAAGTTTTGCACCTTTTATATTTATATCTTCTAATTGTTTAACAAGGTCTTTTGGATTTTCTTTTAATAACTTTTCTCTCTTTTTATAAAGAGCTCTCATTTTAAAATCTATTCCATCTTTGTCAGCAAGTTTATAATTTATAGAAGCGGGTGCATAACCTAAATTAGAACCGGTGATATATTGTGAAAATATATCATCCATATGTGATAAGTTTGTTTTTTTAGTTCCTTGAAAAGGTCCTTCTTTTACACCGCCAAATTTTTTTAAAGCTTTTGCTCTTTTTTTGCTTTCAAAAGATTTACCTTTAAAAAATTTTTTCTTTGCTTCTGGTGTTCCAGATCCTGCAATCACTTGAGCTTTTTGAATCTTGTCTACTTTTTTCTGATCATCAAATACAGACGCATCATAAAAATTTTTACCTTTAAGCATTTTTTTAGGAATTTTAAAAACAGTGGCAAAGTTATTAGCGTCTCTGCCTTTACTAACAAAGATATTTTTACTCTTTGCCTTCTTAAACATTTCCTCTCCTGTCACGTAACCCTCTGGTGCTTTAAGCCCAACGTTACGTGCACCACCAGATGTAACTCTATTTTTAAATATGAGATCTAATTCTGCCTTAGTTCCGTAGTAAACTTTTTTATCTAAACCTAAACGCAAGTGATATAGTTTACCTTCATCAAAAAGTTTTGAAAGTCTGGGATCTGCTTTAATGTTTGGACCCTTTTTTAATACTCGTGTAACTGCATTATCAGCCATTACACCTCCAGAATGCCGGCAAGACCACCACTTTTAAGTCCTGGAACATTTATACCTAATTGTTTTTGAATATCTAAAATCTCATCTGGGAAGTCATCAGGATTTCTTAATACTTTGTGTAACATTCTAAAGTATTCTGTTTTTTCTTTTCCAACTAAACTTTTGTCAGATCCTAAACTTGCAAATAGTCTTGATATATCTTTTGGTTTGATTCCATATTTTGCTAAAGCTTGGTAACCCATTCTTGCTGCACCACCAGCAAACATAGGTACACGTCCACCATCTGCAAATTCAAAATCAGAGATGTCTACAGTCTCTGGATTAAATCTTCTATCAGTAATAGTTCTACCTGCATCATCTGTTACACTAACTAATCTTTCAGCAAATAGCTGTATATCGTTTGGTCCGTCAAGTTTTGCAACTGCTGCTGCAACACGTGGTCCAAAATATTTTTGTACGAGTAATAATGGATCACCCATGCCGCCGCCACCACCTTCGGTCATAAATCTAAAATCATCTGCTTCCATTAAACTAGATAGTGTTGGACCACCTGGAAAAGTTGGGTCTTCTAAATCTTTTATTCTGTTTAAAAACTCTCTGGCATTTGCTCTTACAACTGGTTGAGCTGCAGGTGCCACACCAGCATTTAAATAAATTTTGTTTACAATGTCGTCTACAATTAAATTACTGCCTTTGACATTTTTAATTGACTCAAGTCCTGCACCTGTAAATGTTGGTGCATCTGTTTCATTTAATCTATTAAGTTGTTCTCTTAATGTGTTTTGTGTGTTTTTAAATGTCTCTTCTGCAGATGCAACCGGCGCTGCAATATCCTCTGCACCACCACGTGAACCTGGAGGTGGTAGATCATCTGCCATAACTTTTCTTAAAGACTCTAAACCTCCTTTGCTAAGTGGTCCAGCTCGTGTTTCAAGGTCTATAATATTTACTGGTCCTACAGGTGGAAAGTATACACTATCCATAGTCTGCATATTTTTCAGTAACTGATTTGCTTGTATGTCGTTCAGTTTACCAGAGACCGCATATCCTACTGAGTTTTTTAATTCTTCTACTGCTTGTGATCTTGGTAATACACCTAATGCCTCTGGATTGATGTCCATATCCAACATCAACTCTGGAGACTTACCTTTACCTAAAAAATTTACATTTGTTTTTGTGCCAAGAACCTCGGAAGTGTTACCCCCAAGTTTTTTATACAATTGTATAATCGCATCTAATGTCTGTTTCCTAGCCATAGTATTCTAACCTACTTCTATCAGGTAATGGTTCGTCCTTATAGGAATCTCTATTACGAACTATTCCCCCTTGTTTAATACGCATGATCGCCTGGGTCATAGAGTCGACATAGTCATCGTAATCCCCATACGGAAATGCTGCACACTCTTCCACAACCTCCTGAGCGAAATGTTGGTGCATAGGAGCCCAGATCATTCCTGTCTCGAAAAGTGGTGATACAGAGTTTACCCTTGCATGCTTATCATTTCCTCGGCTCGGTGTAAAGTTAACAACTGGGATACCCATATCTCTTAATTCAGCAGTCAGAGGTATTCCTGATGCTTTGGCCTCGACCACTACCATGTCAGGACGCCAGTACAGATACTCCTCGTAAGCCACCTTCTTTAGCTCTGGAAACTCATATCGATCCTTAAAAGCGTTTAATAATATTATGTTGTGTCCCTGGTCCTCGGTCTCAAAGACCCCCCACGTGGTTATGGCGCTGTAGTCGGCAGATTCTTTTTTCAAGAAAGCCGTATCGTAAGACTGGATTATAAACTCACATTTGGGTGGTTCCTTCTCCTCCCAGTCCTGCCACCAGTCACGTTTTATGATAGCACCCTCCTCAGCTGTAGGTGATTGCATGTACTGAGCGTTCCAGTTGTTTACCGGAATAGATGCCTTGGTCTTCTCTAATTCGTCCTTGGTCCAGTATTCTGGCCACACAGGATCACCACTCGGTAATAATGCTGGAAGTTCGACAACCTCCCACTCATCAGAGTTCTCCTCTCCCTGGGCCTTGATCAGTTGTCCGGTAAGATCTTTTGTACTCCACCTTGTCATGACAACAACGATACGACCGCCAGGTTGCAGACGCTGACGTGGACCTGATGTATACCAGTTCCATGCCTTCTCGAATGACTTGCTATCTTTTTTAATATCCTGTTCCTTATGTGGATCGTCGATGATTAATAGATCAGCACCACGACCTGTTATCGCTCCACCGACACCGGCAGCGAAGTATTCTCCTCCCTGTTCCGTCTTCCATTTACCAGCGGCCTGTGAGTCCTCCATCAGTCTCGTGTCGAATAATTCTTTGTAGTTTGGTTGATCCACCAGGTTCTTGGTCTTACGGCCGAAGTCGACAGCTAGATCAGCCGTGTGTGTTGCTTGAATGATCTTTAACCGGGGATCGAGGCCAACCATCCATGCCGGGAGTAAGTATGAGGCAAACTCCGACTTTGTGTGTCTTGGCGGCATGTTGATGATCAGACGTTTAATTTTCCCCTGTGCGAGGTCATTAAATTTTTTATTAATTTTTTTGTGGTGTGAACCTTCAATAAACTCAGGCCAAACATATTTTACAAAACTCAAAAAGTCTTTTTTGATTATGGGCTTGGCTTTATCTAATTCTACACTCTTTTCTAGCTCCAAAAGTCGTGCTGTCTCTTCTGGAGTCAATCCTGAAAAATTTTTCATAAAATTTTTTTATAATATTTTTTTATAACCTATTTTTCAAATCTTGGCTATAAGAGTCTAAATCTTACATATATGTGTACATCTGGGACCCCTACTGTGTATTTAGGGTGGGCCCTCCCTGAATTTTCAAGCAAAAAATCAAGATGTTGTGGTACCTCTATTGGCACACACTATGCATTAATTGCAATGCAGTTTTTGCATACACTAATGGGATTTTGTAGGATCTGTGGCTCATACCTAAACCACAGATCCTACTGCGAGATAAATCAGAAAGGCATTTCTGATTGTTCCTCTTTCACCTCTTTAGTTAATACCAATGGCTTATCAACCATTGAGAAATTAACTTCTTGTAAGTGATAGGAATTATTTTCCCTGTCCTCGTTCAATGTATCAAGAGCCAACAACTTTTTAACTGCTGTTGTCAAATCATACATATTGCTATCGTGTATGTGGAAACTTTCAGTACCAAGAAACTTTCGTTTTTTGATAATGAAAAACTTTTTATTCTTATCCATATTATTTGTCCTTTGTTTCTAATGACTTAATTCTCTTATCCATAAGATTAATAAGTTCATTGTTATCTTTTACCATTTCAAACAAATCTCTAATTAATATTAGAGTTTGTTTATCTGACATTTTAAAGTCATCTGGTAATTCTTCTACTTGTGTTTTTAGTTTTTCGTATTTATTCATAACTTTATACTCCAACTATCTGACGCAGTTCTGTATCCATCTGCGTCTATATCGAAATAAGTCATCAACATTCTGCCTGACTTACTTATCCAATATCTGCATTTATCTGTCCATAATGCATTTCTTGTTATTGTCTTTTTATCACTTGCTGAATAGTAAGTGATAACAAAGGGTTTATTATTTATCATTTGTTCTCGCTTTCTATAACTTAATGTTATGGGATAAATATAATTTATCCCATAACGAATTGCAACAAATTAATTCAAGTTATCAGAATTATTTTGTTGTTGTTGCATATATGCAACACGTTCTGCTATCTTCTGCTCTCTAGTTTTTTCGGTGTTTTTCATGCCTTTAATTCTTTCAGCAAGATTTTTTGGATTGTAGATAACCAAACCACTAGAGTTAGTTCTGATTATCTCATGGTCTTTAACATCTAAACCAAGTTCATTAGCTAGTTCAACTCCCTCATCTAGCCATTTATAACCTTTTAATCCTAACTTGATTTCTTTCATTTGTTTTAAGACACTTTCAATCCATTTTGTATGTGCCATTACAAAAGCAGATTTTTGTTGTTTCCAAGAAATTAAAAAATCAAATTCTTCTTTGGAACAAGCAATAGATCTATCTCTGCAATAATCTCGACCAATCAGGTCAAGTTGGTATTTTTCATTCCACTCTCGACCATACTTGGTTTCATTATCTCGACCACCACTCAATCCCAAATATTTTTCGTTGTTCTCAACAAACTTTCTTTTGTGTGGGTTGTCATCTTTGTTAGCTTGTTCAATTAAGATGTCAGCATTGCAATCTTCCTGTGCGTTGATCTCATCTCTAAACAAAGCAAACGAATAAGACAAATCTCTATTAGAAGAATAATTGTTATTCTCATCAATAGAACCATTTAATCTAAAATCAAAATGTTTTTCTATTGGTACATTTTCTTCAATAGTAGTTTCGCCATTGTAGTTTGTTTTTTCTTTGTTGCCTAAATAATGAAAATGAAAACAACTATCTTTTGCGATAGTCGAAACATTTTCAAATTTATTTTGAAGATAATAAGCTTTTTCTACATCTTCATCAGTATAATGACGTCTGACAATTTTTTCAGCAACACCCCAAGCCATATCATTAATATCAACTTGTTGTGCTTTTAAATCATCATACTTTCTTTTTTCTTGTGTATCTTCTTGTTGCTTGCACCCCGGACCGTGGGCTTGTGCGCTTGTACCCTGGTCATCAGATCCTGGAGCTTGTAAACTCTGGCTTGAAGCTTGAACCCTTGTGCGCTGGTTGGGATGCTTGTCGCTTGAAGCTTGAGAGCTTGTAGCCTGGCGCCTAAGCTTCCTGAGCTCGGCGTAATATTTTGGGTGATACCATGTCATGTTAATGTTTACCGTAACACACGTTTGGTGTGGACCTGTCCCAGCATGCCCTGCAGTCCCGGCATTCGTTGCCCTGTTCAGGGGCCGGGCAGGTTCTGCCAGCCTGGCTGGTGACTGTCGACGTCCACGGCCAGAACTTAACTGGTCCCTGATCAATCATGTGTGAACTCATTCTAATAATTAAATTTGTCGGAATTGCGGCCGGGTCCAATTGCTTCAGGAACTGAGCCTCTCGCGTTGGCATCCAGTGCCTGGTCTCCGGTGTACGCTTGCACACTGTAAATATATTTTTTAAGTGCTTGAGACTTTGTATGTCTCCTGAGTCATGCCATCTGAAATACTTCTCACCCTGGATGAGCACAGTCATGGCTTCCACCCAGCGAGGGTCTTCAAGCGCTTGCAGCCTTCGGCTTAGTGCATCCTTAACATTTTTAAAACGATATCGACCCTTCAAGGCATAGCAGCCGGCACAGACTGAGCCCGGGACCTTCGCCAGCTTCGCACCTGTTAAGCATTTCCATGCTGGCAGGTTGTGCGCTGGTCCTGGCATCTTCGACGGCTTCGACAGCCCGCCAGTTATTTGTCTTGCTTCTTTTTTTAGCATAAATTATTCCTTTCTAAATCTTATAATATCCCAGAGCTTGGGACCTGTCAAGCTTGCGGCTTGTGGCTTGAGTCTCAGGCCCCGCGTTTTACCTTATCAGCCGACGGGAGCCCGAGTATCCAGGGCGCCCGGTAAGGTCGTACTAACCCGAAGCGCCCCAGAATTTTTTACCAAGAACAATCGTAGCCGATTTGTTTACCAGCTTTCAATTGTTCTTTAGCCCACTTGATAAATTTTTTATCAAATGCCTTGTATTCTTTAACGGCTTCCTCTTGGAATTGCTGACCCCAGAAAAAACCATCATGGGCAAAACAATCCCAATAATCATTTTTGATTTGCTCTTCCAGATCCTTGATTAACTCTTCTGTTATTTTAACACCACCCTCACCAGCATTAAAACCTAGATGCTGTAACTCTTCATGAGTGTTATGTTCATGGTCTTTTTGTTTTTTAAAATGTTTACTCATGAACACCTGTAGCCTTGCATGTTTACGCCACACAAAACCAGATTTTTCAGGGTCGTATTTATCCGAGTACACATTTTCAAAATCAATGTGTACATTACCTTTGCTGTCTCTTAATCCAGCGTATTGGTCTAGTCCCATTTTATTTCTCCTTTTGTTAATCTTACAACTTAACATTTTATCCTAGAATAAAAAGAAAATAATTTAACTTATCCACAAATAATTTTCTTGACAGCTTGCAGGCTTGCTGATACTGGGCGGGCCCACCCTGTAAGCTTGTGAACTATGGGCGGGCCCACCCAAAAAAAAAAAATAAAAAAATTCAACTCTAGGTTGTGGTTGAAGCTTACAACCTAGAGTTGTTCATCAAGGACAGATGAAACTATAAAGTAGGTTCCGATTGAGTTTGATATTCTTGATGTGTAATATCAATTCTCTGTTCAGTTAGAGAATTATACCAAAAGTAAATTACTTCATAACCTGAACTAGAACCATTATTACTATTCCAAGAATAACGATATGATTTCCGCCACGCATTTTCTTCTGTTAGTATTTTTGGTTCTACAAGCCGACCACTTACTTGGTCTATGGCTCTATCCATAAAATCATTTGCCCAATCATTATAACAATTTAATGAGCAAAAATTTCCACCACCATAATAAAATGATGATCTTCTTCTAGTCTGATTTGTACGATTATCCTTACTTCCTCGTTTCCTGTCCTTTGTGTCATAAGTATGGCACTTATGACTTTGGCAATATTTTAGTGCCATTTTCTGTCCTTTCTGCTTGGGTTGAGTATTCTG
>CACOCL010000011.1 GCA_902625825.1 uncultured Pelagibacteraceae bacterium | reverse complement strand
ATAATTAGAAACTCTTATTGATTGAGGAGAAATTGGAAAAGCAAGAGCTTGTGGCAAAGTCACTATTTTCCCTATAGCTTCTCTTAAAATTTCTTGTTGACCTTTTTCACGATTTTTCCAGTCATCTAGTAAAGCGATAATTATAAAACTATTATAGGAATTAGCAGAATTTCCAAATCCTGGTACTCGCATTATAAATCTTGAATAAGGACTATCCTCACTTTGCAAAAGTGGAATTAGTCTTGCTTCGACCTTTTGAGCTTGTTCTTGAGTGTATTCAAAAGAACTACCTTCGTCTGTTGAACCAATAATCAGGTATGCTCCACGATCTTCCATAGGTAAAAGTTCTTTTTTTGAGAAACTAAATATTAAGATTGATGCGGTAATTATCAAAATTATAAAAAAACTTACAGTTTTAGTTTTATTAATAATGACCTCTAAAGTTTCTTTATAAAAACTGGCAAAGTTTAAGAAAATTTTTTCAAATCTTTTAATCAAGGCTTTTTTGGATTTACCTCTATATAAAAATTTACTAGCAAGCATAGGAGATAATGTTAATGCGACAAAAGAAGATACAACTATAGAAAAAGATAATGCGATAGCTGTTTCTCTAAACAATGTCCCAGAAATTCCCTTTATAAAAATCAACGGTAGAAAAACTGCCAACAAGATTAAAGTAGTTGCAATAATTGCGAAGGAAATTTGTTTAGATCCTTTGTATGCAGCAACCAAAGGTGTTTCTCCATTTTCTATTCTTCTGTAAATAGCATCAGTCATAATAACAGAGTCATCTGTTATTATTCCAATCGCTAAAATAAAACTTAGAAGAACAAATATGTTTATAGATAAACCAAAGATATAAAGACCTAAAAAAGATGCTATTAAACTAACCGGAAGAGCAATAGCAGGTACTATCACAGCCTTGAGATTCCCTAAAAATAGATAGATTATCAAGACCACCAAAATAAAGGCTATTAATAAAGTTTTATAGACTTCTTCAATTGCAGCTTCTACGTAATTTGCTCTATCAAAAGAAACTCTTAAATCAAGCTCCTCAGGAAGAGATTTTTTAATTTCAATTAATCTTTTTTTTATATCATTTGAAAGTTCAACTGTTGATGCCCCACTTCTTGCATAAATACCTATCCCAACTGTTTTTAAATTAATTTGATCTTTAGTTTGTGCTTTAAAAAGTGTTTTTTCTGAAACTGGACCAAAATCAATATTTGCAACATCTGATAATAATATAACTTTATTTCCATTTTTTTTTATTGGTAGTTGTTTTATTGTTTTAATATCATTGTATGATTTATCTAAGTTAAGAGTTAGATCAATATTATCTGCTTCAAGAGTGCCAGCTGGTAGACTAATATTTTCTCCACGCATTGCCGATTCAACTTCTTTAATAGTAAGATCATTTGCAGCTAGTTTGATAGGATCAATCCAAACTCTTATACTTAATTCTCTTAATCCACCAACTCTTATTCTTCCAACATTTTTCACACTTGAAAACTGATCTACTAAATATCTTTCAGCATAATCTCCTAATTCAAGATCACTCCAAGATGAAGATGAAAGAGATAACCACATAGTAGTTGTGAAACCCGCTGCTCTTTTGAGAATTTGAGGAGGATCAGACTCGTTTGGCAAATTGTCGACTACTCTAGCAACTCTTTCTCTAATGTCGTTTGCAGCATTATCAAGATCAATACTAGTATCGAACTCAACATTAATAGTGCTTCTTCCATTTTCAGATTTAGAGTCTATATTTTTTATACCTTCAGCACCCCCAATAACATCCTCAACAACTTGAGTAACTTCTTGATCTACGATTGATGCTGAAGCTGATTTATAATCTACCTGAACTTGTACTACAGGGGGCTGAATTCCATTTGGTAATTCTCTAACTGGTAATTTCCAAAAAACAAATAAACCAAAAATAATAAGAATTAGGGACATTACCCATGATACTGTTGGTCTTTTTATACTTAATTCTGTTATGAACATTTATTTAACTATAGGTTTTATTTTTCCTTGAGGTCTGACTTTTTTTAAACCTTCGGCAACAATAATATCCCCGGCATTTAATCCAGAAATTATTTCAATACTTTTGTTTTCTCTAAGACCAGTTTTTACTTCAGTTTTATTTGCAACATTTTCATCATTAATCAAATATACATATGATTTATCGCCCTCAACCATTACACTCGTATCAGGAACGCTTAGAGAGTTTCTTAGATTAAATTTAACACTTACCTCTAATAGTGAACCTGAAATTAGATTTAAGTCATCATTTTTAACCTTAATTCTAGATAAGAGACTTCTTGTATCAGCATTAATTCTACTAGAAACAAAGTCAACTTCACCTGAAAATATTTTATCTTTATAGCTTGATATTTTAACTTCTACTGGAAGGCCCTTTTTAATATAGGCAGAATAATTTTCTGGAATCTTGATATCTGAATATATAATTGAATTATCATCAAGTGTAATAATTATAATATTATTTGTAACTAGAATGTCCTCAGTAAGACCTGTGTATCCCAACACACCACTAAATGGTGCTATTATATTTCCACTTTTTAATTTAATTAAAACTTCTCCTTTTTTCACAAAATTTTTTAATTTTAAGTCATTAACAAGATCATCTTTTCTTATTTTGAAAGACTCAGTTTTTTTTGAAATTGCAGTCCCGAATGTTTCTATATTTTCAGAAAATTCTTTCTCAATAACTTCAGTTACAATTATTCCAGGTGGAGGTATTTTGCTAAATTTTTTTTTAAAATGATTTCCAATCATTGTTCTTGCAATGACAACAGATGCAATAATGAAAAAAAATATTATTATTATAGAAATTATTTTTGTAGATCTTTTCATATTTATTTAAATTATGCCGTATTCAGCCCAAGAGCCATCATAAATACAAGGAAGATATTTATCATTAATTAAAGAATAAGCTAGTGCCAAAACACACGCAGTAACTCCTGAACCACAGGTAAAAACTATATTTTTTTCATCTAAGTTATCTAAACATTTTTTAAAAACACTTTTGAGTTCTTCTTTATTTTTAAATGTTCTATCTTCATTAATGCAAAGTGTAAAAGGGATACATTTAGAATTTTTAATATTTCCACTTCTTAAACCCTCTCTAGGCTCAGGAACTTTTCCATCAAATCTTTCTTTAGATCTCGCATCGATAACTTTGAATCTTGGAATATCAATATTTTGATCAATCTTTTTTTTATCTTTAACTAATTCCTTTTTTTCAAAACTTTCATATTTTGAAAAATTAATATTTGTTATCTTGTTAGAGACTTTCCTTTTTTCTCTTATCCATTTTTTTAACCCACCATTTAAGACAAAAGTAAGTTTTGGATCATGACCAAAATAAATAAAATTGAACCAACAACGGCAAGAACTTACAACATCAGAATTATCATAGATAACTAATACATCTTTTTTTCTAATGCCCATTTTTGAGACTATTTTTTCCCATTCCATTTTATCAACTAACATATGTGGAAGTTGTGTTTCTTTTTTTGAATTTTTATCAAGGTCAAAAAAGATTGAATTTGGAATGTGAACTTCTTTATATTCTACAAATCCATCTCTTTTAGTTTGGGGCATATGCCAAGAACAATCTATTATTTTTACGTTATGAAGATTTTCCTCCAACCAGTCAGTTTCAACTAATGACATTCTACCTTTTTTCCAAATATTTTTGATGATATTCTTCAGCTGGACAATAATTTTTAAGTAATGAAATCTTTGTAACTACTTTTCCAGATAGTTTTTGATCAAATTTTTTAAGAACTCTTTCAGCGATTTCTCTTTGGCTATCATTTAAATAAAAAATTTCACTTCTATATTGTGTTCCAAAGTCTGGACCTTGGGAATTTAAGGTCGTTGGGTCATGCATCTCAAAAAAAATATTTAAAATTTCCTCGTATGAAATACTTTTTTCATCAAAATCTAGTTTTACAACTTCTGCATGGTTAGTATTCCCCGTGCAAACTTCTTTATAAGTTACTGATGGCTTATTTCCCCCACAATAACCGACCTCTGTTTTAATTATTCCTTTTATTTTACTAAATTTGATTTCTGGTCCCCAAAAACATCCTAGAGCTAAAACTGCTATTTGCATTGATTATGATTTAAATTAATTTACAAATTATTCATATGCTTAGTAAAAATCAATTAGGTTTTTTGTACATGTTTATGTCCATTTGTGCGTTTTCTCTAATGGATGTGATAGTAAAATGGTCTGTAGATTATCCGATTGGACAAGTTTTGTTTTTTAGAGGTTTTTTTGGAATAATATTTTACTTTTTTGTCATACCGAGAGAGAGGTTACATAACTTTTATAAAACACAAAGACCAGGCCTACACGCTCTTAGGTGTACTTCAGGTTTAATTGCATTAGTAGCAATTTTTATTGCTTTAAGAGAGTTGCCGTTAGCAACGGTAGTAAGTATTTCTTTTGCTGCACCAATATTTACAACAATTTTATCTATATTCTTATTAAGTGAAAGAGTGGGACTTTTTAGGTGGTTAGCTGTAATTATCGGATTTGTTGGAATCTTAGTGATTACAGAACCTGGCATAAGTGAATTGAATATTTATTATATATTCCCAATAATTTTTTGCTTAGGGCTTTCTTATGTAGCAATCACTATAAGACAATTATCATCTTCAGAACCAGTTTGGTTAATTTCTTTTTATTTTTCACTTTCAATAATGTTATTAAGTTTTCTAACTATTCCTAACGGGTGGGTGTATCCAAGTTTTGAAGATTTTATTTTATTATCATTTGTAGGAATTTTTGGTGGTGTTGCAAATTTATGGTTAAGTCAATCTTATAAATATTCAGAGGTATCTCTTGTAACACCATTAAAATATTTAGCTTTAGTTTTTGCAATAGTCTTTGGTTATTTTATATGGGGGGAAATACCTACAATTAAAACATTAGTTGGAGCGTTGTTGGTTATAATTTCAACTTTGATAATATTTAGAAGAGAAATTTATAAAAAAAAAAACATAACATCCAAAGCGATTAATGACTAAAATACCAAAATACTGGGGTAAAGCGAAAATTTATTTATCAAAAAAAGATAAAATTATATCTGGCTTAATAAAAAACTATAAAAGTCCAAATGAAATTATTTTAACCACAAGAAAAGATATATTTTTTTCATTATGTAAAAGTATTATTGGTCAACAAATAAGTGTTGCTGCTGCTAATTCTGTCTTTTTAAAGTTTAAAAAAAAATGCAATTATAAAATAACTCCTAATGTGGTAGCAAATTTAACAAATGAACAAATAAGAAAATGTGGTTTGAGTAAGCAAAAAATAAAGGGAATCAAGAATTTATCAAGACAAATTATTAATAAATCATTTAATCCAAAATTAATAAATAAAATGAACGATGAGGAAGCAATTATTTATTTATCAAGCTTAAAACAAATAGGCAGATGGTCAGCAGAAATGATTTTATTGTTTACATACAATAGATCTAATATTTGGCCTGTTCAGGATATTGGATTATTAAGAGCTATATCTAAAAATTACAAAAAAAAATATCTTCCACCAGAAAATTTTGTAAAAGTTCTTCAAAAAAGGTTTTCTCCTTATTGCTCTGTTGCCACATGGTATTTATGGAGAAGCATTGATCCAGAACCCATACAATATTAAGTTCCTTCAATTATCTGATGATGTCTTATAACTACATCTTTTAATATTTCATGGGCAGCTTGGTATTCTGACGAATAAAAAAATTTTTTAGCTTTCTCAAAAGAACTAAATTCAATTACTGCAGTTCTAACAAAGTTTTTTCCCTCAGTTGTTATTTTTTCTCCACCTCTCACTAAGAATTTTCCACCATAAATATTTACGGCTACTTTTGCTTTTAAAGCATAATCTTTTAGTTTATTTTCGTCTTTTATTTGTTCGTATACACAAACGATGTAACCTTTGCTCATTTTTCAATCCAATTATTGTATTTATCAAGATTATCTAAAATATATTTTGGTAGTTGATTATTTTGAATTTTGACTAATTCATTTCGTGCATCAAATTTATTTTTTCTTTGATCAACCTTCAAATCATAAATAGTTTTTTTATCTTTAATAATATTTTCTATTTTATTCAAACCTAATGGATTTATATCATATTCTATGTGATGAAGATAAGATTTGAGTTTTTTCTCTATCTCTTTTGGTGTCTTAAGATAAGAGTAATGCCAACCACCATCTTTAATAAATTTAATACTTTTGTACTTTTTTTTGGAAAAAAAAGTATCTATTCTCCACCAATTAAATTTCCTTCCTTTAATATTTCTTAACCATTGAGGAGACTCTAAAAATTTGAATTTACAAGCTTTGCTTCCCATCCAAGTGAAATTCTCAAGCTTGAGATTAAATTTATAGTACATCATTTCTTGCTCAAAAATGAGAATCTTTTCTTTTATCCTCTCAAAATATAATTTTTCTAGTTTTGGTATTTCATCTAAATCTGAAATAATAATCCAATCATCTGGTCTTGCATCTCTTAAGCCCTCCGAAATACTATTCCTTTGTAAATTTTCTCTTTTCAAAGCATTTAAAATAGATTTTCTATAAATTTCTTTCTCACTGTCTTGTGCTCCAATAGTTTCAATTTCACTAGGCACATCATCTTTTAAAATATATATAATTTTTTCTTTGAACTTGGAAAATTTATCAATATCAAATTGGGGTTTTCTCTTTTCACCTTTATGATTAAAAACGGATTCTATTATTACAAATTTATGAACATGCTCATTAAGAAGATTAAGTCTTACATCTAGGACTACATCCTCATCAAAGTACATAAAGCAATCAAATATTTTCATAAATGTTTTTTAAACTTTTTTATTAATTATTATATGATAAATAGTTATATGGCAGAAAAATTAATAATTTCTTTTGAAGAATATAATAAAATTGTAGAAAAACTGGCTATTCAAATTTATCAAAATTATAAACCCACAGTATTAGTTGGAATTATGAGAGGTGCTGCGCCAATTATTGATATTTTATCGAGAATATTAAAATTACCAATAGCATATATAGTTATACAAAGTTATTCTGGAAAGGGAATGGAAGATCAACAGGGTCAATTAATGTTTGCGCGGGAGATAAGTTCTTTAGCAAATGATAAAGATTTTAACAAAGTTCTTTTGATAGATGATCTTTCAGACACAGGATTAACTTTAAATAAAAGTATTGAGTGGTTAAGAAATTATGGACCAACAAAAAACTTCATCAAAGAGGTTAAAACAGCATGTTTGTGGAAAAAAAAATCTTCAAAATTTGAGCCAGATTTTTGTCCTATTAAATTAGACTCTGATCCCTGGATAGTTCAGCCTACTGAACATTATGAGCAATTATCAATTGAAGAAATAATTAAAAAAAATACATAGGGCTGAAAAAATTCAGCCCTATCTAAAATTTATTAAGCAACCACAAAGCTTATGACACTTAATAATGCTATAATCCAAATCGCTGGTGAAGTAGTTGAAAATTTACCAGTAAATAATTTGATTAATGCATATGATACAAATGCCAATGCAATACCATTACTAATACTATATGTTAGAGGCATTGAGATCATCGCAAGAATTGCAGGCGCAGACTCAGAAATATCATTCCATTCTATATCTGTTATGTTTCTTATAAAAAGAACAGAAACAAAAAGTAAAGCCGCACCATCAATTTGTTTAGGTAAGCTTGTTGCCAGTGGAGCAAAAAATATACATGCAAGGAAAAGCAGGCCAATCACTAAAGAGGTCATTCCTGTTTTTCCACCTGCTTTTACACCGGCTCCTGACTCCACATAACTTGTAACAGTTGTTGTACCCATCATGGCTCCAGCTACTGTACCTACACTATCAGACAACATTGCTTTATCGATTTCTTGTACTTTACCATCTTTATCAACCTTTCCAGCTACATTTGCAACTGAGGTTAAAGTTCCAGCAGTGTCAAAGAAGTCAATAAATAATAAAGTAAAAATTACAGTAGACATTCCAGCTGTCATAGCTGCAGACAAGTCAAAATCGAAAAGATAAGTCATAGGCGGTGGGGAGCTAGCGATTCCATTGAACTTTGCTAGTCCAGTAGCCCAAGCTATTATACTAAATGCCAATATACCAATAATTATATTTCCTTTTACGTTCATTTTATCTAATACAATAATTGCTATGAAAGTTGCACATCCAAGTAAAACTAATGGATCTCCTAAGTTTCCTAATTGAACCAATGTTACTGGATTATCAACAACAACTTCCATTATTTGAAGACCAATAATTGCTAAAAACAAACCTATGCCAGCTCCAATCCCTAATTTTAAACTTTTTGGAATTGAGTTGATTAACCAAGCTCTTATTGGAGTTAACGATATTATTAAAAATAGCACACCTGCAACAAGTACAGCACCCAAAGCTTCTTGAGGGGTGTATCCCATTCCAGCACAGACACCAAATGCAACAAAGGCATTAATACCCATACCGGGGGCTAATCCTATTGGCCAAGTTTTTCCGTAAAAAGCCATTATGAAACAAGCTAGAGCTGTAGCTAATATAGTTGCCGTATATACTGCGCCGAAATCAAAAAAACCTTTTTCGGGTCCGGCGAATTCTCCCGATAATATAAATGGATTTAAAAACATTATATAAGCCATAGTCAAGAATGTAGTAACTCCTGCTATTACTTCAGTTTTAAAATCTGTTTTATGTTTTTTATAGTTGAAATAATTTTCAAGCATTTGTCCTCCTAATAAATTACAATTATTTGATTCTTTTTAAAATTTCCCTTTAAAACTAGTTTTTATTCACAAATTTCAACTCAGAAGTTTATTTTTATGCTCTTATTATCTTGTTATCATTTAAAAGTGAAAAAATTACAAATAATAGTCCTGTCAATTTTTCTAGTTTTCCCGATATTAGGATGCCAAACAGTAAAAGAAAAAACCAACGCCATTGTAGAAAAAGAAAATAAAAAATTAGCTGAGTATATTGGAAAATCTGTAAATAACTTAAAAATTGATTTGGGTAAACCTGATGAGGATTTTAAAAATTCAGATGGTAATTATGTGTTTATTTATAGAACTAAAAAATATGGAATATCTTGTGAAAGAAGATTTGAAGCAAATTCTAACTTAATTGTAATAGGTTTTATTTCAAAAGGATGTTTCTAATCTACTTGCGGAGATAGAATCTCCGCAAGTAAGGAAGACTTATTTTATTTCAATAAGCTTTTTCTTTTTATGTTCTGGAACAACTCTTTCACAAGATATTGTTAAAAGACCGTCTTTAAGTTCTGCACCATTAACTTTTACGTCATCAGCAATCGTAAATGATCTTGCAAACTGTCTTTGGGAAATACCTTTATGAATTATTTCTCCATCTGCGTTTTTATTTTCTGACTTATCAACATGTTTTGTTCTAACTGTTAATAAATTGTCTTCAAATTCAACTTCAACATCCTTCTTGTTAAATCCAGCTAGAGCAACTTCTATTGCATAGTTATCTCTTCCTGTTTTTCTGATGTTATATGGCGGATAGTTTGATTGCATAGTCAATGCGCCATTACCAAGCATATTTTCAAACTGGTCAAACATATCGTCAAAACCAATTGAAAACGGTCTTAGAGAGTTAAATATAGATAGATCCTTACTTGTCATATATCCTCCTTTTGTTAAGCAAGTGTTTTATGTATGCCCCATTAGGCGACATACTATTTGTATATGGGAATTAATTTCTATATTTCAATATCAAATTATATCTTTTTAGATATCTTAAGAATAAAAGCATAGTCGAAAGCTATTTCTTCAATCGCTCCATCTCTACCAGACTTACCACCATGACCGGCATTCATTTCTGTTTTTAATAAAAGAAGATTATTATCTGTTTTATAATCTCTTAATTTAGCAGTGAATTTTGTGGGCTCGTCAAAAAGTACTCTATTGTCACTCAAGCTTGTAGTTATTAAAATATTTGGATAATCCATTTTTTTTATGTTGTTGTAGGGGGCATATGAATAAATGTAATCAAAATGATCCTTGTTTTCTTTAGCATTTCCAAATTCATCAAATTCTCCAACTGTTAGGGGAAGAGAATGGTCTAAATTAGTAGTTAGACTGTCAACAAACGGCACTGCCATTATAATTCCACAAAATAATTCTGGAGCCTCATTAACTACTGCACCCATTAACAAACCTCCTGCAGATCCTCCCATTCCAATTATGTTTCCTCTGGAAGTATATTTTTTTTCTATCAAAAATTTTGCAACAGCAATATAATCTTTGAAAGTATTTTTTTTATTTAAAAGTTTTCCTTCTTTCCACCATTTCATACCTCTCTCTAAACCACCTCTAATATGAGCCGTTACCCATATAATATCTCTATTAATTAAACTTAACTTGGTTGAGGAAAAACTTGGTGACATTGAATTTCCATAAGAACCATAACCGTATAATAAAAGTTTAGCTTCTCCATTAATTTTTGTTTTTTTGTGTCGAGTAATTGTAAGAGGTACTTTCCTTCCATCATGAGATTCACAATCAAACCTTTCAACTATATAATCATCAGGATTATGGCCTGAGGGTATAACTTGTTCCTTAACTAATTGTTTCTCTTTTGTTTTCAAATTATAAGAATAAACTCTACTTTGTGTTTTTGGGGTAGAATAAGAAATATATATCACATCCGTATTTCTATCTTTCTGTGTGAGTGAAATTCCACCATCAAATACCTCTTCCTCTGAAAAAATTAATTCCTCTTCTTTACCAGTTTCTAAATTTTTTACAAAAATTTTTCCTAATGCGTTAGATATTTCAGACCTTAAAATCCATTTTTTTAAAAAGGTAAGACCACCAATTAATGTTTCATCTTTGGCTGGAATAAAAATTTCCCATTTTTTTGCATTTATATCCTTAGATTTTTCAATTTTAAAATCTTCAGCATTTTTATTTGTGTGCATATAAAAATTATTATTCCAAGAATTAACGCTATAAATTATTCCCTTTTCCCTTTTTTGAATTAATTTTGGGTTGGGTTTTTTTTCATCTACAGAAAAAAAATATTGTTCAGAAGTATTGTGATCTGAACTAGTAATAAAATAATACTTTTCATCAGAGCTAATTCCAATACTGACTGTAAATGCCTCTGTTTTTTCTTCAAAAATCAAAGTATCTTTTTCTTTTGTTTCACCAAGTTTATGTCTAAAAATTTTTCTAGGTCTATGATATTCATCAAGTTTTGAGTAAAAAATATAATTGTCATCAATACTAAATAAAATAGATCCTGATGTATTTTCTAGAGTTTTTGTTACAATTTTTTCTGACTTTATGTCTCTTACATAAATTGAATAATACTCTGAACCTTTTAAATCAAGTGAGTAAGCTAAATATTTATCGTTATTACTTACTTCAAGATCACCAACACCAAAATATTCTGTTTTTAGTTTTTCTTTTTCTTTATCTCCATTCCAAATTTCTTCAATGATTTCAGTTCCAATTTTTTTTCTTAATTTTATCGAATAATTTCCTTTTTCAGTTGTTTTGTTCCAGTAGAGGTAATTTTTATCTTTATAAGGCAATGATTCATCTTCAAGTTTGATTCTTCCTTTGATTTCATTGAATATTATTTTTTGTATTTCCTGAGTATCTTTTAAATGATGTTTTGTGTATGCGTTTTCCTCTTCTAAATATTTCCTAACTTCTGGAAGAAGTTTTGAGCCATCTTTTAAAACATCAAGAATATTTTCTTGGTGGATCCAACTATAATTATCCTCCCAAGACGTGTTGTGACAAGATTTTATTTCTGGTTTTTTTCTAAGTTGTGGTAATTTCATTTAAATTTAGAATTATATGAATATAATTATTTATACAGTAGTAATATTGTCTATATTTTATTTGTTATTAAGAGTCATAAGCAATATTTCATCTAAAAAGATATCAAAAAGTCTAAGATTTTTTACTATAATTAGTCTTATTATTTTAGCGATAATTTTTGCTGTAGCTGGAAGATTTATACTAACTTTGCCTCTTACACTTGCTAGTCTTGCATTATTGAAGCTAAAAGGTTTGTCAATTTTTCAATTAATTTCATTATTTAGATTAATACAAACATTAAGAAGATCTGGTAGATTTTCTTTTAATCAATCAAATTTAAAAAATTCCTCATCAATATCTGTACCAGAGGCATATAAAATTTTAAATTTAGATATAAGTAAAAAAATTACAAAGAGTGATGTTAACAAAGCATATATTAAAATCCAAAAAAAAATTCATCCAGATGTTTCACCCGAAACTGCAAGGTTATCGTCAATAGTAAATGAGGCTAAAGATATAGTTTTAAGAGATATATCTTAATTTATAATTTCAATGGTTTTTTTAAAAATCTTTTCAGGATTTATCCGGTCTTTACCTAGAGTGTCGTGCGAAACATTAATTTCACCATCAGGAATTATTGGTGTCATTTTTGAGTTATAGTTACCATATACTAAAGGTGTATCAGCCATAAGAGTAATTGTCTTAATTCCTAAAGCAGCTGAAAGGTGACTGAACCCTGTGTCATTACAAACAGAAATATCACAATTTTTTATTATTGGTAATATTTCTTTTATGGATAAATTATCTAAGGGGATACAAAAATTTTTTAATTCAGAATTTAAAATTTCATCTAAAATTTTTTGTTCTTCAATACTTTTTCCCGTAGCGAGAAAAAATTTACAATTTTTTTTTTTTATCAACTCTCTCATAAATTTTAAAAAAATATTAGCTGGAATTCTTTTCGTTGACCCGGATCCTCCAATACCTAGAAGAATATTAGTCTCTTCATTTTTAATCAAAAATTTTTTTGCTGCATTCGCAATTAGTTTATCATCCACTTGAATTTCTGGATCTTCAAAAATATCTATATTGAGCTTTTCTTTCATAAATTTTCTAGGAGTATTTACTATATGTTGTTTATTTTTACTAAAAAGAGGGTATTGAAAAATTTCTGGGATATTCGAAAATTTTGCAATCAAATTAAATCTTAAAGAAGAATTAAAAATAAATATTTTATTAAACTTATGACTTCTTAAATCCTTTATCAAATTAAAAATTCCTAAAAAGCCATCGTGTCTATTATTATTTTTTTTGTCTCTTTCAAGAATAATAATTTTATCAATATATTTAGTTTCACTTAAATATTGATTTGCTTTAGAACTTTCTTTAACAAGTAAACTTATAGGCGAATTATATTTTTTTGATAAAGCCTTAATAAAGGGTAAAAAAATTACTGTATCACCAATTCCCATTCTATTTTGAATAGCTAATATTTTCATATGGTATTTATAAACTTTACTGGGTATATTTTTATATAAATTTTTATTATGACAAAAATAAGTGGAATTTTTGCAGCATCTATGTCGGTTCTTAATTCCGATTTAAGTCTAAATGTAAAAAAAACCATAGAACATGCAGAAAAATTAATAGATCAAGGATGTCACGGAACAGCAATTTTTGGTAGCACTGGTCAAGCTCAACTTTTACCTATTGCCGAAAAAATAGATTTATTGAACAAGCTTTCGGATAGTAAATACAGAGATAAGCATATGATTGGAACAGGTTTGAATTCACTCACAGAAATAATTAATTTTATGAAAATAGCAAACTCTCTTAATTTTTACAAATTTCTTATAATGCCACCAGCTTACTATAAATACTCTGACGACGAGGTAATCAAATTCTATTCTAAATTGATAGAGACGTCTCCTGAAAGTAAAATTATTCTTTATAATTTTGAAAAATTATCTGGATATAAATTTAGTATTGATTGTGTTGAACAATTGGTAAAAAGATTTCCTGACCAAGTTGTAGGTGTTAAAGACAGTTCGTACAATTTGTTTGAGAATTTAAAATTAGAAAATTTTTCAATTTTTCCTGGATCAGAGCTTAAATTGTTGAGAGGTTTAGAACTTGGATGTTCGGGTATTATCACTGCCACTTGCAATGTAACAGCTGAGCTATCTCGGAGAGTTTATGAAGACTTTTTTTCAAAAAAGGATCAAACTTTTAATCAGAAGTTATGTGATGTAAGAAGTATATTTGATAAATTTAATCTAATATCCGGACTACATTCTTTTTGCTCACAAGAGAATCAAATATATAAGAATATACTTCCACCTTTAAGAATTTTAAATGATACTGAGGAAAAAAAATTATTTGATGAATTAAAAAATTTAAATTTTACAATTAAATCAAGAATGGCAGCGTAAAATGCAATTAGTAAAGTTTTTAAATAAGGTTTTTAAAAAAGATGGTTTCATATTAGTTGATGCAAATTCAAAAGATTATGTAATTGGAAAACCTGGTAAAGATCCATTAAAACTTAAAATTTTGAATAAAAATCTTCATTACAAATTATTATTACATCCTGATTTATATTTTGGTGAGGCTTATACGAATGGAGAAATAAAGATTGAAAATGGAACACTAACAGAATTTCTTGATATTGCCCTTATGAACTTTGGTAGAGGAGAATTAAATTTTTTTAGTTATTTGATAAACAGGTTGAGAGGATCATATAGATACCTGACTAATTTTAATTTTATTAAAAAATCTAAAATGAACGTTTCTCATCATTATGATATTTCTGATGACCTATATGATCTATTTCTTGATCCAAAAAGACAATACTCTTGTGCTTATTTTAAAAATGAAACTGAAAGTCTAGAAACAGCTCAAAATAATAAAATTAAACACATCATCAAAAAATTAAATATTAAACCCAATCAAAAAGTTTTAGATATTGGGTGTGGCTGGGGATCCTTAGCAATTGATATTGCAAAAAGTGCTAAATGTGAGGTTACCGGTATTACGCTCTCTGAAAACCAATTTAAATATTGTAATAAAAAATCAAAAGAAATGAATCTTGAGAATCAAGTTAAATTTAAATTAATGGATTATAGAGAACTAAAAGAAAAATTTGATAGAATAGTAAGCGTAGGAATGTTTGAACATGTTGGTAGAAAATTTTACAAAAAATTTTTTAATCAGATTGAAAATTTATTAAAAGATGATGGTATTTCGCTAATTCATACCATAGGGTCAGTAAATCCACCACGTGACCCACACCCGTGGATTACAAAATATATATTTCCAGGGGGCTACACTCCAAGTTTAAGTGAAGTGACGACACCTATAGAAAAAGCAGGATTAATTGTTACTGATATCGAAGTTTTGAGACTTCATTACTCTCACACTCTTAGACACTGGAAAGAAAATTGTATTAAAAATAAACAAAAAATTATTGAAATGTTTGATGAAAAATTTTTTAGAATGTGGGAGTTTTATCTGGCAGGATGTGAGATGGCATTTAAGTGGGGCGATCAAGTAGTATACCAATTTCAACTTACAAAGAATTATACCTCGACCCCTGTTACTAGAGACTATATTTATCAATAATTTGTTGATATTAATAAGATTCTTTTAAAAATGAAAAAAAAAACAAAAAAAAATAAGAGAACGAAAAATAAGGTATTTAAATCAAAAAAAATTAAAAGATTAAAAAAAACTAAGAAAATCAAGAAAAAGAGTAAAAATAAAAAAAAATCAAAAAGAAAATCTTACAAGCTTTCTTATCGAAGAGAATATTCAAACACAAGGACAAGTCAAAAAGATACTCTATTACTTAAACTTGTGAAATTACAATTATCTTTAAAACCTAATTTTAATTTGAATATAAATTTTAATTTAGAAAAATATATTCAAAGTTTTTTTGATAAAATCTCAAACACAATATCAAATTATAGGATATTAAAATATGATGAAAAAAGAAGGCTTAGGTTAGAAAAACTAGAAAATGAAAGAAAGGCCAAAATTGAAGTAGAAAAACAAAAAAAGGAAACTCAAGCCCTACAGCTAAAACTAAAAGAACAAACTTTGAAAGAAGAGGCAAGATTAGAAAAACAAAGATCAAAAGATATCAAAATATTTTTAAGAAAAGAACAAGCCTTATTAAGAATTGAACAAGCTGAAAAACAAAAACAATTTTTAAAACAACTTAAGTTAGATAAACAAATAGAAAAATTCAGGATTAGAGAAGTTAAAGAACTTGAAATGCTTGAAAAAATTTCTTTGAAAGAGCAAAGGGAAGACTACGCAGGACTACAAGAAAGAATTGATAAATTAAAAGTTAAATATCGTGTAATAAGAGATCAAAAAATTAAAGAGAGGGTAGAGGCTCTAGGCGTAAAACTTCAGGGAGATGAAGATAGAGAGACACTATTATTAAAGGAAAAAGAATATACATTAGCAAGACAAAAAATAGAGTTTGCATTAGAAAGTTTTTATAGAAGTGCAAGTAGTTTAGTATTTCAACTAAACAAAAGACATATTTCTAGAAATATGTCTATTTTTCGTTGTATAGATAGAAGATTTGAAACAGGTGAAGTCTTTGTTAAATGGGATGAAACTGATGATGAAGAATGGTTATTATTAATCTATATCAAAAACAATTCACCTGACGAAGGTATTGTTATTGAAGATAAAACAAATCCAGAAAAAAATATTTCACATGAATTCAAAAATATAGATATATTTAAGGCCTCAGATACAATGGTAGATTCATTAACTCAACTTATTGCACGAAAAAGAGAACAAAATAATAATTAATTTTTTGATTTAAATTAGGTAAACTATTAAATGTTTCTTGGATCTATTTTTTTAATAATTTTGTATTTAATTTTAAAATATATTCTTGCTTGGATAAACTATTTTAATAGTTTAGACCCTAGGCTTGGAGATAGTACATGGCGCTTTAGTTACGATTATCCTGTAATCGGAGAACGTGACATTTCTGATCTAGATGATAAAAATTTTGTTCGACTTAGAAGAAAGAAAAATAAAATTGTCTTATTGATGTATTCAATAGTTCTTATAATGTTTATAAGCTCGATGTCTTTAATGAGTCAGTTTTTATTATTTTTTTTTAGTTAGTTTTTTTTAATTGTTTCTTGTTTTTAAGATAGAGAAAAAAAGCTGCTATTTCATACGCAAATTTAAATATATTAAAAATTATTGGTAGCTTAAAAAAATTATATAAAAATTTATATTTTGGCATTTTTTTCCATAATAATAAAAAAGCTTCTGCACCTCCAAAAACTTTTTCACCATCTTTGACATGCAGTCTTCTCAAAAGTTGTTTACTATCTTTAGAGGTTTCTTGTTCAGCTAATTCATTATCTGTAATATCAACCCAATCAATTTCATCTATTTTTTCCTTTTTATAGATATCAATTTCTGCCTTACAAATTTTACAGGAATTATTAAAATAAACTTTCATAATTAGATGTTTTATTACTAATTTGTCCAATATATGTACATGCGTAAAATACTCTAGTTGAAAAATCTTTGAAACAATCTATTTAATGTCTACTATGAGTAATTTCTTCGAAAAATCCGACCTATCAAGAAGTGAGGCTGAAAAAATTATTTCGGATACTCTTCAAAAATGTGATGATGGTGAATTGTACTTAGAAAATTCTAAATCTGAGTCAATCTTACTAGATGATAATAAGATAAAAAATTCAAGTTATAATTCAGATTTAGGATTTGGATTTAGAGCTATCTCCGATGAAGTAGTTGCTTATTCTCACGCTAACGAAATTTCAAAAAACTCATTAAAGAAATCTTCAGAAAATTTAAAATCAACACTTAAATCTGTCAAAGGTACCTATAATCATGAAATTCCTAAATCTAATAAGAAATATTATGAAAACATTAACCCTATTGAGCAAAAATCTCTTAATGAAAAAATTAAAATACTTAATGAAGTAAATAATTATTTACGTTCAAAAGATGATAACATTAAACAAGTTACAGCTAATTTTTTGGGAGAACAAAAATCGATTGAAATAATTAGATCTGGTGGAGAGACTTTAACTGATGTTCGTCCTTTAATAAGATTCAATGTATCTGTTATGCTTGAGAAAAATGGGAGAAAAGAGACAGGTGTGTATGGTGTTGGGGGAAGACAATCTTATGACTCTTATTTAAAAAATGATAACTGGAAAAGTGTTTGTGATGAGGCTTTGAGAATCGCTTCAGTAAATTTAGAGAGTAAACCTGCACCAGCTGGTGAAATGAAAGTTGTGCTAGGACCTGGTTGGCCAGCAATATTAATTCATGAGGCTGTTGGTCATGGTTTAGAAGGTGATTTTAACAGAAAAAAAACCTCAGCTTTTCATAATTTAATGGGCCAAAAAGTTGCAAATGAAGGAGTCACAATTGTTGATGATGGTACCATTGATAATAGAAGAGGTAGTCTTACGATTGATGATGAAGGAACCCCAACAGAAAAAACTGTCTTAATTGAGAATGGGATTTTAAAAAATTTTATGCAAGATCGTCTAAATGCTCGTTTAATGAAAACTAAATCTACTGGTAGTGGAAGAAGGGAAAACTATAGACACATTGTTCTTCCTAGAATGAGAAACACGATGATGCTAAGTGGTAACCAAACTCAAGATGAGATGATTAAAGCTGTCGATAAAGGTATTTTTGCTGTGAGTTTTGGTGGTGGACAGGTTGATATTACCTCTGGAAAATTTGTGTTTAATTGTACTGAAGCTTATGAGATTATTAATGGCAAAATTGGATCTCCAATCAAAGGCGCAACACTTATTGGAGATGGTCCTTCAATTTTAAAAGAAGTTTCTATGGTTGGGAATGACATGATGATGGATCCTGGCATAGGAACATGTGGAAAAGCTGGCCAGGGTGTTCCAGTAGGTGTTGCACAACCATCTATACTTATCAATAAGATGACTGTTGGTGGCACAAAACTTTAAATGGTTAAAGATCAAGAATTTTTAGAGGAAAAAGCATCGTATTGTCTTGGTTTAGCCAAGAAATTAGGCGCAACTGACTCAAGTGTGATTGTTAATAATTCGGTATCTGAAACTGTTAATTTTAGAAATAAAAAACTCGATGAGTCTAATAGGTCAGATGATCTTGGAGTAAGCATTACAACTTACATTGGAAAGAAAAAATCATCAATATCTTCCTCTAATTTACTTGATGACAATCTAAATATTTTAATTGAAAAATGTGTTGAGACAACAAAAAATACACCTGAAGATGAATTTAATTCATTACCAGATAAAGATTTGTTAGCCAAAGAAGTTAAAGACTTGAATCTCTATGATCAAACCCATATAGAAAATGATCAAAAAATAGATTATTTGAAAAAATTAGAATCTGCTGCTTCTAATGATAGAAAGATTATTAATACTGAATCTAGTTTTACTCAAAATAAATCAAATTTTATTTTAGCAAATACCAAAGGTTTTTGTGCTGGCTACAAAACATCTTCATTTACAGCCTCGAGTGTTACAGTTGCAAAAGATAAAAAAAGTATGGAGAGAGATTATGATTATTCTAGCAAATGTTTTTTTAAAGACTTGGATGATGCAGGAGAATTAGGCAAACAGGCCGCTGATCAAACAATTAGAAAATTAAGCCCAAAAAAAATAGGTAGTGAAAAAATTGCTATAATTTTTGACAAAAGAATAGCTAAGGGAATATTAAGTACTTTTGCAAGCGCGATTTCATCATCAGCGATATCAAGGGGAACATCTTTTTTAAAAGATAAAGTTAACGAAAAAATATTTTCTGATACGATTCATGTGTTGGATAAACCAGATATAATTAAAGGCCTAGGATCAAGAAATTTTGATAGCGAGGGAGTCAAAACTGACACTCTTAAATTAGTTGAGCAAGGAATCTTAAAACATTATCTGATTGATACTTACAATGGAAAAAAATTAAACCTTAAATCAAATGGAAGATGTGGGGGGACAAGTAATCTTTATTTTGAAAATGGAAATGTTAGTTTTAAAAATTTATTGAATTCAAAATCAAAATGTCTTTATATTACAGAAACTATAGGTCATGGAAGTAATATCGTAACTGGTGATTATTCTGTAGGCGCAACAGGGTTTTTAGTGGAAAATGGGGAGTTTAAGTATCCTATAAATGAAATAACCATTGCAGGTAATTTTAAAGACATGTTTAAGAATATTACCTTGGCAAATGATTTAGAATTTAAATATGCAACCAATTCACCAACCATGATGATTGAGGGAATGGTTGTTGCTGGTAAATGAGTGAGTTTTGCGTAATTGGCTCAGGTATTTCTGGAGCTACAATTGCAAATCTTCTCAATAAAAAAAATTCAGTAATACTATTTGACAAAGCGAGAGGTCCAGGAGGACGTGCATCTTTCAAAAGAATGAAAGGCAATATAGGCTTTGATCATGGCACTCAATACTTTTCGCCAAAAACCTCAGAATTTAAAAAATTTACCAAAGATTTGATTAAAAAAAGAATTTTAAAGGTTTGGGGTGGTAAACACATTTTTCTTAACTCCAAAAAAAAAGAGAATAAAAAACATTTGAAAATTATAGGCAAAAATGGAAACAATGATATTAGCAAGTACTTATTGAAAAAAATTAAGTGCAACTATCAAAGTGAATTAAAAAAGATTCATTATAAAAACAAACTTTGGCATTTATCGTTTGCTGATGGAAAATTGAGATCTTTTAGAAGTATTATTTTGACCTGTCCTTTTCCACAATTAAAAAAACTCTCTAAAAGATTCATAAATAATTCTTTTTTAAAAAAATTAGTAAAAATGGATTCAAATATAACTACTATGATTGCTATAAAAAAAAACAAGAAATCAAATAGTAGCTATCTTTTTGAAGATCCAATTCTTGGTTGGGCAGGTAATGAAAACTCGAAAAAAAGATTTAAATCAAAATATGATTTATGGACCCTTCAAAGTACTTTTAATTGGGCAAATAAAAAGATTAATCAAAATAAAAATAATAAGAAAAAAAATTCAAAAATTATGATTGATAAGTTCTTTCAACTTTCAAATATAAAAAAAACAAAAATTAACTTTTCTCTTAATCATGGTTGGAAATATTCTTCCAATTCAAAACCTTTCAAAATTAAAAGTTATTGGGATCCAAAGAAAAAAATAGGCGTTTGTGCTGATTGGTTTGTAGGGCCAAGACTAGAATCAGGGTGGATTAGTGCACAGGACTTATTTAAAAAAATTTCAAGATAAATTATTCAAAGTTTTTCAATCTGTATTCCCAATTACCCATCCTTGAGTAAGTCACTTTTAAAATTCTTAAATTTTCTTGATCGTACCAAATATTAAAGTCTAATCGTTTATCTTCAGGAATATTCATATCTTTAGATTTAAGTATAAAATGATCAGCATCATAAATTTTTCCATAAAGATCAATTTTTTCTTTTCCTATAAAAGTAACAACCTGTTCTTTAATACTTCCAGATATTGGGCTTATTTGAGACCCTGCCTGTAAAATTTTATGATTCCACCAATTTCCAATAACGTTATTAAGGGTAGCCTCGCCATTGAATGAGGAGCCTTTAATATCAAATTTTTTACTATTTTTATTTAAATTCAAATTTACAAATTTTTCTTTATCATTTTGAAGGGTTTTAGAATTATATGATATTAACTGATCCTTGATATATATTTCTTCACCATATGACTCAACTTGAAAAATTGTAGCTCCTAACAGTTCAACAGAAAATTTAAATTGATTTGTAATAATGGTTTCTTCACCATTTCTCTCAAAAAAATAATAATTATATCCTATTAATTCACCATTTCTAAAAATCTCCATTTCAATTTTGTTATATTTATTGTAGTGACCCATATGTGCCATGGAAATATCTGGAAAAATTACAATAAATAAAATGGCTATAAATTTTTTCATTTGGCAATTACATTAGTGGACTTTATCTATAATAGAAATAACTTATTAAGATGTTTTTAAAAATAAAGAAAATACCAAGAGTTAATTGGAGTTCTGACAAGCCATATAATTTTAAACCAAAACTTTCCACTTTCTTTTTTTTATGTTTTGGTCTGACGTTGTTTGGTCTTGGTGAAGGGTTATTGATTGTTTCCTTTACAGGCGCTTCTCCGTGGAGTGTTTTAGCTCAAGGTATTTCCTTAAATGTTAATTTAAGTATCGGAACAATTACTCTTTTAATAAGTATTGCTGTTTTAATTTTATGGATTCCTCTTGGTCAAAAACCAGGAATGGGCACAATACTTAATGCTTTAATAATAGCCTTCATGATTGATCTTTGTATTAAGTTTGTACCAACCCCGTCCAATTATCTTAATCAATTAATCCTAGCAGTAATTTCTGTAATGATGGTTGGAATAGGTGGAGGCATTTATTTAGTTTCTAATCTTGGTGCAGGACCAAGAGATGGATTAATGATTGGTTTACAAAAAGTAACTAATTTACCAGTTGCAGCTGTTAGAGCTTTTTTAGAAATTTCTGTTGTAAGTATTGGTTGGTATTTAGGTGGAACTGTAGGGGTTGGAACTCTTTTATTCGCTTTTGGTATTGGTCCGTGCGTTGCGCTAGGCTTGTCTTTAGTTGATAAAATTTTTGATTAGGCAGCAGCGCCTGATTTTTCACTTCTTTTTCTTTCATGAGGATCAAGAATAGCTTTTCTTAATCTACAAGACTCTGGGGTAATTTCTAAAGCTTCATCTGTATTTAACATACTTAATTGTTCAGCAATCGACATTTTTCTTACAGGAGTTAAGACAACATTTTCATCAGTACCTTGTGTTCTCATATTAGTTAATTTTTTTCCCTTCATGACATTAATGATCATATCCCCTGGTTTAGGCGACAGGCCTACAATCATTCCTGGATAAACAGGATCGTTATGAGTTACAAACATTTCTCCTCTAGCCTGTAAGTTAAAGATTGCAAAAGCAACTGCCTTTCCTTGTTCCATAGAAATTAGAGCACCATTTCTTCTGCCTTCCATTTCACCTTCAAATGGACCATATTCATGAAAAATTCTATTGATGACACCATTTCCTTTTGTCAGTGTTAAAAATCTACTTGTATATCCCATTAGACCTCTTGTTGGTGCATGAAATATAAGTCTTTTTTTATTTTTACCAGTATCTTTCAATTCTATTAGTTTACCTTTTCTTCTATTCATCGAGTCAATTATTTTTGATGAATGCTCTTCATCAAGATCCATAGTAATTTCTTCTATTGGCTCAAGCTTGTTTCCATTTTCATCTTTTTTATAAAGAACTTTTGGAGGGCTTACAGTCATTTCAAAACCTTCTCTTCTCATTTGAGTAAGTAAAATTTCCAACATTAATTCACCACGACCACTAACCACGAAAGAGTCATTTCCTTCATTTTCAGTGAATGTAATTCCAACGTTATTTTGTGCCTCTTGAACTAATCGATCTCTAATCTGTGTGCTTGTAAGTTTTTTACCTTCTGTGCCAGCCAAAGGTGATGTATTTACTGTAATTGTAATTGACATAGTTGGAGGATCTATAGGAGTAGCTTCTATTGGATCGTTAACTTCAATATCACAAATAGTATCTGCAACGTTTGCTTTTTCTAAACCGGCAACAACTACAATATCTCCAGCTTCACCAACCTCAATTGGAACTTTTTTGGTACCTTCATATCTAAAAATTTTAGTTAATCTACCTTCATCAACTTTTTCTCCATTTAAGTTGATTGCTTTAATTGCTTGATTAGCTTTTGCTGTTCCTTGCGAAATTCTACCAACTAAACTTCTTCCTAAGAAACTATCAGCATAAAGAAGTGTAGAAAGCATAGCAAAAGGTTTTGATTTATCTAATTCAGCTGGTTTAACATGGTCTATAATTTTATCTAAAAGTGGATTAAGATTCTCTCTTGGACCATCAACTTCAAGATCAGCCCACCCAGATCTTCCACTGGCATATAAAACTGGGAAATCTAATTGTTCTTCATTAGCATCTAAACTTACAAATAAGTCGAATGTTTCATCTAGAACTTCATTAGCTCTTTGATCTGATTTATCTAATTTATTTATGACCACAATTGGCTTTAAGCCTTGTTTCAATGCTTTTGCTAAAACGAATTTTGTTTGAGGCATCACACCTTCAGCAGAGTCTATTAGTAATAAAGCCCCATCAGCCATACTGAGCACTCTTTCAACTTCAGCAGCGAAATCTCTGTGGCCGGGCGTATCAATTATATTTATTCTAGAATCTTTCCAATTAATCGAGGCAGGTTTAGCTAATATTGTTATTCCTCTCTCTTTTTCTAATTCTCCAGAGTCCATCAGCCTTTCATCAACAACCTCATTTTCTCTAAATGAACCACTTTGCTTCATTAGATTATCAATTAGGGTTGTCTTACCATGGTCAACATGGGCAATTATGGTGATGTTTCTTATAGTATTATTCATAAATCTGGGTTCTTATACATATTTAAACACTTTTGAAAACTTAAAAAAAACTACACTAGGCTTGAAAAAATTAAGTACTCTTTTTTTAATTTGTGTTTTTTCGCTTTTCGCGTTTTAGTTTTCTTTTTTCTTTAAAACTTAATTTGGGTTTTTTCTTAATACTAGAGTCTTTAAATGATTTTCCGCTATATCTTTTCGACATAATAATAGTTTAATGTTAAATTTTTAAAAAAAAAGGGCAGTAAAAACTGCCCTTTTAAATTTTTATTTGGAGATATTGGGTTACATACCCATGCCGCCCATTCCTCCCATACCACCCATGCCGCCCATTCCACCAGGCATTCCAGCAGGAGCTGCATCTTTTTCTTCTGGCTTGTCAGCTATCATTGCTTCTGTTGTAACTAATAATCCAGAAATTGATGCTGCATCTTGAAGAGCAGTTCTGACAACTTTTACGGGGTCAATAATACCTTTAGCAAACATATCGCAATACTCCTCGTTTTGAGCATCATACCCATGAGTTTTCTTATTTTGCTCTAACAATTTACCAACAACTACTGAACCATCAACTCCAGCGTTTTTTGTGATCTGTCTTATCGGAGCTTCTAAAGCTCTTCTTACTAAATCAACACCAGCTTTTTGATCTTCACCTTTAGCTTTAACTTTTTCAAGTTCTTGAGCAGCATACAGCAAAGCACATCCTCCTCCTGTTACAATGCCTTCTTCAACAGCAGCTCTTGTTGCATTTAAAGCATCTTCAACCCTGTCTTTTCTTTCTTTAACTTCAACTTCAGTAGCACCACCAACTTTAATTACAGCAACACCACCAGCTAATTTAGCCAATCTTTCTTGGAGCTTTTCTTTATCATAATCTGAAGTTGTCTCGTCAATTTGTTGTTTGATTGAAGAGCATCTCGCCTCGATATCTGCTTTTTTACCACTGCCATTTACAATAGTACTATTATCTTTATCAACTTTTATTTTTTTACAAGATCCAAGATCATCAAGTTTTACATTCTCAAGTTTAATCCCTAAATCTTCGGAAATTACTTGGCCACCTGTCAAAATAGCAATATCTTCAAGCATTGCTTTTCTTCTGTCACCAAATCCTGGTGCTTTAACAGCAACAACTTTTAAACCACCTCTTAGTTTGTTTACTACTAAAGTAGCTAATGCTTCACCTTCAACATCCTCAGAAATAATCATTAGTGGTCTACCAGCTTGTACAACTGCTTCTAAAAGTGGAACCATTGGTTGTAGATTTGTTAATTTTTTTTCATGCAGTAAAATGAATGGATTTTCTAATTCAGTTGTCATTTTATCGCTATTTGTAATGAAGTACGGAGATAAATATCCTCTATCAAATTGCATACCCTCAACCACATCTAGCTCGGTTTCAATTCCTTTGTTTTCCTCAACTGTAATGACACCTTCGTTACCAACTTTTTGCATAGCTTTAGAAATCATCGTTCCAATTTCTTTATCACCATTTGCAGAAATTGTTCCAACTTGAGCTATCTCGTCACTATCTTTTACTTTTTTAGCTGAAGATACAAGGTTTTGTTTTACAACATCTACTGCTGCATCAATACCTCTTTTTACATCCATTGGGTTCATTCCAGCAGTAACGTATTTTACACCTTCTTTTACTATCGCTTGAGCTAAAATAGTTGCAGTAGTTGTACCGTCACCAGCTTCATCATTAGTCTTGCTTGCAACTTCTTTGACCATTTGTGCACCCATATTTTCAAATTTATCCTCTAGATCTATTTCTTTAGCAACGGAAACCCCATCTTTAGTAATCCTTGGAGCACCATAAGATTTGTCCATAACAACGTTTCTACCTTTAGGACCCAAAGTAACTTTTACTGTATCAGCTAAGATGTTAACACCTCTTATCATTGCTGCTCTTGCTTCAGCATCAAACTTCACTACTTTTGCCATTTTGTTTTCTCCTTTTAAATTAAATTATTTGCTTGAAATACCCATAATGTCTGACTCTTTCATTATGCTATATTCTTTACCGTCAATTTTGACTTCAGTTCCTGACCATTTGCCAAACAAAACTTTGTCTCCAACTTTAACATCCATTGGAATTATTTTTCCATCTTCAGTTTTAGCTCCACCACCTATAGCAACAACTTTTCCCTCTTGAGGCTTTTCTTGAGCTGAATCTGGTATGATTATTCCACCAGCAGTTTTCTCACTGCTATCTAAAACTTCTATTAAAACTCTATCATGTAACGGTCTAAACTTCATAAATTCTCCTTATTATTATGCTCTTCATATAGAGATTGGCCTTACTATTTCAAGATATACTTCTAAATAAGTTACTTAAAAAATGTGGGAATTTGAGGTTTTTATGGTTTATAGATTACTTTAATGACTAAAAATTTAGACAAAGATGGGCTTAGATCGATAGTGGATAACTATCAATTATTCTACGTTGATTTATGGGGGGTAGTTCATAATGGAATTTCTCTGCATGTTGAAGCTATAAAAGCCCTTCAGGAATTAACAAAAAAGAATAAAGATTATATTTTACTTACTAATGCACCAAGACCAAATCATTCAGTTCAATCCTTTTTAGAAAAATTAGGCTTACAAAAAGAAATTAGAGGCCATGTTTTCACCTCAGGAGAAGCAGCTTTACTTTATCTAAAAAAAAATTTATTGGATAAGAAGTTTTTTCACCTAGGCCCTTCAAGAGACTTTGACCTATTTAAGGATTTTAAAAAAATGAAATCAAATAATATTAAATATAGTGATTATATTTTATGCACAGGATTGTTTGATGATTACAATACTGATTTAAAATTCTATAAAAATTTACTAGAAAAAGAAGTTGATAAAAAGATGATTTGTACGAATCCTGACTTAATCGTAGATAGAGGAAATACAAGAGAATTGTGTGCTGGATCTGTTGCAATGGTTTTTGAAAAAATGGGAGGAGAAGTAGTTTATTTTGGTAAACCGCACCCAGAAGTTTACAATCAATCTGCAAATAATAAAAATAAAAAAATTTTATCAATAGGTGACAATCTAAATACTGATATTAAAGGAGCCAATCTTTTAAACTATGACTCGTTGCTAATTTCAAACGGGATTCACAAAGAAGAAATTCATGAGAAAGGAATTGAAAATGTATCAAAATCATATGAAACAATTTGCAATTATATTCAATCAGAATTGAAATGGTAAAAAGAGTAAAAATTTATAAAAGTTTTAAAATTGCCCCTCACCATAAGAATTCAATCATCCTTATAGGTAACTTTGATGGTGTTCATTTGGGACATCAAAAATTATTTTCATTAGCAAAAAAGTATAAAAAAAAATATTCATTAA
>CACOCL010000010.1 GCA_902625825.1 uncultured Pelagibacteraceae bacterium | reverse complement strand
GATATTCTCTCAGGAGAAGGTATTAGATTTAATGAATTTGAGATGAAATTTAAATCAAAGAAAAATTTGATGACTATTGATGAGATTTATGCAATTGGTCCAGCAATATCAATTTTAATGGACGGTTATGTTGAAAAGGATAAATTAATAAGCTTAAGAGGTACGTTAGTACCAGCCACTACAATCAATAAAGTAATAGGTTCAATACCCCTTTTAGGAAAAATATTAGTTGGATCAAAAACTGGAGAGGGTGTTTTTGGTGTAAGTTTTAAAATCAAAGGTCCACCAGAAAAACTCGAGACGACAGTTAACCCAATTAAAACTTTAACTCCAAGGTTTATCACTAGAACTCTAGAAAAAATTAAAAAAAAATGATTTAGGTATTTTTTTCTTAATTGAATAATCACTAAAATTATATATTCTTAAAATATGAAATATATAATTGGGTTAATTAATTTAATAATAAGTTTAGTTGTCTCCACAATTATAATTTATGCAATAAATATTGTCGCTGGTTTTGCTGGGGCAGATTATAATTTTTCTCATGGTGAAACATTTGTAATTTGGATATTGATGGCAATTTTAGTAAATAGCTGCTTTAAAAAATAATCAAAAAAATGAATAAACCAGTCAAAACTGATGATATTATTTTTAATTTTTTTAAACAAATTTGTGATGAAAAAGATGATAAAAAGTGTGTTGAGCTTGGAAACCAATGGATTAATGCTATGGAATTAAACTTAAGCAATCTGGAAACTAGTTTAAATGAAAAAGATAGAATTAAACATAAAGACGATATTCAAAATAATAGAAATCATTTAGATAGTCTTAAAGGCAAAAGCTCTTCTGAGTGGCGAGAATATGCAACTAAATGTATGGTTGAAATCATGGATAATAAAGTATAAAAAATTACCAAGGGGTGTCCTAACAGACTGAGATTAAACCCTATGAACCTGTCCGGTAATTCAGAAAGGGAGAACAATGGATAAAACATACTTTATAAGTCAATCTTCATCTTTAACATTAATAATTTTTATCAGTTTGATATTTGCAATTTTGGGCCTTTATCATTCAAAAAAATATCAAGGATTGAGTAATTATTTAACAGCCAATAGAAATATTGGTCTATTTTCTTTAACTACAAGCTTAACTGCATCTGCACTTGGTGCATGGATTTTATTTGGACCTGCCTCTGCAGCATCATGGGGAGGTGTTGGATCAACTATTGGATATTCGTTAGGGACAGCATTTCCAATGTTTTTTTTAATATACTTAGGAAAAAAAATAAGGAAAGAATTTCCAAAAGGATCCTCTCTAATTGAATTTATGAGAAAAAAATTTGGAAAAAGTTTGTTCAAACTTATTCTTTTAATGACCATCTTTTATATGTTTATTTTCTTATGTGCAGAGGTAACTGCAGTAGCAGTTCTAATTAACTATATATCAGGCACAGAACTTTGGATAACAGCTTTAATCGTATTAATCTCTACCTTAACATATACTTTATATGGTGGCTTAAAAGCTTCCATTTTCACAGACAATGTTCAAATGATTGTAATTGGAATTTTATTATTAATATCTTTTATATACATAAATTCCTTTAATGGTTCTCAATTTTCGTTTGATTTTATTAAAGAGAAGAATCCCCATTTATTAAGTGGCTCATACCTTCCAAGTTATACAGCTGGTTTAACATTTTTTATTGCAGTTGCTGCAACTAACTTGTTTCATCAAGGAAATTGGCAACGTGTCTATGCTGCAAAAAATTTTGAAACATTAAAGAAAAGTTTAATAATTTCCTTCTTTATAATTATACCAATTGTTTTTTATATGGGATTTACGGGAATGGTTGCTTTCTCGATAGACCCAACAATAAGACCAGATCTTGGTTTTTTCTCATTACTTCTAAAAGAACAAACTACTTTGTTATCATTAGTAATAATAATACTTGGCTTAGCACTCACTATTTCAACTGTAGATACTTTGATAAATGCAATATCAAGTTTAATTATAGTAGATGGCAAGGCTACATTTAATCTCAATAATAAAACAGATTATTTAAAATTTTCAAAAAATGTGATTCTTTTTTTATCTTTTATATCTTTTATTGTTGCGTCAAAAGGATTTGATATTTTATATTTATTTCTACTAGCAGATTTATTTTGTTGTGCTTTTGTATTAACTATTTTTTACAGCTTTTATAATAAGCAGTTAAATGAAAAAACAGCATATATCTCAATTATAATTGGATTAATTGGTGGTTTTTTAATGTTTCCATCTCCGGATTTTTCCAAAAGTTTATTAGTTGGAGTCTTTATGCCTAAAGAACTGTTCGGATCTTTTGTATCACAATCATTATTATTTTTGTCTTTTGTAATTGCAACGTTTTTACCATTAGTAGTTTTTAAAGCTAAAAAATTTTAATATTACTCGATTGTATTAAAGAAATTAATAGTTATAAATCTGTTTCAATGACAGATAATCAGATAATTATTAATAACCTTTCAAAAGTTTATGATAATGGTTTTGACGCGCTTAAGAAGATAAGCCTTAAAGTAAAAGAAGGTGAAATTTTTGCAATGCTTGGACCAAACGGTGCAGGCAAGACAACTTTAATAAATATAATTTGTGGAATTGTAACTCCCTCATCAGGGAATGTTAATGTTGATGGCTTTGATATAATTAAAGATTATCGTGAAACTAGATCAAGAATAGGACTGGTCCCTCAGGAATTAAATTTAGAAAATTTTGAAACAGTTTTCGACACCGTTTCATACTCTAGAGGTTTGTATGGAAAATCTCCTAAACCAAAACATATAGAAAAAATTTTAAAGGATTTAAGTTTATGGGAAAAAAAAGATGAAAGATTAAGACAATTATCAGGTGGTATGAAAAGGAGAGTTTTGATAGCTAAAGCATTATCTCATGAACCAAAAATATTATTTTTGGACGAGCCAACAGCAGGAGTGGATGTAGAATTAAGAAAAGAAATGTGGAAAGTGGTAGACTCCTTAAGAAGAACAGGCGTAACAATAATTTTAACAACTCATTATATCGAAGAGGCTGAAGCAATAGCAGATAGAGTCGGTGTTATTAATCAAGGTGAAATTATACTTGTCGAAGAAAAAAAAGAATTGTTAAAAAAGATGGGTCAAAAAACACTTACAATTGAATTGCAAGAAAAAATAGATGAAATACCAAAATCACTAGAAAAATATAATTTGAATATTGGAGATAATAAAATGTATTTGAATTATACATATAGTCTTAAAGAAAAACAAACAGGTATAACAAATCTATTACAAGATTTAAAAGATACTGGCTTAAAGTTAAGAGACTTAAAAACAGAGCAAAGTAATTTGGAGAAAATTTTTGTAAATTTAGTAAAGGAGAGTAATGAAATTTAATTATTACGGTTTTAAAGCAATATATGTACATGAGATGAATAGGTTTCTACGAACTGTAGCCCAATCTCTTCTCTCACCGGTAATATCTACATCATTATATTTTGTTGTTTTCGGTTCAGTGATTGGTGGGTACATTCAAAAAATTGATGGTGTAAGTTATGGCTCATATATCGTTCCGGGTTTGTTAATGTTAACATTACTTACTCAATCTATAAGTAACACCTCTTTTGGTATTTTTTTTCCAAAATTTAATGGCACTATTAACGAAATTTTAGCGGCACCTATCTCCACTCTTGAAACAGTTCTAGCTTTTGTTGGGGCAGGAGCAACCAAAACTTTAATCGTTGGTGCTGTAATTTATTTCACAGCAACATTTTTTGCAGATGTGACTGTTAAATATCCAATGTTAATGATATTTTTATTAATTTTGGTTTCCTTTACTTTTGCGTTATTCGGATTTTTAATTGGTGTTATCAGTAAAGACTTTGAACAAATGTCTATAATTCCATCATTAGTTATAACACCAATGGTATTTTTAGGAGGTAGTTTATATAGTTTAGATATGTTGCCGCCATTCTGGCAAACTGTATCTTATTTTAATCCAGTAGTTTATTTAATTGATGGTTTAAGATTTTCATTTTATGGAATATCTGATTTTAATATTTGGATAAGTATAGGTTCTATGATGTCATTTTTAGTTATATGCGTGATGTCTGTCTCAAAATTATTAAAAAAAGGTTATAATATTAAAGCTTAATCACCTGACCCTTTTTAGGATCAGGTGATAACTATTAATACAAGAGGATTGTTTTTTAAAATTGCTCTGATTCAGTAGACCCTGTCATTGCGGTAGTTGAGCTTTTACCGCTACTAATTGTGTTTGAGACTGCATCAAAATAAGAAGTACCAACTTCTCTTTGATGTTTAACACTAGTGTAGCCATCTTTTTCACGAGCAAATTCTTTTTGTTGTATTTTTGAATAAGCAGTCATACCTTCTTTTTTATATTTTTCTGCTAATTCAAATACTGCTATATTCTGTGTATGAAATCCAGCCAGAGTAATAAATTGAAACTTGTAACCCATTTTACTAATTTCTTGTTGAAAAGACGCAATTTCAGAATCTGACAAGTGTTTTTTCCAATTAAATGATGGTGAACAATTGTAAGCTAAAAGTTTACCTGGAAACTTTTCATGTATAGCATTAGCAAATTTTTTAGCCTCTTCAAGATTTGGAGTTGCAGTTTCACACCATATTAGATCTGAATAAGGAGCGTATGCTAATCCTCTTGAAATTGCTTGATCAATTCCTGCTTTTACATAATAAAAACCTTCTGGAGATCTTTCACCTGTCATAAAAGGCTTATCATTTTCATCATGATCATTAGTAATCAATTTTGCTGCATTTGCATCAGTTCTTGCTAAAATAATTAGAGGAACGTCAGCGATGTCTGCCGCTAGTCTAGCGGCCTTAAGATTTTTGATCATTGTCCCTGTTGGTACAAGAACCTTGCCACCCATGTGACCACATTTTTTTTCACTTGCTAGCTGATCTTCGAAGTGAACGCCAGCTGCACCAGCTTTAATAAATTTTTTTGCAAGCTCAAATACATTTAATGGCCCCCCAAATCCTGCCTCACCATCTGCAATAATTGGTAACATATAATCTATTTTTTTTTCTTTACTTAAATCACCGTCTTTAAGTTCCATATGTTGAATTTGATCTGCTCTAAGTAATGCATTATTCATTGATTCAACAAGTTTTGGTGCACTATCATAAGGATATAATGATTGATCAGGATACATTTCTCCTGCGCTATTTGCATCAGCTGCAACTTGCCATCCACTTAGATAAATAGCTTTTAAACCAGCTTTTGCATGTTGAACTGCATGATTACCTGAAAGTGATCCTAATGTATTAACGTAATTTTCTGTGTTTAATAGTTTCCACAATTTAGTCGATTGTTGTTTGCAAAGTGAATACTCTATTTTAATTGACCCTCTTAGTCTCTCAACTTCCTCTGGAGTGTAGTCTCTTTTTATGCCTGCAAATCTTTTTAAGTCGTATGAAATATTTTCTGCACTCATTATTTGGTATCCTGTGATTTTGTAAAGCTATTTAAAAATGAATTAAAAGTAGTACGAAATGTATTAGTTTGAGTCGTTAAGGGTCTCAACTAGATCTTTCATTCCACTTGAACCCCAATCACAGTGATCATCCCTCATATAGATACCTCTACTATTATGTCTAGCAAGGTCCTCATATTTTATGATTTGAGCCTCATTTTCTAAATTTTTTAATTTTTCGTCCATAAAAAAAATATAATTTACAAGATTTACAAAATCTACAAAAAACAGCTATTTTACTTGTAAATTGAGTTAATTTTTTGTAAATTAAAATTTACAAAATTTACACTATCATGGAATATAATAAAAAAATTGGGGAAAAATTAAGGGTTTTTAGAAAAAAACTTGGTCTTCAAGCAAAAAAATTAGCTGAACAATTAAACATATCACCTAGTTATTTAAATTTGATTGAAAGCGGTAAAAGAGGAATCGATGGAGAATTACTTGTTAAAATTTGCCAAGAATTAAGAATCGAATTATCGGATCTGAAAAATGAGAATGAGATAGATCTAAATAATTCTAAATTAGCAATTTCAAAATTTTCAAAAGGAAAAAATTTAAATAAATTAGATCTTAAAATTGGTCCAAAAATAAAAGCCTTTAGACGTCAACTAGGGCTTCAAGCAAACAAATTTGCAGAACAATTAAACATATCACCGAGTTATTTAAATTTGATTGAGTCAAGTAAACGTAAAATTGATGGTGATTTACTAATTAAGATAAGTAAAGAGCTTAGAGTAGACCTATCAGACTTAACTAGTAAAAGTGATATTAATTTAGAAAATGATATTTCTGATCTATTAGATGATCAGCTATTTGATGACTTGGATATATTAGGACCTGAAGTAAAAGACTTGGTAAATACTAATCCTAAAATTGCAAAAGCCTTGATAAAACTTGGTGATAATTTTAGACAAAAAGATCTTGAAATTGTTAATAAAGTAGAAAATATTTCTGGAAAAATAATTGACAGCAGAAAAACATCTTTCCCTGGAGAAGTGATATCTGATTTTTTACAAGAAAATAAGAATTATTTTCCAAAACTAGAAGAATTTGCAAATGAAATTTTTGATAAAGTTCAAAAAAATAATAGAACAAGATATATTGCTCTATGCGATTTTTTAAAAAAAGAATATGACATTACAGTTAAAGACATAATTCCAGAGGAAACTAAACCATTTTCAAAAGTTTTTAACAAAAAAAGTAAGGAACTTTTACTAAGTGACTATAATTCTTTAGAAACAAAAAAATTACATGCAGCAGCACAAATTGCACAAGAGGGTGGTATTGATATAATAGATCATTATCTCTCTAAATTTCAATTTCCATCAGAGGAATCTAAAAGATTAACACAAGTTGCATTATTAAATTATTGTGGAGCAGCAATTCTTATGCCTTATAAACTTTTTCATAACGAATGTAAAAAATTGAAATATGATCTTCAATTATTACAAAATACATTTGCAACTTCTTTTGAGCAAGTGGCACATAGAGTGACATGTTTACAAGATCCAAAATTACCAGGTATACCTTTTCATTTCTTAAGAGTTGACATGGCCGGAAATATTTCAAAAAGATTTTCATTATCGGGAATTGAGATTCCAAGATATGGTGGCGCATGTCCAAGATGGAATGTATATTCAGCATTTACAAGACCTGGGGTGATACAAGCTGCTGTTAGTAAAATGACTAATGGAGAAAAATATGTCTGCATTGCTAAAACAGTTGAAAAAGGTGTCGGTAGATATGGTCAATCTAAAAGTATTTTATCAATTGGTTTAGGATGTGAAGCAAAATATGCAAAAGAGTTTGTCTACACAGAAAATTTAGATATTTCAGATAAAAAAACAGAAATACCTATAGGAGTATCTTGTAGAACATGTGACAGATTAGATTGTTCTCAAAGAGCCTTTCCACCATTACATAAAAAGTTTGATGTTGATATAAATACTAGAGGTGTTTCCGTTTATGTAAACGATAATAACTCGGGATAAAAGACTATGATAAAATTTATTATACCTGCAATAATCATTTTTTTAGTAGTATTATTTTGGGAAAGAATAAGCGAAAGTATACAAAAAAAATTTAAAGTTAATTCAAATTTAATTGCAATAATAAGTATATTATTAGCTATAGCTGTTATCCTAGCTTTGTTATATTTTTGATAAAATTATGAAACAAATTTTAAAGGATAAATTTAAGCCCAGAATAAAAGCTAGAATTAGAAAAAATAAACAAATTATAAATAAAAATATTGATAATTTTTTTGACTGGATAAAAGGTGCAGAATTAGTTGAGCTTAAAGAATGTAAAATTGAGGAGGATCCAGTCAGACCAGAACTTGATAATATTTTTAGACGTAGCTACGGCAGAAAAATTTTTGGAGTAAAATATAAAAACGAAATTCATGCAGTTATGTGTTTTGCATACACCAATAGAGTTCCAAGAAATGTGGATGAATTGGATAAATTCAGTCATGACGCATTTTTACAAAGTGCACAGAGGGATCAAAAAGTTGGACAAATAGCTATAGCATATACAGTTTGGTCAAAAAAAAAGGGTGGAGGAAAATTGATTGTTAAAGAAGTTTTTAAAAAAATTAAAAAATCAAATCACTTAAATAGATTAGTAACTCTGTCCCCATTAACAGATATGGCTACAAAATTTCATAGTAAAAATGGTGCAAAACTTCTTCAAATAAATGAAACAACTCAGAATTTTGAATATCAAGTTATAAAAAATTAGATATTATTAAGTTAATGCTAAAATCTAACTGGAATTATCCAACCATAGTTTGGACAGGGGAAAATAGAATAAATGATTTAAGTTTTGCTTGCAAAGATTTGAATATTCAAACTCCTTTATTAGTGACTGACAAAGGACTTTATAATTCTAAAATTATTCTTGAATCACTCAAGACATTAAAAGATAAAAAAATTTTGGTAAAAATTTTTCATGATGTCGTCGGAAACCCTACAGGCACTAACGTCAAGAATGGTGTGGAATTTTATAAAAAAAATAGTTGCGATGGAGTAATTGCCTTTGGCGGTGGTAGTGCACTTGATGTGGGAAAAGCGATTGCTTTCATGATTGATCAAAAATTATCGTTATGGGATTTTGAGGATATTGGCGATAATTGGAAAAAAGCAAATACTAAAAAAATTGCTCCAATAATTGCAGTACCAACTACTGCTGGAACTGGTTCTGAAACTGGAAGAGCTTCAGTGATTTTAAATGAAAAAACTGGCGTAAAAAAAATTATTTTTCACCCTAAATTTTTACCGTCAATAGTAATACTAGATCCAAAATTAACTATTGGTTTACCACCTGAAATTACTGCATCAACTGGGATGGATGCTTTAGCCCACAATCTGGAAGCATATTGCGCAAACGGATATCATCCAATGGCGGATGGAATAGCTTTAGAGGGAATGAGATTAATTAAAAAGTGGTTATTGATAGCATTTCAAGATGGATCTAATATTGAAGCAAGAATGAATATGCTATCTGCAGCAAGCATGGGTTCTACTGCGTTTCAAAAAGGACTTGGAGCTATTCACTCATTGAGTCATCCAGTAAATGCTTTAAATAATATTCATCATGGTTTATCGAATGCAATATTTATGCCATATGTTCTTACTTTTAATAAGGAGGTTATTGAAAAAAAGATTATTAAAATTTCTGAATTTCTAGAACTTAAAGATAATACTTTCGATGGATTTTTAAATTGGATATTAGAATTAAGAAAAAAATTAAACATACCACATAAGCTTTCAGATATATTAGATAAGAGACATTTTGACTTAGACAGATTATCTAAAATGGCGTTAGAAGATCCCTCAACTTCTGGAAACCCAAAAAAATTAACAGAAATTGATATGAAAAATATGTATCTGCATAGCATGTCTGGGAATTTATTTTAGAAAATGACAAATTTAAATATTTTAATTGTAGAGGGAAATCCAAAAGATGAGAATGAAAATTTTTTAAATGAGGGAATACAAACTCATACTCAAAGTTTAAAAGAAAGCTTAGCTTATTTTTCAAAAAAATTAAGTTTTGATGTTGTAAATCCCTCTTCAGATGAAAATCTAGAAAAAGTTGTGGACAAACTATCCTTTTACGATGGATTAATTTGGGGAGGAAGTAGTTTAAATATCTATAATGATACACCCGAGATAAGACGGCAAATATCTTTCATGAAAGAATGTCAAAAAAAATTAAAAAAAATATTAGCAATTTGCTGGGGGATGCAAGTAGCTGTTACGGCAGCCGGTGGAGTTGTTAAAAAAGCAGCGAATTCACATATCGGTATAGCGAACGAAATCACAATAAATGATGAAGGTAATAAACAGACAATTTACAAAGATAAAAATAAAAAATTTAATTCACCTGCTTTCAATTTTGATGAGGTGACCACATTACCAAAAAATAGCATATGTTTAGCTTCAAACAAGGTAAATAATATTCAAAGTTTATATTTTGAGATGAATAATACAAAAATTTGGGGTCTACAATATCATCCTGAAATTACTTATGAAAAAATGATAAGATTAATTGAATTCAGAAAAGATAAGTTAATTGAAAAAAGACAGGTGTTTAAAGATGATGATGAAGTAAGAAACCATATTTCATTTATTAAAAAAGAAATTTCAATATCTGATAAACACCAAAGAATGCTTGAATTAAAAAATTGGATAAATATAATAAGTTAAACCTTTAAAATGATAGATTACATATTACCTTTTATTATCTTAATATTAATTGTTGTTTTTATACATGAGTATGGACACTACTATTTTGCAAAAAAATATGGTGTCGGTGTAACTGACTTTTCAATAGGGTTTGGTCAAGAAATTTTTGGATGGAATGACAAGTCAGGAACTAGATGGAAAATATGTTGGATACCGCTAGGTGGATATGTAAAATTCTTTGGAGATAGGAACGTATTTTCACAAGCAGATCAAGAAAAAATTCTTGAAAAATATAGTAAAGAAGATCAGGAAAAATTATTTGTTTTAAAACCTTTATATCAAAGAGCAATTATTGTATTTGGAGGTCCATTGGCAAATTTTTTGCTAGCTTTAGTAATTTTTTTTTCAATATACACCTTTATAGGTAAAGATTTTACTCCTGCAGTTATTAATGAAGTACAAAAAGATAGTCCTGCAATGGTAGGGGGCCTTAAACAAAATGATATTATCTTAGAAATTGATAACAATAAAGTTGAGAGCATAATGGATGTTTCAAAATATATAACAATGTCAATTGATGATGTGATAGACTTTAAGGTAAAACGTTCATACGATGAGTTAATAATTAAAGTAAAGCCTAATATAGTTTCAGGTGAAGATAATCTTGGTAACAAAATAAATAAAAGAATGGTTGGTATTAAATTAGGCGCCTTCAATAATGAGATTAATCATGTTAAATTAGGTCCCGCTCAAGCTATCTATCATGCTGCTCATGAAGTCTATTACGTGAGTATATCTTCATTAAAATACATTGGGGCAATGATTTTTGGCAAAGCTGATACATCACAACTTGGCGGTCCAATTAGAATTGCAAAAATATCAGGACAAGTTGCTGAATTCGGTGTTTTAGCTTTTATAAGTATGATGGCTTATATTTCTATAAGTCTTGGCTTAGTAAATCTGTTCCCAATACCAATGTTAGACGGCGGACATTTAATGTTTTATACTTTTGAAAAAATTTTAGGTCGTCCTTTATCTCAAAAAACTCAAGAAGGTTTTTTTCGAATCGGTGTGTTTGTGTTGCTATCATTAATGTTTTTTACAACTTTTAATGACTTAAAAGACCTTGGATTATTCAAATAATCAATTCTTTTATTTTCAAAAAAGTCAATAAAATCAACATTTATTTACTATTACACAATATATTGTGTATAAGTTCTATTGTTATACTAAAAAAAGTCTTGATTTATCAGCACTTTTGATAAAAATATAAATAACCTAATAAAACCGGAGCTAAAATGAATAAAAAACAATTAGTGGTCAAGCTTTCAGGGGCTTTAAATCTAAGTAAAGCTGATGCTGAGAGAACTTTTGACACGATTACCAACACTATTTTAGACGCTTTAAAGGCTGATGATTCAGTTAAAATTGCTGGATTTGGAACTTATAAAGTAGCTAAAAGAAAAGCTAGAGTTGGAAGAAATCCTAGAACTGGAGAGCAAATACAAATTGCTGCATCCCAAAAGGTAAAATTCTTACCAGCTAAAGCTTTAAAAGAAGTATTCAACAGATAATATTTTCTTAACAGCCTTAATGTACAAAAATGCATTAAGGCTGTTTCTATATGCAAAAAATGCATACCCAATTTTCTTAATCAACGTTAGTTTTTTTTAATTTTAAAAATATAAAATTTTTCCTATGGGAGGTCTTATGACAAAATTATTAAAAAAACTAAGTGCACCAATCATTAGTTTAATATTTTTATTAAATATGAGTAGTGCTGGTATGGCAGAGTCAACAGTATCTGCCGAAGTAGGGTTTATTTTTAACACTCTACTATTTTTGATTTGTGGTTTCTTAGTCATGTTCATGGCTGCAGGATTTGCAATGTTAGAATCAGGTATGGTTACATCAAAAAGTGTATCTGTAATCTGTGCAAAAAATATAGGTTTATTTTCAATCGCAGGAATTATGTTTTGGATGGTAGGTTATAACTTAGCTTATGGCATTCCAGAGGGCGGTTATATTGGAAAATTTATACCATGGTCTGATGGAAGTGCAGTAGATACTGGATATTCAGATGGTTCAGATTGGTATTTCCAAATGGTTTTCTGTGCAACAACAGTTTCAATTGTATCAGGTACAATGGCAGAAAGAATTAAGTTATGGCCATTTTTCGTATTTGCTGCAATTCTTTCTGGAATTATTTATCCGATTGTAATGGGTTGGCAGTGGGGTGGAGGTTGGTTAGCAGAATTAGGTTTCTCTGATTTTGCTGGTTCAACTCTAGTACACTCAACTGGTGGCGCAGCTGCTTTAGCTGGTGCAATGATTATTGGTCCTAGACTTGGGAGATTTACAAAGTCTGGTGCTCCAGCTCCACTTAAACCATTTGCAGCTTCATCAATACCATTAGTTACAATTGGTGTATTTATTTTATGGTTAGGTTGGTTTGGTTTTAATGGTGGTTCACAATTAGCTATGGGAACTGCTGCTGACGCAATTGCTGTATCCACAATTTTTATTAACACATTTTTAGCTGGCGCAGGTGGTGTTATAGGTGCTGCTATTATAACAAGATTAAATTTTGGTAAAACAGATGTAGTTCAGATGTTAAATGGATGTATTGGTGGATTAGTTGCAGTTACTGCTGAACCATTAGCTCCAGCACCTTTTGAAGCAATATTAATTGGTGCAGTAGGTGGATTAATTGTCGTTTATGGTACAAAACTATTATTCTCATTACAAATTGATGATGTAGTTGGCGCTATACCTGCACACTTATTTGCTGGAATTTGGGGCACATTAATTGTTCCTGCTACAAATTCTGGTGCAAATTTTAGCACTCAGTTAATCGGTGTATTATCGGTAAACATATTTGTATTTATAGTCGCTTACATAATATTTAGTTTTATTAAAGCAACTGTAGGCCTAAGGTTAAGTAAAGAAGGTGAAACCAAAGGTACTGATGTAACTGAAACTGGCGTTATTGCTTATGCAATACGAGACTAATTGTTAACAATAAAGGGGTCCTTCGCTCCTGTAGTGTCTCAAAAAGATCACACTCATCGAAGGGCCCCTTAAATTTCCTCTTAGTTTATAAAAGCCCTTTTAACAAGGGCTTTTATTTATTCTCATCCCAAACTTTTTTCCAATTAAAATTTGGCGGTATACCATAAATAGTATTTACATTAGTTGCATGCATTGCCAAGGAAGGAATAGGAGATAAACAATATTCTTTTTTGTAAATTTCATGAAGTTTTAATTCCATTGGGTGGTGCCGTTTTTTGCCAATTTCTTTCAGATCATCTAAATACTTAATTATCATTTTTTTACTTGTTAAAAAAGTAAGCAATGTTTCATTAACAGATCTCCAGTGCCTCATATTACCAAAAAATAACTTTGTATTATCAATATTTGAATACAAATAAGGGTAATCTGCAGGACATAAAAAAAGCTCTTTGTTTAATTGAGAACTAATTTTTTCATAGGTAAAAATCATTTCAGAAATCGCTTCTTTAATATGAATATAATCATCTTCAAGAAAGTAAAATAAATCTGAGTTTTCATTTTCTGCTATTTGAATTGATTTTAAATAATTCGTCATATTAGAGGTCATATTTTTTGAAATTTTTTCACCTTTAGTGTCTATTTCACTTATCAGATCTGAAAACTCATCCTCTTTTATATTGATAATTTTGCTATCTATATTTGAATTTTTTAAAAGATTACTTATTCTAAATAAGTTTTCTTCAGTTGATTGATCATCAGTAATTATTAGATTAATTTTGAGATCTTTAAAATATTCTTTAGCCAACTCACAAGATTTAATAACCGAGTTTATGGTTCTTAATGTGTATTCAATTTTTGGAGAGTCAAAAATTCTTTTTTTATTTTGATCGAGCATTACTTGATTATTATTAGCGTTACCAAAAGTGTAAGATCTAATAATTATAGTTAAACTATTAACTTTATTTGTAATTTTGGTGATTCCCAAAGGCACAGTAATTGATTTTAAGCCTCCTTTGCTTAAATTTTCATTTGCATCTAGATCACTGGTGGGAATATTCAGTTCTGTTTGATCAATTAACTCAAACCCGAATTTTCTTACTAATTTTACAAAAAATTTGGATAAAAAATTTTTTTTATTTGAACTTTTATTTTTCATTAAAAATGTATTGTTATATAATAATATTTATTTTAAGTTTTAAATAAATGAAAATAAAATCTTCATCAGAATTGGTAAATAATGCTTTAAAAGAGATAAAAACAATATCTTCCGAGGAAGCATATTCAATGATGAAAGAAGGAAAAACAAACTTAATTGATATAAGAGACATAAGGGAACTGCAAAACGAAGGAAAAGTTGAGGGAGCAATTCACATACCAAGAGGAATGTTAGAATTTTGGTTAGATCCTGAAAGTGCTTACTTTAAAGAAGGTAAGCTAGATCTTAATAAAGAAATGGTTTTATTTTGTGCTGGTGGTTTAAGATCTGCTTTAGCCACAAAGTCATTGAAGGATATGGGTTTTGAAAAAATATCACATATTGATGGTGGTTTTGGCGCAATTAAACAAAGTAAATTTAAAATTATTTAAGAAAAATATTCATCAATTGCATAATCCAATCTATCCTGCCCCCAAAAAATTTTATTATTTACAATAAATGTTGGGGCACCAAAAACGTCTTTTTTAAAAGCAGATAACGTTAGTTTTTTTAATTTTTCTTTTATTTCTAAATTGTTAATTTTTTCAAAAAAAATATTCTTATCAATTTTGCAAATTTCTAAAATCTCATCTATCTTTTCTTTGTTAGAGATATCAATATTATTTTTCCAATAAGCATCAAAGCAAGTCTCAAAAAATTTCTGTTTAATATTTTCATCCACCACTAGATATCCACGCATTAAATTTAAAGAATTAATTGGAAATTTTTCATTCCACTTGAACTCGATTTGATTTTTTTTAGCTACTAAATCACAATCGTTTTTCATATTCTTCATTTTACGTTCATTGAATGCGGGAGGAGTTATTTCTCCAAGCTTATGAAGTCCACCAAGTAAGATTGGTTTAAAAGATATTTGTAATTCATTTTTTTTTTCAAAAGATTTTATTCTCTTATATGCTAAAAATGAATACGGGCTTATGAAATCAAAATAAAAATCAAGGGATTTAGTCATAAAGATTAATACTTTTGGAATAAAAGATTCTTATTAACCAATATAAAAATAAACCAATAGGACCAATTAAATAAGTGATTATAAGAGGGATTGATAGTAAAAATTTATTTATCGAGAATTTTTGTGAGTCCTTAACTATCCATCCTCCAGTAAAAAGATTAATTGATATAAAATGAATCCAAAAAACCATAAGATAAGAATTATCCGTGAACAACTCAGATAATTCATTAATGCCAAGGTACAGTCTAAAGTTACCTTCAAAATTATAAGAGCTTAAATAAGATTTATAGAGCATAAAAATATATGCTCCGGATAGTAATAAAATTGGAAAAATAGATGTCACCAAATATCTACAAAGGTTAGATTTTGGAAATAATATTAATATTATCCAAAAAGGTAAAATACCCAAATTCACCCAGTAGTAGAGCATTTCAATTGTAAAAAAATTATAAATTTCTTCGATCATTAGAATATATATTATATTAAATCTTATAATGATTCCTATAAGAAATAGAAAAAAAACATTAGAAGTAACTGTTGATGAAATGAGAAGATTTGCATTCTCATATGTCGAAAAATATGCACCTTCAAAACAACAATTAAAAACCTACCTATTAAAGAAATATCTCAAGGCAAGTATCCCCAATGTAAAAAAAAAGGAAGTAGCTGATTTGATTGATATTGTTTTATTAGATCTAGAAAAAAATAAGTTTATAAATGATAAGTTTTACTCCAACAGTAAGGCCAAAAGCATGATTCAAAGAGGTAACTCAATTAATAAAATCAGAAATTATTTAATTGGCAAAGGCATACAGGATAATTTTATAAAAGAAACAATTAATAAAATTCACACAGAAAATTCAGACCAAGACTTTTTTTCAGCAATTAAAATATGTAAAAAAAAAAGGATTGGTCCAGCGAGAACTGAGGACAATAGACCTTTATTTTATAAAAAAGATATATCTGTTTTAGCTAGAAATGGGTTTGATTTTGAAACTTCCAAAAAGGTGATGGATATCACTAAAGATGATTTTATCAAAATTACGAAGTTACTTTAAATTTTTTTTTTCTTTGTTCACAAGCTTGTCAATTTTGTTTTTTATATAATTTTTTACAAAAACGAAAACAAGTAAACCAAAAATTGAAACAGAAACTATTATTATTAATATTATTCTTAGTTGTTCGTCCATTATAATAGGCCTTTACATTTTAGAATAATACTTGAATTTTTAAAATTTTTCTTTCCATATAAAATCTCATTTCCATCAAAATCGGTAATTATACCACCTGCACCTTGTAAAATTGCGTGTCCTGCAGCAATATCCCATTCACATGCTCTTGGTTCTGCAACATAACCATCAAATTCACCAGCAGCAATTACACAAAATTTTAAAGAACTTTTCATTCTCACAAAAGATTTAACTTTTAAATCTTTATGTATTTTTTCGATATCAGGTTTAACTTTATTTGAGTAGGAAACAAATTTTATATTTTCTTTGTCAAAATTTTTTGAACTATCAAGTTTTACTCTTTGGCCATTTATTAATTCAAAAGAAGAGTCTCTTTCGTATGAAAAAAACATTCTTTTTTTTGCTGGCGCATAAATTAATCCAGCAATAGGCTTTTTATCAATAATTAAACCTGCGTTAATCGTAAATTCGTCAAGACCATTAATATAATCATAAGTTCCATCGATAGGATCAATTAGCCAAAAATCTTTTAGATCGGTTAAATTTTTGTTATCAGAAACCTCTTCAGAAATTATTGGAATATCAGGAGTTAAACTAGAAATTTTTTTTGAAATTATTTCATTTACCTCTAAATCTCCATTACTTACCGGTGTATTATCAGACTTTATTTTTTTAATTAAACCTACCTCTCTTAAATCAAGAGAAATTTTCCCAGCATCAAGAAAAGTATTTAATAAATCTTCAATTACTTTTTTTAAATTTAACTCAGTCATTGATTTTTTTTAGCTCAATATTTTCAGCATTTATTACTTTTTTACCCACATTTTCAAAATTTACCGTAACTTTACCTTTTATTATTGATTGAATTTGTCCTATACCCCAATCTTTATTTGAAGGGTTTATAACTTTGTCGCCGGGCTCAAAATCGTAAATCATTTAATTTACCTTATATTAGAAATCGGTATAAATACCATCAAATGAATAATGAATTAAACTCTTTAGGTATAAATAAGAAACCATCTGATACCAAGGTAGTTGTTGCTATGTCTGGAGGAGTAGACTCATCAACAGTTGCGGGAATGATGAAAAACGAGGGTTACAAGGTAATTGGTATTACTTTAAAACTTTACGATGAGGGAAAAGAAGTTACAAAATCCAAGCAATGCTGTTCTGGTCAGGATATAATGGATGCAAAAAGAGTTGCTCAAAAACTTGGCATAGAACATAAAATTTTATATTACCAAAATAAATTTAAGCAAGGTGTAATTGATAATTTTACCGAAAGTTATCTTAAAGGTGAAACACCTATCCCGTGTGTGCAGTGTAATCAAACAGTAAAATTCAAAGATCTTTTTGAGGTTTCAAAAGATTTGAAAGCTGATGCACTTGTAACAGGCCATTATGTAAAAAGTGTAACCTCTAAGAATCAAACTGACATGTATAAAGCAATAGATGATAATAGAGATCAGAGTTATTTTCTATTTAGCACAACCAAAGAACAATTAAATTATTTAAGGTTTCCCTTAGGTAGCTTTATGAAAAGTGAAACGAGAGAAATTGCAAAAAAATTAGATATAAATGTTGCGGATAAACCAGATAGTCAAGATATATGTTTTGTGCCGAATGGTGATTATGCATCAGTGATACAAAAATTTAGACCAGAATCGTTTAAAAAAGGTAATATTAAAAATTTAAACGGTAAAGTGGTTGGAACGCATGATGGTATAGTAAATTTCACAATTGGACAAAGAAAAGGAATTAAAGTTTCTGATAAAGAGGCTCTATATGTAATTGAAATAGATTCTAATAAAAATGAGATAATTGTTGGACCTAAAGAAAAGTTAGGAAAAAAAATCATAAATTTGAGAGATTTAAATTTATTGGGAACTGAAAAAGATTTTAAAGAAGATATTTTTGTAAAGGTAAGATCAACAGGAAAACTTCTTAATGCAAAAATAGATTTTGATATAAAAAATGCAAAAGTAAATCTTAAGCTACCTGAAGATGGTATTTCACCTGGTCAAGCTTGTGTATTCTATAAAAAAGATAGCATAGGATATAAAGTTTTAGGTGGAGGATGGATTAAATAAAGTTAATTATATTTTTCCAAAAAAATATTCTGACTATATTCTTTTTTCTTTATTTCTTTAAATTTTGATTGTTTCTCCCTGTTAGCATATATAACTGAAAGTAAACTGTTATCCTCTCTTGTGATTCTAGATCCATGATCAGAAAGAATAGTTAAATTTATATTATCAAGATATCCTTTTTCTTCTAAATTATTCAAAAAATTATCTAAAAAATAAAAAACACATTTTCTCTCAATATTATGTTGATCAATATGTTCGTCTACAGAATAAAACATATTTCTAAGAGTTAAACTGCCGTCATAGTTACATTCTTTATCAAATCCATAAGGACGATGAGGAACTAAAGTATGGGCAAAAATAAAATCAAAATTTTTTGAATAAATATCTTTTTCTAAATTGATAAAAAAATCATTGAATGAAGTTTTATGACCCTCGGGTTCTAGATTACTATCTATAATTCTTATTTCTCTCAATGTCCTCCAAATTAAAGCTGAAGAAATTGAACCGTTTAATTTCCATAAAGAAATTATTTTTGTGAGATAAGAATCTTTATATCCTTTTAAATATATTTTTTGATTAAAAGGATTATATGTTTTGCATTTTGTAATATTTTCAAAGTTACAATAATCAAAATGAATATTTTGATATATGCTTATATTTTGAAATTTTTCAAAAAGTAAGCTTTTTTCCAAGCTATATTCATAAAAATAATTTTTAGATGCTTTGGCAACTTCAATTCTAATATCCTCAGTATCTGTGAGATTTAATAACGCCGATAATGATGTTACTGAATTACCTGATATTGAATAAATATCACTATAATATTCAAAATTATATTTTTTAAACAATTTTATTGCAATTTCATCAAATTCAATCCCTTCTTTTGTTTCACTCGATAAACTATTTAGACCTGACATTTCATCAAATACAACAACTACATCTGTTGTGTCATATTTGGTGTTACTAATTTTTTCATAATCTTTAATTTTTTTAAATGATTTAGTCTGGTCAAAAAAATTGAACACAAATATAGTAATTAAAAAAATTGATATAACGTTTATAAATTTTTTGTCAGTAAGTACTAGCAAGGTAAATATTAAAAAAATTAATATTAATAACAGAAAAATTCCTGGATAATAAATTACGGTAAAAAATTCTATAAGCTGATATTTAAAAGGTTGAATAACCCCATTCCATAAACCAAGATTAGAATCAATTCCATAAACAATTATTAAAGCTAAATAGAAATTTAAGATTTTTGGATTTATATTTTTTCTAGAAATCAAGATAAAATTAATTAATATTGCAGGAAATATAAATATTGAAATTGTAAAAATTATTTCTATTAAATTTAAATTTGATCTGAATACAAAAACAGGAAAAAAAGAGATTAAAATTAAAAAACTAGTCTTTTTTAAATTCATATAAAATCCTGGTATCACTAATAATTGTTTTATTAATGATTTTGCCATTTAGAAGAATATTTTTTTCAAAGTTTTGAAGATTGTAATTAGGAAATATGTCTCCCTTTAATGACAGCATTTTTTTTACTGTTTCATCATTTTTATCTACAAATTCAATTAAACCTTTTGGCGCAATATTCATCAACCATTTAATTGTTTCTTCTAAGGGGATGTTGTTTGCTAAAGCTAAATGATGTTCAAATGCTAATGCTATCATTGCATCAAAATTTATTCTTTCATTAAAACTTTTTCTCTCTTTTTCATTCCAGCCAAGTTTAGAACTAGGGTTCAAAGCATTAAAATATAAAGGTAAAAAGTTTAAGTTTTCTTGTGCAGCTTTTTTATATGCCCTCTCAATTGAATTTATGTCAATATCAAAACCTATTACTTTTTCAGCACCTGCTTTTAAACTTTCAAAGCTGTATAGACCATCATTACATCCAATATCTGCAATTATTTTTGGTTTATATTTTTTTGAAAAATCATTCACAACCTCTAATTTTTTCTCTTCCTGATCTTTTTCATAAGTATTTACCGATGAATAACTGTCCCATTGAGTTTTTTTATTTAATGGTTCTAATTTATCGATCCAATTCCTCAACTGAATTAGCATAGATTTGTATGAATTTTTTGAGAGAGATTTTTTGTTTTTTAATTTATTTAGTGCTTTTTCAGGATCATTTTTATTTTTTTTTTCTAAACGTGATAATAAAACAACTGAAAAAAAAACATTAAAAGATAATTTATCTCTTAAATTAAGAATATCATTTAGATCTGCAGTTTTTATTCCATCTAAATTACCTTTATACCATTCGTTGAATTGTATCCCTTTTATCGATCTTAATAATAGTGGATTCAAAAATTGTTGTAAAAATTGAGAATGGCCTAACCAATATTCTCCCTCTTTATAATTTTCTAAAGATAATACATCAATAAAGATCGGTTTGTGGTTAATAAATTGAATATTGTAAGCCGAGCTGTCAATTAAAACAACATCTTTATCTATTAAAAAAATTTGAAAGTCTAAATGGTGCAAAGCAGCTGCTTTAAGCTGAAAGAAACTCCATTCATATGGATATGAAATATATTCTAATTTTTCGTGTTCAAGAAAATAACAATAATCATTATTTTTAAGATTTTTAAACTCTTCAGTTACGTCTTTAGTATTGATAAGGAAATTTTTATTAATGCTTTCTTCAATAATATTCTTCTCTTTTATAAGCTCGTATCTCTCTTTACCAAATTTTTTAACTATTCTTATAATTCGGTTATCGTATTCATATATCTGACCTGCTGGATCTCTAAATGAACCAGAATTTTTTAATAATTCCACAACTACTCAGTTTTTTCTTTTTTTTTAAAAATTTTTTTAAATAAGTTCTTAACCTTATTCCAATAAAAAGCACAATATGAAGCTGCCGCCGCTATAGCTCCTAATATAGCTTGTAAAATAATACTCCCAGTTCCAGGATCGAGATATGCAAAAGCATTATTAATGAAAAAAAAGTTTATTAATAACATTATAAAGACAATTTTTTTCATTTAGTTTTTATATGTTAAGTTAATTTAAAAATCTATCCTATTTTTTCTTCCACATAAAAAATGTCAGCAGGTAGAAAGTAATAATACCTAAAAAATAATCCCATTCTAAAGCATGCTTAAAAAATTTAAGATTAAATCCTAAAAAATCATTACCTGGCAAACTTATTATAGGAACACTTATAGCAGCCACAATAATTAGAATCGAAACTAAAATTAATTTGAATTTTAAAATTTTTGGATTTATGTATTCCAACAAGCTATGTCTAAAAGAATAAAAAGTTGCAACCAAATACGCTTGTGCAACTAATTCAAAAATTATAAACGACAATAATATTACTCTTCTAAATAGTTTGTATAAATCATAATCAAATTTAATACCCAAAAAAATTGAATGAATTGTTAGTGCTATAGCAGATGCAATACCAAAATTAAAAATTCTTTTAATGTACTTATGGTCTTTATTAAAAAATCTGATTATATTTCTATTATAGATCCAATATTTTATTAAAAGATATGAAGTTATAAACATGGCGGGTTTGAAAATTAACCAAGTAGGATAAGGTCTTGCAGTTCTACTTATAGAAGCACCTCCATCAAGATATGGAAAAGTATTATGGATAATATCTTCTTGATTTGGGAAAAGACCGTGAAATTGAGTGATAACCAATAAGCATGCATTTATACCTACAAAAGGAACAATAAATATCCATATACTTATGGATTTAGCTTTATTGATTTGATCCATCAAAATTATTTCTTTTTGTTTTTTTTTCTAGCTCTTCTTTTTTTTGAGCCCATTTTTCTTCGGCCTCTATGTTTTTTCGGATATCCCATATTTTCCTTTGTTATAATTTAATTGAAATTAAGGCTCGGATATAGCATTGTCGCTTAAAGTTATCAATTTTTTTTATGTCTAAATCTTTCAAGACTTTTTTGAAACATACAGCTAAAGATTTTCATAACCAGTCTGTAAATCCACCAGTTGTAAGAGCATCTACAATTATTTTTAAGTCAATGAAAGATATTAGGAAGACCCAAGCTAAAGCTAAAAAAAATCCAATAGGTGGTTATTATGACTATGGTCGCCAAGGAACATCAACAACATATATCCTGCAAAAAATTTTAACTAAACTTGAGGAAAGTTATCATGTTTTTACAACACCCACTGGTTTTGGAGCTGTCTTTTTGGCAATATTCAGTGTTACACGTCCAGGTGATGAAATTATAGTCGCTGACCCAGTATATAGCCCAACCAGATTGCTCACAGAGAAATTTTTAAAAGAATTTAACATAAAAACAATTTTTTATAATCCTAGTGATTTAAAAACTCTAGAAAAAAATATTTCAAAAAAAACAAGATTAATATTTGTTGAAAACCCTGGAAGTAATACATTTGATTTTCAAGACCTTAAAAAAATTCTTTCTATTGCAAAAAGAAATAAACTTTTAACTGCAATTGATAATACATGGGGAACCCCTTATTTCTTAAAACCTATTAAACTAGGTTTTGATATGTCGATTGTATCAGCTACAAAATATTATTCCGGACATTCAGATGTTATGGGAGGCAGTTTAGCGGTAAATAAAAAAGTTTTTCCAAAAGTTTATAATGCTGAGAGAATTACAGGTTTAAGACTTGGCCCTGATGACGCTTATTTAATAACTCGAGGTTTAAGAACTCTTGATGTAAGACTGGATCGTCATAGAGAAAATGCAAAAAAGGTTGCTGCTTTTTTATCAAAAAATAAGAAAATCAAATTGCTATATCCTTTCAAAAAAAATTCAGAAAATTTTAGAATGTGGAAAAAATATTATTCAGGCGCTTCTGGTCTTATGGGATTAAAGATAAAATCCAAAAATATTAATTCAATAAAAAAATTTGTTAATTCGTTAAAACTTTTTGGTTATGGTTATAGTTGGGGAGGTTTTGAAAGTTTAGTTTTACATCAAGAATTTAGAGAAACAGGAAATAGAAAATATTTAAATTTAGCAAAGAATGAACATCTTGTAAGATTGCACATTGGCTTAGAGGATCCAAATGACTTAATAGCTGATATTAAGAGTGCGTTAAGACATTTAAAATGATATCAGAAAATTTCTTCAAATCTAGAACAGCAATTATTACCTTAATTGCAGCATGTTTTGTTGTTTTGATCTCTCTTGGAGTAAGACAGGTTTTTGGTTTATTTTTTATAGATTTCAACGAGAGTTTGAATATCAGCAACACTGCATTTGGTTTTGCTATTGGTATTCAAATGCTAATGTGGGGTATTACAGGCCCAATTTTTGGAGCAGTTGCTGATCGTTACGGTGGGCATGTAGCTATTATCTCAGCATTTATATTTTATACACTTGGTATTTATTTTTTATATACCGGTCCAAACACTGGCATTTTTTTTCAAATTCATATGGGATTGTTAATAGGGATAGGACTTGGTGGGACCGCAATAAGTATTCCGATGTCAGTTGTTGGAAAACATTTTCCATTATCAACAAGAACAATTGCAATGAGCTTTGTGACTGCAGTAGGATCTTTTGGTTATTTTCTTTCTCCCATTTTTACAAATTATTCCCTTTCTCATTTTGGTTGGAATTATACCTTATTTATTTTTTTGTTATTTTTATTAACAGGTTTAATTGCAGCATACTTTGTTAGATCTCCATCAAAAACTGAGAGTGTTGAGCAAATATCAGATCAAACATTTAAAGAGGCTCTTTCCGAGGCTTTTAAAACAAAAAGTTATATTTTGTTAGTATCTGGTTTTTTTGTATGTGGATTTCATATTACTTTGGTTGGAACTCATGTCCCAAAGTATGTGGTAGATAGAGGACTCGAGGATTGGACTGCTGCTGCAATATTATCATTGATTGGTCTATTTAATATATTTGGTTCATTATTAAGTGGTTATCTCTCAGCTAAAATGAGTAAAAAAATTATTCTAAGTGGAATTTATTTTTTAAGAGGTATTTCCATCATTCTTTTTATTTTCACACCGGCAAGTAATTTGAGTGCATTTTTATTTGGAGCTAGTTTTGGTTTTTTATGGCTTTCAACAGTTCCAGCTACAAGTGGAATTGTAGCACATTTATTTGGAACGAAATATTTAGGTCTTTTATATGGAATAGTATTTTTAAGTCATCAAATAGGATCTTTTTTTGGTGCATATTTAGGAGGCTTGTTTTATGATCTTTATGGATCTTATGACTATGCGTGGTATTTAGCAATTGCTTTATCTGTATTTGCCGCAATAATTCATCTACCAATAAAAGAGGAACCAGTTTTAAGATTAAAAGCGGAATAAATTGAATAAACAAGATCTACTAACAAATATTCATAAGTCTAAAAAGCCATATATAATTTATAAATCTAAAAATGGTTTTGATTTATATACCAATTTTTCAAAAAAAATCTTATTAAATCAGCAAAACATTTATCAATTTCTAAATCAGAAGAAAAAAAAATTTCTTAAGCAAACAGATTTATTTCTTGGTTTTTTTGGTTATGAAATATTAAATAATCTCATAGGTATAAAGTTAAGAAACCAAAAAAAGATAAATTTTCCTAAAGGAATTTTTTATAAGCCAGAAAAAAAAATAAGTTTTTCAAATAATTTAAAATATAGAAATAATGGAATGAATAAAAATAATAATATTTTTAAAATTAATATTAATAGAAAATCTTATTCTAAAATTTTTGATAAATTCAAAAAAAAAATTAAAAGTGGAGAAACATACCAAATTAAAATATGTACAAAATATAAGACTTACTCAAAAATTGATCCATTAGATTTTTTTTGTAGGTTATCAGAAACCAATTTAGCTCCTGAAGCTTTTTTGATTAGAGATAGTAATTACTCGATAATTAGTTGTTCTCCTGAAAATTTAATAACAAAAAAAGGGTCTTTAATATCAACAAAGCCCATTGCAGGTACTGTTAGGAAAAATAAAAATATGAATAAAAATAAAGCGTTAGAGTATTTTAGAAAAAATATTAAAGAAACAAAAGAACATAATATGATTGTAGATATGGAAAGAAATGATCTATCTCGTATTTGTCAGGTGGGGAGTGTGAAATTATCTAAAGCGAAAATCGTTGAGGAATATAAAGATCTTTTTCATTATGTCACTTTAATCAATGGGAGATTAAAAAAAAATATTTCCAATCTAGACATTATTAAAGCAATGATGCCTGGTGGCTCTGTTATTGGATGCCCTAAAATTAGCACATTAAATCTTCTCAATAATCAAGAAAAAGAAAATAGAAATATTTATACTGGGAGCTTTGGATATATCAAATTTAATGGAGATATGCGTTTCAATATTATTATAAGATCAATTCTTAATTACAAAGATATTTCTGAAATTTCAGTAGCATCTGGAGTGGTAGTGGATAGTAATGCTAAAAACGAGTTTAACGAAAATTATATCAAAGCAAAGGCATTAATAGATTTATTTAAATGATTTACGTAATAGACCATAATGACTCGTTTACTTACAATGTAGTTCATCAGTTTTCTTTATTTGATAGAGTTGTATGTAATAATTATAACAAAATTAATCGATCAAAACTTCAAAATGCCTCTGTAATTGTTTTTTCGCCTGGCCCAGGTAATCCAAAAAATTATCCATTAACATCTAAAATTTACAAAGAATTTAAAGGTAAAAAAAAAATTATTGGTATTTGTTTGGGATTTCAGCAAATATTACATTGTGAAGGGGCTAAAATCATTGAGCAAAAAAAAATTTATCATGGATTTCAATCAAAAGTAAAAGTTGTTAATGATAAATCGTTATTTAAAAAAGGATCAAATTTTAAAGTTGGTCGGTATCATTCTTTAAGGTTAAAAGAACCTTTCAAAACAAAAAATTTTGAGATAACTATGAGATGTTTAAATTCAAATACAGCAATGTCTTTTGAGAACAACAAAGATAAAATTTATGGATTCCAATTTCACCCTGAGTCATTTTTAACAGTAAATGGTAACCTTCTTATTAAAAAAATCCTATCAGCTTAAAAATCTTAAAGAAGTTAAATTTCAAGATTTATGGGGGCATCATGGAATATTCACTACGATGTGGATTTTTGGGAATCCGCCAAAGATTTTATTCTTTGATAGTCATATAAAAAATTTAATTAACTCTTTAATTAAATATAAAATAAAAAAAAAATTTTTAAGAAAAAATATTATCAAAGTTATTAATTTGAATTTGTCAAAAAAAATTCATTACAATCATCTTCTGAGAGTAGCAATTAACAAAAATATAATTTCTATATCTTTAAGAAAAAGATTTTCACCAAAAATAGACTTTTCTCTAAAACTTGTCGATTTAAAACGTGATAAGCCAGAGTATAAGAACTTGAAATATAAAAAGATACTTTTTCATTTAAAAAAAATTGATAATTCAAAAGTAGATATAGGAATTGTTAATAGAAATAAACTTTTAGAGACAGGAACATCAAATTTACTTTTTATAAAAAATAAAAAAATTTTTACTCCAAAAAAAAATTATTATCAGGGCCAAACATATAAGTATTTTAAATCAAAGGTAAAAAATATCATTAAAAAAGATATTTTTGTTAAAGAAATTAAAGATTATGATGAAATAATACTTCTTGGATCTGGCAAAGGTGTTACTTCTGTTAAAAACATTAATCAGATTAATTGGAGGAGGAAAAGTTTAAAATATTATAGGATTTTTTTAAATTATTACAAGTTAGCAATTAAAAAATGTAATATCTACAAATTTTAAAATATGAAAGATCCAAATAATCCATGTTTATTTTGTAACGCTAAATTGAGTGGGATTGCTCATGAAAATGATTTAGCTTATGCTAGTTATGATACTTACCCAGTCTCAAAACACCATTGTTTAATTATTCCAAAAAGACACATTAAAAATTATTTTGATATGAATAATGATGAATTAATTGCATGTAATGATCTGATCAAGATTGTAAAAAAAGAAATTTTAGGTCAGGATCAATCAGTTAAGGGATTTAATCTGGGAACTAATATTGGAAAAGTGTCAGGGCAATCTATTTTTCACTGCCATCTCCATTTGATTCCACGTAGAGAGCATGATGTAGAGAACCCTCAAGGAGGAGTTAGATCAGTCATTCCAAATAAACAACACTATAAAAGAAAAATATAGCCTGTTATTAGAGAAATTGGTCAGAGTTAGCAATTGATCTATTTTTTCAAATAGACTAGAAATCTTTTAAAATACTCAAAAATAAAATAACATAAGGCGGATATGTTACAGACGAACCCATTTTCAATTTTAGCAGAGTCTTTAGCTCCAGTCGCAATGCAAGGATTTATTATAGCTATGATAATTTTAATTGCAGTGGGAACAATTATTCAAATGATACATCATAAAAATCTTACATATTTTTTGAACAATGCAAAAAAAGCAAAATTAGCAGCGACTAAAGAATTAGGTATTGGAGAGAAAACATCAATTATTGCAAAAACAACAGTTGTAGATATTGGGACAACTTCTGAGCTTGGATTTGGAAAAAGAAGACTTGCACATGTTTTAGGAATGTATGGAACAATTTTATTCTGGTTGTCCTCTACAATTTTAGTTTTTTGTTACACAGGTGTTGGTAAATCAGAGTCTATCATATGGTCGACACTGTGGCATGCTGGAGCAATTCTTACTTGCATAGGTGGGTACTGGTTCTGGTTTTTTTTAAGAGTTGATGTATCTGCAGAAGCACATCCATGGTATAGAATTATAAAAGCAGATTTATTTGTATTAGCTTTATTGGCTTGCTCAACTTTTGGTTTGGCTTGGTCCTTTACTCAATTCAATGGACAAATAGGTCTTTCATATTTATTTTTAACATTATTTGTAGCCTCAAATCTAATTTTGTTTGGCGGTGTTTACTGGTCAAAATTTGCACATATGTTTTATAAACCAGGTGCTGCAATACAAAAAAATCTTGCTGAAGCTGATGGATCTAGAGATAACTTACCACCACCAGCTGATGCACCAGAACAATTCGGCTTAGGTATAAAAAGAGAAGAGCCAAAACACTATTAATATGTTATTAAAAAAAGGAGAAAAATAAATTATGTCAACTTTTGTATACATGACAAGATGTGATGGCTGTGGACACTGTGTAGATATCTGTCCATCTGACATTATGCACATAGATGAAAATATAAGACGTGCAAAAAATATTGAACCAAACTTTTGTTGGGAGTGTTATTCATGTGTTAAAGCTTGCCCCAATCACGCGATAGATGTAAGAGGTTACGCTGATTTTGCCCCAATGGGTCATAGCGTTAGAGTTAGAAGAGAAGAGGAAAAAGGTACAATCTCTTGGAAAATAAAATTTAGAAATGGCACAGAGAAAAACTTTGTTTCACCAATAACGACAAAACCTTGGGGAAAATTTATTCCAAAGCTTGCAGAAGGTGATAAACCTAATCAAGGTGAAATTAATTCTCAAAGACTTTACACTGAACCTGAGGGTTTGAACACAAATCAAGAACTACCATCAGTTCCAAAAGATTCCTTTAAAAAAGGAGTTTATTATTAATGGCAAAACACAAAACTCATTACGAAGAATGTGATGTTCTAGTTGTTGGTGGAGGTATGGCTGGAACTGGAGCAACATTTGAAGCTAGGCATTGGGGTAGAGATCTTAAAATTGTATGTGTTGAAAAAGCTAACATAGATAGAAGTGGAGCTGTTGCGCAGGGTCTTTATGCAATCAATTGTTATATGGGAATGCAATGGGATGAAAATCAACCAGAAGATCATGTTAGATATGCTCGAAACGACTTAATGGGAATGGTTAGAGAAGATTTAGGTTATGACATGGCTCGTCATGTAGATTCAACAGTACACATGTTTGATGAGTGGGGTTTGCCAATGATGAAGAATGAAAAAACAGGAAGATATTTAAGAGAAGGTAAATGGCAAATTATGATTCATGGTGAGAGCTATAAACCAATTGTTGCTGAGGCAGCAAAAAAATCAGCTGATAAAATTTACAATAGAATAATGGTAACTCATTTATTAATGGATGAGGCTCAAGAAAATAGAATTGGCGGTGCAGTAGGATTTAATATGAGAACAGGTGATTTTCATGTGTTCAGGTCTAAAACTGTAATTGTTGCTGCGGGTGGAGCGTCACATATTTTTAAACCAAGAGCTGTTGGAGAAGGAATGGGAAGAACTTGGTATGCTCCGTGGAGCAATGGTTCAGCTTACGCACTTCCTATTGCTGCTGGTGCAAAAATGACTCAAATGGAAAATAGAATTGTTTTATGTAGATTTAAAGACGGTTATGGTCCTGTAGGAGCATATTTTTTACATTTAAAAACTTATACTCAAAATGCTAATGGAGAAAATTATGAAAAAAAATGGTATGATCAAACAAAAGAGTTAGTTGGAGAATATATTGATCATCATCCAACACCTACTTGTTTGAGAAATCATGCATTTATTCAAGAAGTAGCATCTGGTAATGGGCCAATTCACATGGTCACAACTGAAGCTTTTCAAGATCCGCACTTAGAAACTGTTGGTTGGGAAAACTTCTTAGGAATGACTGTTGGTCAAGCAGTTGTTTGGGCTTCACAAAACATCGATCCAAAGTATACAAATCCAGAGTTAACAACTTCTGAACCATATGTAATGGGTTCACATGCAACGTGTTCAGGTGCATGGGTTAGTGGACCAGAAGATCTATCTCCACCAGAATATTTCTGGGGCTATAATAGAATGTTAACAATTAACGGACTATTTGGAGCTGGTGATACTGTTGGTGGTAGCGCTCATAAATTTTCATCAGGTTCTTTCACTGAAGGAAGACTAGCTGCTAAAGCTGCAGTAAAATATATTGAGGATCAAAAAGCGAAAGGTATTAAAGTTTCTGATAAACAATGTGATGATTTTAAAAAAACTGTCTATAAACCTCTTGATAATTACACGGTAGCTCAAAATGAGATAACTGGTGGAACAGTTTCACCAAGTTATATTTCTCCAATACAAGGTTTACAAAGACTTCAAAAAATTATGGACGAATATGTTGGTGGAATTACTTCAAATTATATGACGAATGGAAATTTGCTCAAGAAAGGATTAGAATTGTTAGCCTGGCTGCAAGAAGATTTAGAGCACGTTGGAGCTGAAGATTACCATCAGTTAATGAGAGCATGGGAACTAAAACACAGAGCTTTAACTTCACAATGTGTTACTGAACATACTTTATTTAGAGAAGAAACTCGTTGGCCAGGATATTATTATAGAGGAGATCATATGAAACTTGATGATGAAAACTGGCACTGCTTGACTGTTTCTAGAAGAGACCCAAAAACTGGTAAGTTCTCCTTAGAGAAGGTCCCTGTGTATCATATTGTGGACGAGAAAGAGAAGAAAAAGGCCTCATAAATAAATAATATTTATATTACTTATGGATTTACTATCTAAATCTGATGATGAGATATTCACAATTGGTAAACCGTTTTGGGAAAATTTAGTAAGATCATCAAACCTTAAGGATTATGGTGGTTTTACCAAAGATTTTTCTACTCAAATGTTGTTTGGTGCCAATGAAGTTGAGCTAGGAAAACAGTGGGCTAATAATGAGCTAATCACTAATTTAAATGAAACTTATGAGCCATTTGGAACCCTACGAAGAGGGGAACATATAACTATATTAATAAAGCAAAGAAATAAGAAAATTCCAGGAGAGTTTCTTGGAAGACTTGTTATAGGGATGGAAGACGGTGAGATCAAAGTCTTCGGTGCAACAATTTATTAAAAAAAAGACAAATTTATTCAATAATAGTTTGACAATTTTTCACCTGGGTGTAATGAGGAATTTAGATGCGCCTTTCAAATATAAAAATCCCTAATAACATAACTAACAAAAAATCAGCTTTTATTAAAACAGGAATTTTTTCAGCAATAGCTGCATGTTGGGCAGTAATTTTAATTGGAACTTTTGTTACTTTTAAATAAAAAATAATTAAAGTTCTTTAATTTAAGATGGATGTTTTTTTACCAATAGCTCAAGTATTTATTAATCCTATTGAGATTCTTTTATTGAGCGCATTAGTTGGAGTTTTATCAGGCTTATTCGGTGTCGGTGGTGGATTTTTAATGACACCATTTTTAATTTTCTTAGGTGTTCCACCTGCTTATGCAGTTGCTAATGAGGCCAATAACATTTTAGCAACATCTGTGTCAGGATCTACAACACATTGGTTAAAAAATACTTTGGATTATAAAATGGGATCTATGATTGTAATAGGGGGTTCAATTGGAACTGCACTTGGCATTTATACTTTTACTTATTTTAAAGGTATTGGGAAAATTGATACCGTAATTTCATTAGCTTACATGTACATTTTAGCAATTATAGGTACGCTTATGCTTGTAGAAAGCCTTGGTGAAATAGATAAAGCAAAAAAAAATGTTGTCGAAAAAAAAAAATTACATGTTCATTACTGGATACATGGTCTTCCTTTACGAATGAGATTTCCTAAATCAAAATTATACGAAAGTATTTTTA
>CACOCL010000009.1 GCA_902625825.1 uncultured Pelagibacteraceae bacterium | reverse complement strand
GTGCTCTAACTGAATTTAATAAACTTTGACTTGATTGATAATTAGACCAAGCACTTGCAACATCAGTCAAATTTTTGGTTGTCATGTTTTCAAGTAGTAAATTTTTTTGCAATTCTAAACTTTTAGACTTTTTCAAATTAGCATAATTCTTTCCACCAGAAAAAAAAGGCCATGTAACCGTAGCTTTTAGTGTATCTTGATCTTTTTCGTCATATGTTGAGCTTAAATCGTCAGTTTGAGTTCTATCAAATGATAAAGTGGCAGATGGCGCTAGATCAGATCTTGCTCCAATTGTATCCTTTTTTGATTGCTCATACTCTAGTTTAGCAATAATTAAATCTGGGTTATTTTTTTCTGACAATTGTAACGCAGAATTTAATTCTAATGGAAGTCTAACTTGAAATATAGATGATTTATCTAATGATTCTGGATCATTTAACTCTCCAATAATATTTTCATAATTCAATTTGCTTGTTAATAAATCATTTTCTGCTTGAATAAGCTTTGCTTGAGCACCTGCTAAAGAAGACTCTGATTGTGCAACATCTGATAAAGAAATGTTTCCTCTCTCAAGTCTGATTCTATCTGTTTCAACTTGACGATCTAAAAGATTAACATTTGATCTATTTATTTTAAGCTTTTCGTTTGCTGAAACTAAACCTGTATAAGCTTGAATTGATTTGAAGAGAATTTCTTGTTCTTTTTTTAAAAGTTTAGCTTTTGCAATCTCAACTCCAATCTTATTTTTTTTTATATCTGCAACTCTACCAAAATCAATTAAGGTTTGTGTAATTGTAATTGATTGCGTTGATGGATTTACATCTGTAATTGATGCACTAGAACCGTCTCTATTTGTCAATTTATCAGTATCTTCGTTGCTTTTACTTCCACTTAAAGTGACTGATGGGAGATATGAGCCTTTAGAAATTTTAAGTTCTTGCTCAGAAATATTTAAACTCTCTCTTTCTGCATTGAGTTCTGGATTATTTTTAAATGTCTTTTTAAGTGCAGTAGTAAAAGTTTCAGCGTAAACACCTTTATGTAAAAATAAAAAACTTATTAGAAATATTAAAATTTTTTTCATATTCTTTTATATACTGCAGATTTGATTTGATGATTACTATTTAAATTTAATATAACTGATGCGTATTTAGGAGTAAATCTAAACATGTTTTGTGTAATTCTTTGATATGTTTGCATAAAATTTAATACATCTCCCCTGCTCATTATTTTTGATTTCACTTTGCTATTAACCCAAAGTTTTCTCTCTTGTTTTAATCTCCATTTTTGCAATAAACTAAAATTTTTAGCCTTTAGATAAATTAAACAATTTAATTGTGAAAATAAGTTTTTGTAGTTTGATTTTAATTGTTGATTAACAAATTTTCTCCAAATCTGTTTTTGATCTTTAGTCTTTTCCATCGAATTAATTGTTTTTCTCAAAGTAGCATTTTTTTCTGATCTTGCACCAACGCACCATCCTTCAAAAATAATTACATCTGGTCTTTTTTTTAAATCATACCATCTTTTTTTAGTAAATCTGTCATCAATTGCTTTATTGAATGTAGGTAATTTTAATCTTTTAAATTTTCTGCTTTTTGTTTTTTTAAAGAAATTGAGCATCATATTAATATCATGAGTTCCTGGCACTCCTCTTGTCATAAGCATAGGATGAACCCTTTTTGATAAACTTATTCGTTCTTTTCTTGTTTTATAGAAATCATCTATTGAAATCCTAAATACGTTTAATTTGAAATATTTTGTTAAAATAATTCTTATTAAGGAACTGATTGTGGTTTTCCCAGTTCCCTGACCTCCTGCTAAACCCACAAAATAAGGTCTTTTTTTATCAGTTTTTTTACTAATCCAAAAACATAATGGAATTAAAAAAGACTTAATCATTTTCTCTTTGTTTTTAAACTTATCAGCTTTTGTTTCTTGAGATTTAATAAATTTTAAACAATCTTTTTTTACCTTACCAAAACATAAACTAAATTGTTGCATTAAATTATTTTTTATCTAAGGGATGATTTTGACCATCATTTACTGGAATTTCCTTCATATCAAAAGTATTTATTTCGTCAATACATCCGACATTAAATCCTGTCATGGTTGGATTTATTCTTGGATTATGATGAGTATAAATTCCACAGTCAGAACAGAAGTAATGTTTGGCAACTTTAGAATGAAACTGATAAAGTTTTAATTTATCTTCACCTCTAACAATTTTAAAATCCTCATTTTTTACCATCGACATAATTGCTCCTTTTCTTTTACAAATAGAACAATTACATTTTATCACTTTAGCTAAATCTCCATCTAAATTAATTTCTGCTTCTACTGCCCCACAATGACAAATAAGTTTTTTCATTTTAATATAAAATGAAACTATCCTTGGTTGAAGTTATCCACAAGCATACAAAATGTAGTTTCGATGTTCACGTTTTGATTCACTTTTGATTCAATTACGGACTCAAAATGCAACCTCTTGCGTGCATTGTATAAATGGGCTATAAATAAGAACAAAATAAGAACATGAAACTAACTATCCCTTATTATCTACATAAAGCTGGCGCTGGTTTTCCCTCACCTGCTACCGACTACATAGAGGAAGACATAGATTTAAATATGCATTTAATCAAAAATGTTCCAGCTACTTTCATTATCAGAGTACAAGGAAAGTCAATGGTAGATGTTGGAATTAATGATGGAGATTTATTGGTTGTCGATAAAAGTTTAAAACCAAAAAACTTTTCAACAGTTATAGCAAATGTTCATGATGAGCTTGTAGTTAAAACTTTAGTTCAAGAAAGAGACAAAAAATTTCTAACGTCTGGATCTAAAGATTTTTCTAATAGAATCTTACTTAATGAAGAAGAAGATGTTTTTATTTGGGGAGTTGTAACTTATGTCATCCATTCCACGTACTAAAAAAATAGCTTTAGTTGACTGTAATTCTTTCTATGTTTCTTGTGAAAGATTATTTAATCCAAGAATAAGAAAAAAGCCAGTTGTTGTTTTATCAAATAATGACGGTTGTATTATATCTAGATCTAATGAAGCAAAAGCTTTAGGAATTAAGATGGGTGAGCCTTACTTTAAAGGAAAAGATATTATTATCAAAAATAAGGTCGAAGTTTTTTCCTCAAATTATTCTTTATATGGAGATTTATCTAGAAGAGTGATGAGAACTCTTAAAAGATTTAATACAGAAATAGAAGTGTACTCAATTGATGAAGCATTTATAGATTTATCTAATTTCCCCGACTCTGAAGTTGAAAAGGTTGGAAGAGAAATTAGAGAAACAGTTTTACAGTGGACTGGTATTCCAACTAGTATTGGTATTGCTAAAACTAAAACTTTAAGCAAAGTTGCAAATCATATTGCAAAGAAAAAAAAATCGGGTGTTACTAGTTTAATTGGAATAGAAAATTTAGATCCAATTTTAGAGAAAGTTGAAATTAATGATGTATGGGGAGTTGGCAAACAACTTACAAAGTTTTATCAAAAAAATGGAATTTATAATGCTAAACAACTTAAAAATAAATCTAATACTTGGATAAAAAAATGCTCTAATGTTTTAAGTTCACGAACAGCGATGGAGCTTAGGGGAATTCCTTGTATCAATTTAGAAACTACACAAACAAAAAGGAAAAGTTGTGTGGTTTCAAGATCATTTGGAAAAAGAATTGAAACTTTTCAAGAGTTAAAAGAAGCTGTTGCAAATTATTGTTTAAATGCTTCTGAAAAAATTAGATCAGAATCTTTGGTTGCAAAAGCAATTACAGTCTTTGTTAGAACTAGTCCTTTTCAAAGAGATTATGGTTATTATTCAAACGCAAAAACAATTGATTTTCCAATAGCAACAAATAATAGTATTGAAACTGTTAAAACTGCAGTTTCAATTTTAGAAAGTATTTTTAAAAACGGATATCGATACCAGAAAGCAGGTGTGATGCTTACAGGATTACGTAACGATGATGGAAGAAAAAATCTATTTTCATCAGAAAAAGATGAAAAAATAAAAAGTTTAATGCAATCAATTGATAACACTAATTACAGATATGGAAGATCCACATTAAGTCTTGCCAGTGCTGGGGTTCATAAAAAATGGAATATGAGAAGGCAATACTCTTCTAAAATAGATACTGCTGATTTTTATTGTTTGCCAACAATTAGAACTTAATTTATTGACCAATAGCTAACATGCTAGAGTAATGAACATAACATCCATCTTTATTTTTATTAGTACACTTCTTCATAGCTTTTTTGATTAAACTTTCTTTATCAAAACCTCTTAATTTGATTAAAATATTTTTATCAATTTTATTTTTTACAATGACAATATATTCCTGCTGTGAAGCTCTATCTATGTAATAAGGCTTAGTGCTGTCATCAGATTGATTTTCCAAGCTTTCACAAGAATAACCTAAACGATTTAACAGAAGATCTTCGCACTTATTTTTAGCCCATATTTCATCATAAAACATGATGGTAGGAGTCTCTTTCATCTCCTTTAGGGTCCCAGTTTTTCCTTTAAAGGTTTGTGCTTCTTTGCTTTGATAAATACCCAACTGCATTACTGTTAAACCGATATCCCACATAGATTGGCCTTCATAATGTAATTTTTTTTTTCCATTAATGAACACTTCAATCATACCCTTATTTTTTTCATGATCAGACGGGCGTTTATCCCAAATCGCATGAATTACTAAATCAGTCCATTTACCTAAACTATTCTCTAATTCATCAGGACTCATAACTAAATATTCAAGTCTGACTTTCTCACAATAATTTGTTGTTTGTTTAACACTTCCTCCACAAGCGTTTTCTTTGTCTGCATAAACTCCCTCTGATGTGCTTATTGATGCCATCAATCCTTCTTTAGGGAAGATTTCTAAATGAAATGGAGGATGATAGGGCCCTTCACTTGAGTGAAATTGAAATACAGATTGTTTTCGATAAAATTTATGTTCTTTAGGAAAGTAAAAGGAAGCGGTATACCAATAATCTTGTTTGTGTCTAAATCCTAAACTAATATCTTTATTGTGACCTTGTCCTATTTCAACTCGATGATGGGGTGTTGATCTAATGCAATCTCTCTCTTTACCATTTTTATACAAAAAACCACAATCATTATAACGAAGCTCAAATCTAATTGATGTATCACCATATCTAATTGGTAATCCATCTGAGGATTTTACAATTTTAATTCCATATTTTGTCCAACCATAATTCTTTTTTACAGAATGTTTAAAGGCTTCAATTTTTGTAATTGGTTTAAGTTTAATTCCTTGGATAGTGGTATCTTTCTTGTTTAACCCTAAATTATAACTTTCACTTTTGGAAACCATTTTTTTAATCTCTTCTTGGTTAGCAAATACATTATTCGTGAAAAGAATTAATATTAAAATTAAAATTTTTTTCATTTTATTTTGTAAAGTGACAATTTGCTTCAACTACTGTCCAAGAAGCTGAACCAAAAGGCCTATTACCAATATTTAAATAATGATGAACTATATCCCACTGATAACTATTAAGTTTACTTTTATCTTGAGACCATTCTTTAAGTCTTCGCACATTTTCATGATCAGGAAATCTTGAAACATAGGCATATAACCATCCCCAATTACTACTTGATCGACTATTGAGATCTTGTTTTTTATAATTTTTTGCAGGTCCTGGGTGTTTCATACTTTTTGCATACTTAAAAACAATTTCATTATTTTCAGTAAAATCTATAAAAAACTTAACAATGTTATGATAATTTTTTCCTTTATGCTCATAGTCCCAAATATTATAACCTTGGTTTTCTGCAATCATTGCAATGACAGCTAGTGCATTCATAGCTCTTGCTTGATAAAACATTGCTCTTCCACCCCTTCTTGTTTCAATAGGCATGCTTCCATCTTTTCTTTGATATTTTACAGCTGCTTCGAAATTTTTAAAAGCAGTTTTAAATAACTTATTATCATTTAGTAAAATTCCTAATTGCATATGACTCATTGCAGATGATAAGGCATGATTATGTGCTCTTTTGGGTGTGCCAGCTGCACCAGATCCTGATTTATAGTTTGAGTATTCATACATTAAATGTTTATTTTTTTTGACAATCTTTTTAAACCAATCTTTAATAATTTTGTCTTCTGCGTCTGTCACGTCAATAACTTGTTTGGCAAATGAATATGCTGCCATCATTGGTGAAGCTATATAAAGATTAACAGTTAAAGTATCGTTCCAGTGTCGTCCTTCTCCATCAGAAGGTCCCGTTCTTTGGGCAGCATTAGCTTTTGCCCACTCTAAAATTACTCTTTTTACATTTTCACACGCTTCTACATTTCCACTACCACAGGGAAAACTAAAATCTTCAAATTTGCTCTTAGCGTGATCAAATCTATTATCAAGTCCGTACCCAGAAGGGGCTTTGACCTTTAATACTGGTAAAACATAGTTTTTATCTGGAGATATATATAAATCTTTGATGCATCCTTTTTTATCTTTTTGAATTGGAAAAATAATTTCTGGTTGAGTGATTGTTGCTTTATTTTTTATTTTTTTAAAGTTTGAAAACGAAGGGGTGCTAAACAATACAAAAATAAATAAAACAAAAACTTTTTTTAACATTAGCCAGTATTTTTCATCGCAGCAGAAATTCCTGCAATAGAGGTTAGTAAAGCATCGTTTAAATATTTCTTATCCTCTATTTTTTTACTTTTTTTTAACTTCTTAATAACTATTGGTTGAATTATATTTAAAACCTCTGAATATATATTTCTTATTATAACAGATGTTCTGAATTGTTTTCTTGATGAAATTATTTCTTTAGGTGTAATTTTCTTATTCAATTTTTTAATAACGTCGAATTGAAATCTTAGTTTTTTTCCAACTCTTTTTAAACTTTCATCAGCAAGATTTTCTTCATAAATTTTTGATATTTCAGGATCAGCCTTAGAAATAACCATATCTAACATATCAAGCATCGAGTTAAAAAAAGGCCAATTTCTTTCCATATCAAATAATGTTCTTCTAAATTGGCTTATATATGAATATCTTAAAGCTTCTGCACTTCCAAGCCATGCGGGAAGCATAAGCCTTATTTGTGTCCATGCAAAAACCCAGGGTATTGCTCTCAAACTTTTTATATTATCAACATTTTTTCTTTTAGATGGTCTAGAGCCTATAGAGAGTTTTCCCAAAGCCTTATGAGGTGTTACTGTTTTAAAATATTTTATAAAATCAAAATTTTGATTGATATTTTTTCTATAAGAATTTTTTGATATTTCAGACATTTTTTCAATTAGGGATCTCCAATTTTTTTTTGGTAGTGGCGGAGGATTTAAAGTTGCTTCGGCAACAGCCCCTATATAACTACATAAATTATACTCTGCTAAAGGCTCATAGCCATATTTTTGTTGAATAACTTCACCTTGGTCAGTTATCCTGATTTTGCCATTAACTGAGTTTGGAGGCTGTGATCTTAATGTTGCTTGAATTGGACCACCACCTCTTCCAGCAGAACCGCCCCTACCATGAAAGAAAGTTACATTAATCTTAAATTTTTTTCCCAATTTTATTATCTCTTCTTGTGCTTTATACTGATGCCAGCTAGAGCAAATCTTGCCTGCATCTTTATTTGAGTCGGAATATCCAATCATTACCTCTTGATTATTTTTAATAATCTTTCTGTACCATGATTGTGAAAAAAGTTTTTCCATAATTTCTTTTGCATTAATTAAATCATCAAGGGTTTCAAATAACGGTACCACTCTCAACTTATTCTTAATATTAGCTTCTTTTTGTAAAAATAGAACGGACAATATATCAGAGGCTGAAGTTGTCATTGAAATTACATAAGCTCCTAAACATTCGCTAGGTTCATTGGCTAGAATTTTAAAAGTAGACCAAACTTCCTTATTTTCCTTATTTTGAAATTGAAATTGTCTAATATTATTTTTTTTTGAAATTATCCCCTCTTTTAAAAATTTAATTTTTTCTTGCTCATTAAAATTAAAATAATTTCTATCAGATTTTTTTTTGATAAATTCTCCGATTAATTGGCTATGCCTTGATGATTCTTGTCTTATATCAAGTCTCGCTAAATTAATACCAAAACATTTTGCACGTCTCATTAAATCTAATAACTCACCACTAGCAATATTTTCATTTTGATTTTGTTCAAGAGACTCTCTTACAATTCTAAGAGGTTTAAGTATCTCTTCCCGAGAACTTAATAGTTTTTTCTGATCGATTGGTTTTTTATTTACTAAATGTTGCTCAATTAACCTGTGAGTAATTCTCATTTTATCTCTCAAAGGTCTTAAAAAAACTCTGTAAGGTTCAAATGACTTTCCAACTCGTCTAAGAATTTTTTGAGAACATTTTTTCATTGAGTAAGATCTTATTATTTTAGTTAATGATTTTTCATATAATTTTGCTGCTTCCCATCTGGATAAAAGAATTACATTTTTTGTGACTTCAGATGTAACGTTTGGATTTCCATCTCGATCTCCTCCCATCCATGATCCAAATTGGATTGGATTAAAATTTTTTGGTAAACTCTTTCTCATATTTTTCGTAAAAATTGAATTTAATCTCCTGTAAACTCTTGGTATTGTATTCCATAAACTATCCTCAATAACTGCTAACCCCCATCTTGCCTCGTCGAATGGGGAGGGTTTAGATCTTTTTAGATCATCTGTATTCCAAATTATTGTTAGTTCATCATGAAGTTTTTTATCAAGTGTTATTTGTTTTGATGGATGATCTTTAAAAAGTTCTCTTTTTTCAAGTATCTCCATAATACTATGATATTTTTGAATAAGCGTTCTTCTTTTAACTTCAGTAGGATGTGCTGTTAAAACTATTCCAATATTTAAATTTTTAGTGAGGTTATAAATCTTATTATTATCAATTTTTTTATTTTTAAAAAGCTCCTCAAAGATTTCCTCTATAAAAATATTAGTTTTATTAATCTTTTTTTTGTTGTTTTCATATTCATTTAAGCTTCTAGATGTGTCTACTAATTCCGCTAGATTAATAAAATTCATAAAATGAGAAAACGCTCTAGTTAATTTAAATGTATTTTTAGGATTGAGATTTTTAATTACATTTACTACTTTATCGTTAAGTCTTCTCCGATTTGGTTTAATCGTGTTTGCTTTTGATAAAATTCTTGTTTTTTCCACTAAATCAAAAAACTTTTGACCTTCTTGTTCTTTAATAACTTTACCAAGAACATTTCCAAGATGTCTCACATCCTCTCTTAAAAGTTTTGTTGGAATTCTTTCATAATAAAGATCTTTTTTTTTCATTTAATTTGATCAATATAATTAATTTGTTTTAAACAGTCTTTAAATTCTCTCATATTTTCTCTTAATGCTAAGTTCGAGATTAGATAAACAGCAATTAATAATAGTACTAATGGAATTGCTGTCACAATTGATGCATAACTTTTAATAAATAAGATATAGAGGATAATAAATAAAGCAGAACGTAAAAGAAATACTTTTCTAAAAACACTCATAATTGATAGTGAGTGTTTTATAAGATTTAAAAAACTCATCTTTGATGGTCCAAAATATCTTTTTCCCCTAATAGACGGAATTGGAAATAAATCATTCTCAATTTTTTTTAATGCACCTGAAAAACTGTTCCACGTGGCCTTTTCATTAATCATTTTTTCGACTGTATGTTTGGACAAACAAGTAAAGTTACCAAATTTAATTGAATTGCCAGTAAAAGTTAGTGTAATTAATTTATGTAATAAGTAGCATGTTTTAAATACAAAATTCTCTGAACGTTTTGTTCTTTCCCCAACAATTGGTTTTCCCCCTGACTCTTCTATCTTGTTTAAGAATCCCTCAATTTCAACTGGTTGATCTTCACCGTCTCCGTCCATTGGTATAACAAAATCAAAATCCTCTTTTTCATAAATATATTTTAAGCCTGTTGCTATACATCTTGCGTGTCCTTGATTTATTTTCATGTGTAAAATTTTTATGGATTTTATATTTTCAAAAGTAATTTTATCATTTTGACGATCATGATTTGATGCATCGTCAACTATGATAACTGAAATTTCATTTTTTTGTTTTGATGAAACTGTATTAATCTCTTCAACTAACTTGAACACTGATTGCCAATCGTTATAAATTGGAATTAAAATTACAATCTTCATATTAAAAATTTTAAGTTTTAGTATCTTCCCAAACAAACATCATCCACGCAAATGAATTGTGATGATTTATTTAATATCTCATTGTTAGTAAAACCCTCCCATTTAGGTCTTGATTTCAAATGATAAGATAAATTTCCTGCTTTCCATTCATCTCCAGTAACAAATTGAATTTCATTATCAAAATCTTTATTCCAAATTATCTGAACTTTTGTGGCAATTTCTTTTCCTGGATAATCTGTTCTTTTGTCAGTTTGAGAGATTGAAATATAAGAATATAAAGAAGGTGATAAAAGAAATAAAAATAAAAAACCATATAAAAAAGAATTAATCTTTTTAAAGTTTATTTTGGATTGTATTAAATAAACAAAAAATACTCCAAAGAAAAGATAATAAGGCGCCATCCACATTGTTCTTATTTTAGATCCAGTTAAAAGAGATGTAGCAAAAATTAAAATTATTGGAAAAATATTTACGAAAAATAAAAAAATAAATTTTTTGTCTTTTAAATTAATCTTAAATTTAAACTTACTCGTTAACAACCATAATAAAAAAAAGAATGGCAGTAATATTACAACTTGTTTTAATAAAAAAATAATTGGATTAACCAAATGATCTAAAACAGCAGTGTTTTCTAAACCTGACCTTTTTAATCCATAAGTGATCGTAATAAAGTCATTGTTATTTAACCATATCAAGTGCGGAATTAGAAGAACAATAAAAACTTCCAAGGTTATTAAATATTTAAAATCAAATTTTTTAGTTTTTTTAAAAAAGATCAAATAAATGAATAATAAATCGACTGATATCAAAAGATAGATAAATAAATACTTAGATAGAAATCCTATGGCTGCAAATAAACCAATTAAACAACAATCAATAAATTCAATTTTTTTTGAATTATAAATTTTCCACGAATAATATACTACTAAAGACCAAAATGGTAATTGACAGACATTCACATTAAATTCAGGTGTAGTAAAATTATAAAAAAAAATAGACTCAAGCAAAAGTACAGAGATTAAACCTAACTTTTTGTTGTTTAAAATTTCAGAAGAAAATTTAAAGACATAATAAAATGAAATTAAAACAAAAATCTGACTTAATAGGTAATATGACCAATCTTGAGGTCCAAAAATTTGAAAAAAAACTTCTGGAAAAAAAGCACTGCCTGGTGGATGCTTATTAAACCCCCAATCAAGATTGCTGCCCCATGCTAGCGCTTCTATTACATCTAGTGGTAAATTTTTGTTTGTCAAAGATGGAACCGCTGTCCAAATTACTAGATGGATAATCGCAAAAATAAAAAAAACATTATTTATATTTTTATTCAAAACATTCATTGGTAATTAATTACAGTAATTAAGCTTGCTTGACACGTATAATTTGCTGAATATACTCCCTCGAATTAAAATTAACAATATGCCTAAAACTAGCAAAGTTAAAAAAAAGGTTGCTAAAATTAAATCAAAGACCGTTAGTAAACCAAAAGTAAAAATAATAAGCAAACCTGTAAAAAAAACAGTTCCTAAGCTTAAAGAGTTACCTAAGGGACCTATTAAAATTTCCAAATCTTACGAACCTAAAGAGACTGAAAAATATATGTGTGAAAAACATAAAGTATTTTTTAGGATGAAATTACAGGATTGGAAAAAAGAACTTGTTAAAGCTAATAATGAAGCACTTTACAATGGTAGTATGGATGATAACAGCATCTCTGCAGATATTGTTGATCAAGCAAGTTCATATACAGATAAAAATGTTGAAATGAAAGCTATTAATAGACAAATAAAATTAATTTCAGAAATTGATAAAGCCTTATTAAGAATTAAAGATGACACTTATGGTTTTTGTTTAGACACAGCAGAACCAATCGGACTTAAAAGATTAATGGCTAGACCAGTAGCTAAGTATACAATTGCTGCTCAGGAAAAACACGAGAAAGATGAAAAAGTTCATGCGGATGACTAAAAAAATGAAAAAAAGAAAAAAAGAAAAAAAAGTTCATAATCCAGTTACTTATAAGTTTACAAAGAAATACATATATTTTTATTATGCTTTTTTTTGGGCTCTTTTATTAATATTTGTATTAACTAGATGAATACAAAAATAATATTAATCGTTATCATAATTTTGGCTATTGAGTTGTCAGGTCATGGTATAGTTGTATCCTTAATGAGATTAATTAACTCAATGGGTTGATTAAGGTTTTGGTGGAAACTCACCTTTATCCATAAACGAAAAACCTTTGATAACTGCTTCGCGCTTTGAAATTTCACAGTACCATCTTGAAAGATTTTTAAATTTAGCTAAACCAATATCGTGCCACTCATGACGGGCTATCCAGGGAAAAGTAGCTATATCAGCAATTGTATATTTCTCACCTGATAAAAATTTTGAAACAGATAATCTTTCATCAAGTTCATTGTAAATTCTTTTTGAGATTTTAAAGTATCTATCTTCCCCAAATTTACTTTTACCAGAATTATAGTGATGAAACTGGTGATGCTGACCTAGCATTGGTCCAATATAACCCATTTGTGCCATTAACCATTGATTTATTTGTAGCCTATCTTCTTGATTGTAAAACTTTTTACTTTGTTCAGCTAGATAAATTAAAATTGCTCCAGACTCAAAAACTGTTTGATTATTTTTGTGGTCAATGATTACTGGAATCTTGCTTAGAGGACTTATTTTCTTAAACCCCTCCTCAAATTGTTCTCCATTATTAATATCAACTTTGGTCACTTTATAATCGTAACCAATTTCTTCTAGCATTATACTAATTTTTTTTCCATTAGGTGTATTTGCAGAAAATAATTCAATCACCTTTAACACCAAGGCGGTCTTTGATAATTTTGGATGAAGTAGTAAATTCAAATCTGTATTTTTCATTTGGTTTTGCTAATTTAAAGCAAGCTCTAGCTGCTAAAGCTCCCTCATGAAAACCTGACAGTATAAGTTTTAGCTTTCCAGGATAATTGCAAATATCTCCTACTGCATAGATACCTTTTTGATTTGTTTCAAACTTTTCTGTATCTACCTCAATGGTTTTCTTATCAATATTTAAACCCCAATTTGCTATTGGGCCCAGTTGCATTATCAAACCAAAAAAACCTAACGCGTAGTCTGTTTTGATATTCTTAATTTCATTATCCTCGTTTTTTATATCTATACTTTCTAATTGAGCCTCACCTTTAATCGAGGTCATCTGGTATTTTGTAAATAGATTTATTTTTCCATCTTTTGCAAGCTCATGAACTTTATCTACAGTTGCTTGGGCACCCCTAAAATCTTCTCTTCTATGTATTAAATTTACCTTGGAATTTTTTGATAATTCAACTGCCCAATCTAATGCACTGTCACCACCACCGAATATTGCAACTGTTTTTCCTTCAAAAATTTTTTTGTCTTTTACTGAATAAAATACAGATTTATTTTCAAATTTTTCACACTCTTTTACAGGAAATTTTCTTGGTTCAAAAGAACCGACTCCACCTGCTATAATTACATTTGGTGTCAAAAATATTTTTCCATTATTAGTTTTTACAACCCAATTTTCATTTTCTTTTTTTACTTCATCAACTCTTTCACTCAAATGAAATTTAATATCAAATGGCTTTAACTGATTGATCAAATTATTAGTAAGTTCTTCTCCTGTACATTCAGGCACTGCAGGGATATCATAAATTGGTTTATCTGGATAAAGTTCTATACATTGACCACCAATTTTATCCAGATTATCTACTATCTCACAAGTTAAACCAATTAGTTTTAGTTGGTGAGCCGTAAATAAACCTGTAGGTCCTGCTCCAATAATTAATGCATCAATTTTATTCATCTTATCCTTGTTTTGATGGAATGTTAACAGTAAGACCATCAAGTTCATCTGAAACTATTATTTGGCAACTCAGCCTGCTATTTTTTTTTGGTTCAAAGGCCATATCTAACATATCTTCTTCTCCATCTTCTTTAGCTGGAATCTTATCAAACCACTCGTCTTTTATATACACATGACATGTCGCACAAGCCATGCCGCCTCCACAATCCGCATCTATACCTGGGATATCATTTTGCACCGCACCCTCCATAACACTCAATCCATTCTGAACATCTATCGTATGATTTTTATTGTCATGTGTGATGTAAGTTATTTTTGTCATGATTATTATATAGTTATGCAAAAAAATAGGGCAAGTATGTGAAAACATACTCGCCCTAAAATTATTTAATTACTTAGTAATTATCTGCTTCTCGCACCAGCTCCAGAACTCATTGCAGCTGCCCAGATTACTAGACCGAATGCAATTTTGTTAATGAAGTCAGCTAAGTTGTAAACAACGTTTAGTGAGTTAGCATCTACACCACCTGTTAGGTAACCAAATACATAACCTAATGGATAAATAGCCCAACCTACAGTTACAATCATTCTCATTGCACCGAACGCAGTTACTAGAGCTTTGTTACCGCTTTTAGCAGCAGCTCTTCCAGCTTCACCTGAGAATATTTCATAAAGAATGTATACCCAACCTGCCATACCGATTACAAAACCAAGTGTAGCGTTGATGTATCCTGCTTCTCCTAAGTATCCTCCGATTAACATTACTAATGAACCGATTAACAATCTCCAGAACATTCCAGAATTTGCTTTTCTTACAGCTACTAGGATTAAGTAGAATTCTACCATCTGTAATGGAACTGTAATTAACCAGTCAATATATCTGTATACTGTTGGTGAGTCACCTGTAGCAACCCATACTTCTCTCATGTACATATAGTGAATGAAAGCAATACCAGTTACAAGACCTGCAACAGTTACCGATGTTTTCCACGCAGGGTTAACAGTACCTCTCTCCATGAAGAAGAAAGCTGTAGCCGCTAACATACCCATTGAAATTATCCAAAAAGAAATTCCAACGAAGTCGTCCTGTGCCAACATCGTAGCGTCTGCTGCATGCGCAATTCCTGTCAAACCTGTTAAGGCAACAGCTGCAAGAGCAAACAGTTTAAGTTTTTTCATAAAAAACTCCCTCTTTAGTTAGTTTTTACTTTAGTTTATATAAACTAGGCTTAGCTCTTACTAAGCCAAAGTTGTGCGTTAAATACCAAATAAAAACACTTAATAGAAGGCTTAAATGACATTAATTTACATTGATTTTCCTTACTTTTTAAAATTAAATGCAATTTGTGATTTAAAAACCACAATAAAACTAACTATCGAATCAAAAAATAATGTCTGAAAAATTTAACAAAATTTACGATCATTCTATAAAAAACCCCGAAAAATTTTGGCAAGAGGCTGCTGATGATATCTTTTGGTTTAAAAAACCAACAAAAATTTTAAATAAATCCAATCCTCCTTTTTATAAGTGGTACGAAGATGGCGTTACAAATACATGTTACAACGCCTTAGATTTTCATATTGATCAGGGTAAAGGAAGTCAAACTGCTTTAATTTATGATAGTCCAATTACGGGAAACAAAAATAAATTTACATATAAAGAATTAAGATCAAAAGTATCTAAGTTTGCAGGTGCACTAAAAGATCAAGGTGTCAATAAAGGGGATCGAGTTATAATTTACATGCCAATGATCCCTGAAGCGGTTATTGCAATGCTTGCTTGTGCTAGAATTGGCGCAATACACTCAGTTGTGTTCGGTGGATTCGCTTCAAATGAACTTGCAAGCCGAATTGATGACAGTAAGGCTAAACTTTTAGTCACTGCATCATGTGGTTTTGAACCAGGACGAACTGTTGAATACAAACCTTTAGTAGATGAAGCTGTCAAACAAGCTCAACATAAAATTAGTAAGATGATCTTATTTCAAAGAAAAGGTCACGAAGTTAAATTAAATGCTCCAATAGAGATAAGTTGGGATGAAGCGCATGCTAATGCCAAAGATACCAATTGTGTTGAGATGAATTCAAATGAATTTGCTTACATTCTTTATACTTCTGGTACTACAGGTACACCAAAAGGTATTGTAAGAGACATTGGGGGCCACATCGTTGCATTAAAATGGACAATGAAAAATATTTACAATATTGATGAAGATGATGTTTGGTGGTCAGCAAGTGATATTGGTTGGATTGTTGGTCATTCCTATATTGTTTATGCTCCATTATTTAAAGGATGCACAACTGTATTGTTTGAAGGTAAACCTGTAGGTACACCTGATGCAGGAGCATTCTGGAAAATTATTTCTGACTATAAAGTTAAATCTCTATTCACTGCTCCAACAGCTTTTCGAGCTATTAAAAAAGAGGATCCTCAAGGAAAATTCTTTTCCAAATATGATTTAAGTAAATTTGAAAGTCTATTTCTTGCAGGAGAGCGTGCTGATCCAGATACAATTAAATGGGCGGAAAATTTATTGAAAGTTCCAGTAATTGATCATTGGTGGCAAACTGAAACGAGTTGGGCGATTAGCTCAAATTGCACAGGTATTGAAATGATGAAAACAAAATATGGCTCAGCTTGTAAAGCTGTACCTGGTTATGACGTTAAAATTATAAAATCAGACCAAACTTTAGCTAAACCAAATGAGATGGGTGATATAGTTGTTAAATTACCTTTACCTCCAGGAACTTTTCCAACTCTTTGGAATGCAGATCAAAGATATAAAGAAAATTACATGTCAAATTATGAAGGTTATTATCAAACATATGATGCAGGTCATATTGATGAAGATGGTTACATTTGGATTATGTCCAGAACCGATGATATTATCAATGTTGCAGGCCATAGATTGTCAACGGGTGCGATAGAAGAAGTTTTGTCAGAACATCAATCAGTTGCGGAATGTGCAGTGCTTGGAATAGCTGACAAATTAAAAGGTCAATTACCTATTGGATTAATTGTTTTAAAAGCTGGTGTAGATAAAGATAACGAAACAATCTCAAAAGAATGTATTCAAATGGTTAGAGATAAAATAGGACCAGTAGCCGCTTTTAAAGTTGCTATTGTTATTAAAAGACTTCCGAAAACAAGATCAGGAAAAATTTTAAGAGGAACAATAAGAAAGATTGCAGACAATGTTGAATATAAAATGCCTCCTACTATTGACGATCCAGCTATTTTAGACGAGATTAAAGAAGATTTAATTCAAAATAATATCTTAAAAAGTGCTTAAAACTTATTTATTTCTGATTGGTGCAATTTTTTGTGAAGTGGCTGGAACGATGTTACTGCCTGTTTCTCAAAATTTTACCAAGTTAATTCCAACAACTTTTCTGGCGATTTTTTATATTAGTGCATTATACTTGCTTACTTTTGTTGTGAATAAACTTCCAATAGCAATAGTTTATGCAACATGGAGCGGTCTTGGAATATTTACGATAGCAATACTTGGATATGTTTTTTTTAAACAAACTCTAGCCTGGCAAGCAATTCTAGGTTTATTTCTAATTGTAATTGGAGTTGTTCTAGTTAATAGTTTTACGATTAAACTTAGTTAAACTTTAATGGGTTTCCTTCAGGATCGCCTAAAATTTTGCCATCTTTCATTTTTATTTTACCAGCAATAATAGTGGCTACAGGAGTGCCTTTAAATTCATCATTATTAAAAGGAGACCATCCACATTTACTCTCAATATTTTCATTTTTAATCACAATCTTTTTATTCATATCGACAATAGTGAAATCAGCATCATAATCCTCTTTAATAAATCCTTTGTTCTTAATACCAAAAATTTTAATTGGATTTTCACATACCAAATTTATCAATTGATTGAGTGTTAACTTGCCATCATTAACATGGTTTAACATCACTGGCATTAGAGTTTGAACCCCTGGCATTCCTGAAGGTGAATTAGGATATTCTTTATCTTTATTAACTTTTAGATGTGGAGCATGATCTGATCCGATCGTATCGTTAATGTTATTTTTAACTGCATACCATAATCGATCATAGTGAGATTTGTCTCTTATCGGAGGATTCATTTGAGCATAACTTCCAAGCTTGTCATAACAATCAGGTGCATAGATTGTTAAATGTTGTGGTGTAATTTCAAAAGTAATATTGCCTTTGTGTTGAGATAAAAAGTCTATTTCTTGTTTTGTTGTTATATGAAGAACATGTGCTTTTTTATTATACTTTTTTGCAATTCTAACAATTCTTCTAGTAGAGGAAATAGCACACTCCTCGCTTCTCCAAATTGGATGTGAATGCACATCTCCATTTTTAATTAATTTTTTATTCTTATTTAAAATTTCTTCATCCTCTGAATGGACGGCAACTACTTTAGAACAATTTTTAAATACTTTATCTATATCTTCTTCTAGAGCTACTAAAAGATTACCTGTTGAAGAACCCACAAATAATTTGATACCACAACATCCTTCTAAATCTTTTAATTCGGCTAATTGGTTAACGTTTTCTGCAGTTGCACCAAAATAAAAAGCGTAATTGCAATACATTCTATTTTTTGCAAGGTCTAATTTTCTTTGAAATTCTTTTATATTTGATGTGGGAGGATTTGTGTTTGGCATCTCAAACACTGCAGTGATGCCACCAGCAACCGCTGCCCTACTTCCGGAATGAAGATCTTCAGTGTCTGTTGAGCCAGGTTCTCTAAAATGAGTTTGAGTATCTATACATCCTGGCAGAACGATTTGATTATTTGCATCATAAACTTCTTTTGCTCTTTCTGATACTTCGCCAATTTTTATTATCTTACCATCTTTAACAGCAATATCTTTGTTTTCTAAATTTCCATTTATGTAACATTGCCCATTTTTGATTATTAGATCTAACATTTTTGAGAAAAGGTATTATATTAAAATTAAATATCAATCAAATATGAATAATAATGTTTATATATTAGATGACAGGGCCATATTGTATGTCAATGGTGATGATGCCAAGAATTTTCTGCAAAATCTGATCAGTAATGACATCAATAAAGTTTCAGACAATTCCAGTTGTTTTGCATCTTTGTTTACTCCACAGGGTAAGTTTTTATATGAATTGATAGTTGTAAAACATAAACTAGGTTTCTTTATTGATTGTGAAAAATCTCAATCTGAGGAGATATTTAAACAACTAAATCTATACAAATTAAGATCAAAAGTTGAAATTCTCAACTTAAGTAATGAATTTGTTGTTGCTAGTTTTGGACTTGAAAAATACTTAAATATTGAAGGTGCAAAAGATATTCCGGGCTTTACCTTAAGATATAGAGAAGATCCAATTATTCTAGACCCCAGAAATAAAAACTTAGGAGCCAGACTAATTATTAATTTGGAAAAACTTTATTTGTCACTCAAAAAACTTGGTCTGAAAAATGATAAAATTGATAATTACTATGAACAGAGTCATAAACTTGGAATAGTACCAAAAGATTTAAATAAATTAAAAGATAAATTGTTTGGTATTGAATGTAATTACGAAGAGCTTAATGGAATTGACTTTAAGAAAGGATGCTATGTTGGTCAAGAAAACACTGCAAGAATAAAATTAAAAAATAAACTTTCAAAAAGATTGCTGCCAATTAAATTAGTTGATGGAAATTTATCCGAAGGTGAGAAGATTTATAATAATGATGTTGAAATTGGAAAAGTATTAATTGATAAAGAATATCCTTTTGCCATTATAAAGTTTAACGATAAAAACTTTGACAGGGACAAAATATACAAAACAAGCAATGGGAAATTTAAAATTTTTATCCCTCAGTGGCTCAAAATATGAATTTTGGTGCGGCCAGAGAGACTCGAACTCTCATGGACTAGGTCCACACGGCCCTCAACCGTGCCTGTCTACCAATTTCAGCATGGCCGCAATATAATTTGACCCACATTAAATCAATGACAAGAAGGTTTCAAATTGATAAATTTAATTATGGAATTTAACCAAGAAGTAAGAAAAGCGACAGACCCCATCTATAAAAAAATATCAAAGGTGATGCCTGAGATTGAGTGGTCAGTTCACGCGCCATATATTCATAAAATTAATAAATTAAAAAAAGAAAAGAATGCTGTAATTCTTGCTCACAATTATCAAACACCTGAGATTTATCATGGTATTGCTGACTTTTCGGCTGACTCTCTTGCTTTAGCTGTAGAGGCCGCAAAAACTTCTGCTGATATAATTGTCATGGCAGGAGTTCATTTTATGGCTGAAACAGCAAAGTTAATGAGTCCGAATAAAAAAGTTTTGCTTCCAGATATGAAAGCTGGTTGCTCTCTATCGTCGTCAGTTACAGGAAAGGATGTAAGATTGCTTAAGGAAAAATATCCGGGGATTCCGGTAGTATCTTATGTAAATACCTCTGCTGATGTAAAAGCTGAAACTGATGTTTGTTGCACTTCTGCTAATGCAGTAAAAATAGTAAAATCTTTAGGTGTTAAAAAGGTAATTTTCTTACCTGATGACTATCTTGCAAAATATGTTGCCTCACAAACAGATGTTGAAATAATATCATGGAAAGGGATTTGTATTGTACATGATCAATTTAATGAAAAAGAAATTATTAATATTAGAAAAAACAATCCTGGAATAAAAATTATTGCACACCCTGAATGTCCACCGGATGTGATAAAGGCAAGTGATTTTGCGGGCTCAACATCAGGAATGATTAATTACGTAAGAGATAATCAACCAAAGAAAGTAATGATGGTTACAGAATGTTCAATGAGTGATAATATTCAAGTTGAAAATCCAAATGTAGAGTTTATTAGACCGTGTAATATGTGTCCCCATATGAAAAAAATAACTCTGCCAAAAATCTTAGATTGTTTAGAGAACGAAACTGGTGAAATTATTATGGATAAAGAAACAATTAATAAAGCAAGATTGTCAGTAGAAAAAATGGTTGCCATTGGTAGATAATTCTTTGTGTCTAGAATAGAACTAAGTGAAAATTTTATAAAAAATACAGTTAAGCTTGCGCTAAATGAAGATTTATATCCATTAGGAGATATAACCTCTAATTTATTAGAAAATAAAAAGATAATAAAAGCAAAATTAATTTCCAACGAAAATGCTGTTGTTGCTGGTTTAATGTTCGCAAAATACGCTTTTTCATTAATTGATAAAAGAATAAAATTTATTGTAAAAAAAGAAGATGGATCCTTTGTTAAGAAAAAAACACTAATCGCAACCATTCATGGTAATGCACAAAATATTCTTATTGCCGAAAGAGTAGCTTTAAATTTTTTGTCTCACATTTCAGGCATCGCCACAAAAACTAATAAGTTTGTAAAATTAGTTGGTAGAAAGTGCAAAATTTGCTGCACAAGAAAGACTATTCCAAATTTAAGAGTTATTCAGAAATATGCTGTTAAATTGGGAGGTGGATTTAATCATAGATTTAATCTTAGTGATGAATTTTTAATTAAAGATAATCATATCTCAAGTTCTAATATTAGACTATTAGTATCTTCTGCTATTAAAAAAAAGAAAGGTAAAAGAATTACTGTCGAAGTAGATAATTTAAGTCAGCTAAAACAAATTATTGGATTAAAATTCAATTGTGTTTTATTTGATAATATGAACAATAAAAATCTGAAATTAGGAGTGAAACTGGCAAAAAAATATTACGAGACTGAAGCTTCTGGAAATATTAATCTTAAAACTGTAAAATCAGTTGCTGCAACTGGGGTAGATAGAATTTCTATTGGAAGCATTACCCATAGCGCCCCGGCAATAGATTTTAAACTTGAATTTTAACTAACGAATTTTGATAGATCTGGTTTAAAATAATTTGGCCCTTTCATTACTTTGCCATGTTCATTATAAATTGGCTTGCCATTCTCATCTAATTTGCTCATATTTGAATTTTGAACCTCTTCAAAACACTTATCTAAATTAATTCCAAATGCATGACCTGCTCCGTAAGTTACATACAAAATATCAGTTAATGCATCAGCAACCTCTAATAAATCTCTTTTATTCATTGCTTCTGTAAGTTCATTAAATTCCTCTTTAATCAAGTCCAGTCTTAATTTGTTGATTTTATCAGAGCTAAAAGAGGGTTTATTTTTTACTTCTTGTCCAAAAGTTTTCATAAAAATTCCAACCTTACTAAAATTTGACATAATGCTCCTGTAAGTTTTTTAAAATTAATGTATATATATAGTTTAATAGTTACTTATTAATCAATGAAATTTAGAAAAGAATTTGACAGCATAGGGTCTATAAACGTTCCTGATGATAAATATTGGGGCGCATCTACTCAAAGATCAAAAAAATATTTTGATATAGGTGAATTTTTAGTAAGGCCGGTTTTAGTAAAATCTATCGCGACAATAAAAAAAGCTGCTGCTATTATTCACAATAAAGAAAAACAGATTTCACCAAATATTTCTAAAGCAATAATTAAAGCTTCTAATGAAGTTATATCTGGAAAATTAGATGAGCATTTTCCATTGAAAGTTTGGCAGACAGGTTCAGGAACTCAAACTAATATGAATGTAAATGAAGTCATAGCAAACAGAGCTAATGAAATTTTAGGTGGGAAAAAGGGCTCAAAAAAGCCAGTTCACCCAAATGATCATGTTAATAAATCACAATCTACTAATGATGTATTTCCTACTGCAATGCACATAGCTATAGCTATTGAGACAAAAAATAAATTATTACCATCACTTGAACTTCTTAATAAAGAATTAAAGAAAAAAATAACAAAATTTAAAAATATAATTAAAGTTGGTAGAACTCATTTACAAGATGCAACACCATTATCTTTGGGTCAAGAGTTTTCAGGTTACCAATCACAATTAGAGGATTGTATTAAGAGAATTAGAAATGCATTAAGTGAAATTTTCTTGTTAGCTCAAGGTGGAACTGCAGTAGGAACTGGCATAAACAGTAAAAAGGGATTTGATAGAAAGATTATTAATGAAATTAAAAAGATAACTAAACTCCCTTTTAAACCAACTAAAAATAAGTTTGCAGCACTTGCTGCTCATGATGAAATTGTGAATTTTTCAGGAACTCTTAATACAACTGCAGTTTGTTTAATGAAAATTGCAAACGATATTAGATTTTTGGGATCTGGGCCAAGGGCGGGATATGGTGAATTAATTTTACCATCAAATGAACCTGGTTCTTCTATAATGCCAGGAAAAGTTAATCCTACACAATCCGAAGCAGTAACAATGGTTTGTGTAAAAGTAATTGGAAATCATAATGGTATAACTATGGCTGGCTCGCATGGCCATTTTGAACTAAATGTTTTTAAACCCTTAATTGCTCACAATATCTTACAATCTATTGATCTTTTAGCGGATAGTTCAAAAAACTTTGCACTTTATTGTGTGAGAGGATTAAAAGCTGACAAAGTAAAGATAAAAAAATTTTTAGACAATTCTCTCATGCTTGTAACAGCTCTAGCTCCACATATAGGATATGATAATGCTGCAATGATTGCTAAAAATGCTTTGAAAAATAATACAACTTTAAAAGAAGAATCTTTAAAAACAAAGTTGATTAATGAAAAAGATTACGATCGAATAGTAAATCCAAAAAAAATGATTTATCCAGAATAAGTTTTAAAAAAATCACTTACAAAGTTTTTAAACTTTACCTTGTTAAATACTCTGTTTCCACTTTCATTAAATTCATCAAAATATTCTTCTATTTTTAAGTTAGGTGATCCATCAATTCTAGCATTAGAAAAACTCATTGAATTTTGATTAAAATCATAAACAAAATATAATTCAATTTTTTCAATTTTTTTTCTATCAATTTTTTTTATCTGGAAGGATCTATAAAAATTATTTAAATCTTCAAATTCCAAAGTAACTTTACCGTCTAAATTTATTTGACTTCCATCATAATTTAAAGAGCATTCATCAAGTAATATTTTAAGATCCTCTTTCCACATTAAACTTGAGTCAGACAAATTTATATTTCCCTCTTTAATGTTTATATTTAAAAATAAATCTCTTAACTCTGCAATATTAGTTATATCTTTTAATTTAAATTTAATATTTGCATTTAAATTTTTGTTATTAAAAATTTCTGACTTAATTAGGTCTATAAAAAGAGATTCATCATCAAAAAAATTTTTCGTACTTAACCCTTCATAATCTAAACTTGCTGTCAAATAAAAGGGTTTGATCTCTATTGTTCCATTGTAATTATTTTTTGAATTTTTAGAGCCAAAATCTATAGAATTCGGTTTAATCTTATAAGACAAAGCTGTGCTATTATTTATAAATAAAATATCTAGTAAACCACTTTTATTTTCTTCATCATAACTAAATTCATTTTCTATATTTAAACGGATTTTTTTTGAGGAAAACTTAGTGATAAATTTTTTATTAAATTTATTATTTTCTATTTTTAATTTATATGGAACATTAAAAATTCTATTTTTAGACAATAACACATTTTGTAAATTTTTAGAATCGTAGTAAAATCTACTATCAAAAATTTTATTAATAAATAATACTTCTTCATTTTCATCTTTATAAAAAATATTACTATTTTTTATTAAGATACTATTTTCATTAGGCTCTGTTTCTAAAAGTTCTTTGAAAAACAATAAATCGTTTTTTTGAACAGTAAAATCTGTTTTATTAAAGCTAAGATCTTTAATCTCAATTTCATTGACTTTAAGAAAATCATTTATAGCCATAAAAATCTTAAAATTTTTAGCTACACCAATCTCTTTTTTGTCTCTTATAATTGATAAATTATTGGCAACAAAATGTGGTGATGGTAATAGCCCGTATTTGATATTTTCATTAAATTTGACACTAACATTATATTTTTTAATTATATGATTCTTTATTTGAGACTGAATAGTACTTTTATTATAAAGAGTGGGTATAAGAAAATAAGATAGCGTTAAAATAGTAGCTGTCGCAGAGGCGATAAAAACTTTATTATTCTTTGTAAATTTGGTTTTTTTTAAATTATTTTTTAAATATTTTAATTTATTGAAACTATTTTCTATTGAATTATTTATAGAATAAAATTGTTTCTTTAACTTTTTAATTAATAAATTATGTTTATTCATAAAAGATTGTTCAACTTATAATAAATTATTCTAAATGGTAAACTCTGATTATTTAAAAAATCTAAATAAAGCCCAAAAAGAGGCTGTAATGCACTTAGACGGCCCTTTATTAATAGTAGCTGGAGCTGGGTCAGGAAAAACTAAAGTTCTTACCACTAGAATAGCAAATATTATTAAAAAAAAGAGAGCTTATCCAAATCAAATTTTGTCAGTCACCTTCACTAACAAGGCTGCTAAAGAAATGCAGATGAGAGTGAGTCGTCTACTTGGCTCGGAGGCTATCGGCCTATCTTGGCTTGGAACTTTTCACTCAATTTGTGCAAAACTTTTACGTAAACATTCTGGAGCTGTAAATCTGAACTCAAATTTTACTATTATTGATACTGATGATCAAATCAGATTAATAAAAAATATTTGTAAATCTGAAAACATTGATATTAAACAATTAGCACCAAGATATATTTTAGCAATCATAGATCGTTGGAAGAATAAAGGTTTTTATCCTGATGAAGTTATTATAAATCAGAAAGATGTTTATGAGAAAACTATCTTGCCAATTTATAAAATTTATCAAAAAAAATTAATTGAATTAAATTCTTGTGATTTTGGTGATTTAATTCTTCATGTTGTAAAAATATTTGAAAAGAATAAAGATCTTAGGCAAATTTATTCAAATAATTTTAAATATATTTTAGTAGATGAATATCAAGATACCAATTATATTCAAAGTAAATGGCTTCAACTTTTATCGGAAAACAATAAAAATATTTGCTGTGTTGGAGATGACGATCAATCTATTTACAGTTGGAGAGGGGCAGAAATCAAAAATTTTCTTGAGTTTGACCAAGTTTATGAAAATACAAAAATTATTAGACTTGAAGAAAACTACCGCTCTACCAAGAATATTTTAGCTGTAGCATCAGAGTTAATCGCTAATAATCAAAATCGAGTTGGCAAAAACTTAAAGGCGACTATGGATGATGGTGATTTAGTTAAATTACAATGTTTCAAAAACGGCAAAGATGAAGCAACCGGAATTTCAGATGAAATCGAAAGAATTAAAAAAAACCACTCATTAAATAACATTGCTATTTTAGTTAGGGCAATTTTTCAGACAAGAGAGTTTGAGGAGAGATTTTTAAAAATTGGAATGCCTTACAGAATTTTAGGAGGAACAAAATTTTATGAAAGAGCTGAAATTAAAGATTGTGTAGCTTACTTAAGATTAGTTTACCAAAGTAAAGATGATTTGGCTTTTGAAAGAATTGTTAATAACCCAAAACGTTCAGTTGGTGAAAGCACAATTAAACTAATTCATGAAAATGCAAAAAAAAATTCAAGTTCATTAGAAATAGCTGCGAGAAAAATGATAACTGAAAATTTATTAAAGCCTAAAGCAAAAATAGGACTAAGTTCATTTCTTGATTTAATGACAAAATGGAGAAATGATTTGGTTATCAAAAAGATTAGTCACGTAAAATTATTACAATTGATTTTGGACGAGTCTGGATATTCTGCAATGTTAAAAAATAAAAAAGATCTAGAAAATGAAAATAGACTTGAAAATATTAAAGAACTTTTAAGTGCTATGAAAGAATTTGATAATTTAGAAAGTTTTTTAGAACATGTTTCTTTAGCGACCTCAATTGACCAAGATTGGGAAGGAGAGAAAGTGAACATGATGACTATGCATGCTTCAAAAGGTCTTGAATTCGAAACAGTTTTTTTACCTGGTTGGGAAGAAGGTTTGTTTCCTCATCAAAAATCTATTGAAGAAAAAGGCCAAAATGGTCTTGAAGAAGAAAGAAGGCTCGCTTACGTAGGAATCACAAGAGCAAAAAAAAATGCTATCGTATCTTTTTCAATGAACAGATTTTATCAAGGCGATTGGATTGATAGCATGGCATCAAGATTTATTGATGAATTGCCAGAAAAATATTTAGAAAAAAATTCATTTTTTGACGACTCTAAAGATGAAATCGATGATTTTGAGTTTAATCAAGATCTTGATAATGAGGATACAGTAAGAAGCCCTGGATGGCTTAGATATCAAAAAAGAATAAAATGACCATTAAAAAAATTAAAGAACTTAAAAATAGTTTTAAAAAACTAAGTATAGATGGGTACGTTATTCCAAAAAATGATGAATTTTTTTCTGAACATTCAAGAGAAGATAGATTAAAACTAATTTCTAATTTCACAGGCTCTGCTGGCTACGCAATTATCCTAAAAAAAAGGAATTATCTTTTTGTAGATGGAAGATATACCATTCAAGCACAAAAAGAGTCTGGAAAAAATTTTAAAGTAGTCAAATTAGAAAAAATTATAAATTGCAAATTATTTAAAAATAAAGTTCTAGGTATTGATCCTAAAATTTTTACATCTGATCAAATTAAAAAGTTTTTTATCAAACATAATAAAATTAAGGCAATTTCTAATAAAGTGATCAGTAAAATTTTTAATGCTCGCTCATATTCATCAAAACCCTTTTTTTCTTTAAGTGATAGTATTGCTGGAGAAAACTACGAAAAAAAAATTAATAAAGTTGTTTCTTGGTTAAAAAAAATAAAATCAAACTATATTTTTGTTTCTGCGCCAGAAAATATTGCTTGGTTACTAAATATAAGGGGTTATGATAATCCAAATAGCCCAATACCAAATTGCAGATTGATTATAAATGATAAGAAAAAAATCTTTCTTATTTCCAAAAAAACTACAGCCAAAAAATTAATATTTGAGGGAAAATTAATAAATAATCAAGTTATTGAACCTTCAAATTTTGAGAAATTTTTGAATAGGTTAAAATATGGAAAAATCGTAATTGATAAAAAAAGTTGTTCCTTATTTTACGAAAAAATAATAAAGAAAAAATTTAATATAGATAAAAAAGAAGATCCTATTTACTACTTAAAATCAATAAAAAATCATATAGAAATTGATGGAATGATTAATAGTCATCTCTTAGATGGGGTTGCTTTGACTAAATTCTTATATTGGATAAAAAAAATTAATAAAAAAAAGATCACTGAGTTTCAAGCACAAAAAAAATTAGAAAGCTTTAGAAAATTAAACAAAAATTATTTATACCCGAGTTTTGATACAATAGCTGGTGCTGGAGGAAATGGAGCGATAGTACATTACAGAGCAAATAAAAAAAATTCTAAAATAATAAACAAAAATGATATCTTTTTATGTGACTCTGGAGGTCAATATAAATACGGCACAACAGACGTAACTAGGACGATATGCTTCAAAAAACCTAATAAAAACATTAGAGATGTTTTTACTAGAGTTTTAAAGGGCCACATTGCTGTAGCTAGATCAAATTTAAACATTCATAACAATGGAAGGTTAATTGATATTCGTGCCAGGAAATACCTTAAAGAATATAATCTTAACTATGATCATGGAACCGGTCATGGTGTGGGCTTTTTTCTTAATGTGCATGAAGGACCGCAAGCAATCTCTAAATTTAATTCAATTAAATTTTGTGAAGGGATGATATTAAGCAATGAACCTGGATATTATAAAAAAGATAAATTTGGAATAAGAATTGAGAATTTATTATTTGTATCAAAAGATAAAAAAAAATTATTTTTTAAAAATCTTACTCTTGCACCTATAGAAAAAGATTTAATAAATTATGATTTATTGAATGAAAGTGAAAAAGATTACTTATTTAGGTATCACTTGGATGTTTACTCAAAATTATCAAAATTTTTGGATAATAGAGAAAAAAAATGGTTAATGAGCTTTATCTAAAATTCTTATTAGTTCATTTTGATCAATAATATTAATCTTTAATTGTTTTGCAGCATCTACTTTTCTTTTGGTTGGTTTCTCCCCAATAATTAGATAGTCTAATTTTTTAGAAACACTGCTTATTATTGAGCCAGAATTTTTTTCAATCAATGATTTTGCTTCTGCTCTACTTATTCCATTTAATTTTCCTGTTATCATAAAAGTTTTATCCTTGAGGCGGCCATCTTTTGTGAGAGCAATACTTTTATGAATTTTAAGAATTTTTTCGAGTTTTTTTAAAACTTCTAAATTTGTTTTATTGGAGAAAAAATTTTTGATTGAATTTATTTGAGTTTCTCCAATTCCATCAATTTCTAACAATTCATTAAAATTTGATGATTTTGATAATGCAAAAAAATTTTTGGGAACTTTAAAATATTTTGAAATTAATTTTGCATTTTCTAGACCTATGTGTCTTATACCTAGTGCATATACAAATCGTTCAAAAGATATATTTTTACGTGATTCAATTGAATATTTTAAGTTGGAAATTGATTGTTTGCCCCAGCCCTCCATTTCCTCTATTTGGATAAAATTCAAAGAAAAAATATCTTGTGGTAGTTTAAGTAATTTTTGTTTCCAAAAATTTTCAACAATTTTTTTTCCAAAACCCTCTATATTGAAGGCATCTTTTGAGACAAAATGTTTTATTTTTTCTATAGCGACTTTTTCACATTCAAATCCCTCGCTTGAACATCTCCTAACTGCATCTTTTTTCTTTGTTGTTAAATTGAATTCTTTCACGGTAATAGAGCTGCAAGAAGGACACTTGTTTGGAAATATAAATTTTTTTGAATTATTATCTCTTTTTTTAAAATCTACAGAAATTATATGTGGAATTACGTCCCCAGCTCTTTCAACTGTCACGGTGTCTCCAACTCTGATATCTTTTCTTTTAATCTCATCCTCATTATGAAGAGTTGCATTTGAAACTACTACGCCCCCTATGTTAATTGGTTTTATTTTTGCAACAGGGGTTAGAGCTCCGGTCCTTCCAATTTGAATATCAATATCTAATATTTTTGATACTCCACTATTTGCTGAAAATTTGTGTGCAATTGCCCATCTTGGAGCATTGGCTACATTTCCTAAACGTTTTTGTAAATCAAAACTATTTATTTTATATACGATACCATCAATATCAAAATCTAATTGATCTCTTATATTTTCTAATTGTCTGTAATTCGACATCAAATTTTTTGTACTTTTTATTAATTTATTATAAGGGTTTGTTTTAAAACCCCATACATCTAAACTTTTTAAAAAATTATATTGATCATTAATTTTCATGCCATCTTCATAACCAAATGTATATGCAATAAATTTTAAAGGTATCTTTTTAGTGTCGTCCGGGTTTTTTTGTCTTAAAGAGCCTGAAGCGGCATTTCTTGGGTTTGCAAATTTATCTTTAAGATTTTTAAAATCACTATTCTGAATAAAAACTTCACCTCTAATATCAATCTCATTTGGGAAATCCTTTGCTAAAATATTTTTTGGGATATCGTCTATAGTTTTTAAATTTTCAGTGATATCCTCTCCTTCTTTACCATCACCTCTGGATAATCCGGTTATGAATTTACCTTTTTTGTAAATAAGAGATGCTGAAATTCCGTCTATTTTAGGCTCGGCACTATATTCGATCTCAAATTTTTCTCTATTTTCACTCAAAAAATTGAAAACTCTTTTTTCGAAATTTACCAAATCTTCCTCTGAAAATGCATTAGACAATGAAAGCATAGGGACTTTATGGGAGACTTTTTTAAAATTTTTAGATGGTTTAAATCCTACTGATAATGATGGAGATTTTTTGCTTTTTAAAAAATCAAATTTTTTTTCTAAGTCTAAAATTTCTTTTTTAAGCTGATCAAATTCTGAATCTTCAATTTCAGAGATATTTTCATCGTAATATTTCTTATTATGATAATTAAGTAATTCAATTTTTTTCTGATATTTTTTTTTGATTAGATTTTTTTTCATATCAATCAAAAAGTTTCTTAAATCTTTTTATGACCCCTCTCTTCTCTTTTTTTATCAATTTTCTTTTTTCAAGAGAGTAATCTTTATTAAAAATCTTATAAGATTTTTTATACCACTCACTAGAAAGATAATTATATCCAAGTAAATTTGCATATTTTTGAGACTCATCCAAGAGGCCTATTTTATAGTTTATTTCAACCAATCTATGAATAGCTTCCTCTACAAATACTGTTTGATCATATTCGGAAATAACATATTGAAATCTTTTGATTGCAGGTATCCATTTCTCCTTTTTAATATAATGTCTTCCTAAATACATTTCTTTTGAGGCCATAATATCTCTTATCAAATCTAATTTAAATCTTGCGTCTAACGCAAAATCTGTATTTGGATATTCTTTAATTATAAAGTTAAACTTATTTTTTGCTTGTATCAACGGAGCACTGTCTCTTTTTTCATCCTCTATAGTTTCATAATAACACATTGCTATTAAAAAGTGTGCATATGCTTGGTTTGGGTCAGTTGGATATGTTCTTAAATATCTTTCAAGATTGGATAAAGCCTCAGCATAATAATTTTGAAGATAATATGAATAGGAAGCCATAAGTGCAGACTTAGGTGCCCAAACAGATTGTGGATACAAAAGCTCAGCTTCTAAAAATTTTTTTGCTGCAAAATATATGTCATTTTTATCTAAAGCTTCGTATGCTTCCCTATATGTCATAACCATTTCTTTATTTTGATCAATTTCTTTTATCTTTGAGATTCTTTTTTCCTCATTTGCGCATGATGAAATTAGCAATAAACATACCCAAAAAATAATTTTTAATTTCATCATGATTTACAAGATATAAATAAAATAACTGAATATAAAAATCTACTTAATTTAAGCTATTGATTTCAATAAACTTCTATTTATCAATGTATGAGGGAGACTTCTTTCTTGAATTTCAATTATTGAAAAATTTTCCTTATTTTCAAATACTTTTCTCAATAGCTGATTTGTTAAAAAGTGACCACCTTGAGAACAAGTCACACTAGCTATCATTCTGTAACCACATGTATAGAGATCACCAATACAATCTAATATTTTGTGATTTACAAATTCTTTAGAATTTCTTAAATTTTCCTCATTTAAAATTTCATTATCTTTGACTACTATTGCATTTTCAAGACTCCCACCTTTTGCAAGTCCCCTTTTTTTAATCGCCTCAATATCTTCAAATAAACAGAATGTTCTTGAATGAAATATATTCTCAAGATCATCTTCGTAAAGATTTATTTTATTTCTTTGGTTTCCAATTATAGGATTTTCGTATTTTAGTCTAAAGTCAATGTCTAGACTTAATTTTGATGGTTCAATAGTTATATATCTGCCCTTATCTTTAAAAGTTATCTTTTTATTTATCTTAATAAGTTTAATTGGGGAAGAGCTTACTTTTAATCCTGTAGCAACTATTTTTTTAATAAAATCTTTTGCAGAGCCATCAAGAATTGGTACTTCTTCGTTATCAATCTCAATTAGAGCATTATCTACTCCTAATCCAAGCAGTGCCCCCATTAAGTGCTCTATTGTTGAAACTTTAGCCCCAAACTCATTAGCGATTGTCGTGTTCAAAGATGTATTGCAAACATTATTAAAGTTTGGATAAATTAAATTTTCCTTCCTTAGATCCGTTCTTTTGAAGACTACACCTGTATTTGGTTCTGCTGGTTTAATATTTAATTTTACTTCTTTGCCATTATGAAGGCCAACTCCAGTAAAGGAAACTTCATTTTTAACAGTTTTTTGATTTAATCCTGACACGTAGAACTTTTAATATCTATCCGGCATTTATCAAAAACAACAAATGTTACTAGAAAATACAGTTTTAACTGAAAAAATTAAAAAATTTTTCAAAAAAACCCTGTTTTTTTAACATTTTTTTATGAAATTGGACTTCATTCTTATTATGACCATTATCAATATTCATTGCCCAAATACCTAAATCTTTCTCTTTTTCATTGAAAAAACTCTTTAAATAATTTGCACTGATAATTTTATTAATAGAAATCTGAAATTTTTTCATACGAGACTCTAAATTTTTAATTATATTCTCAGAAATACAAATAAATTTAACATCTAAAAAAAAATATTCACATCTTAAATTTTTCGGTAGGTAAGGATAGCTTTTATCATTAATCTTATAATTTTCTATTATCATATGAATTATTTTATAATTTTCTAAAGTTTTAAGGCACACCTCTCTCACTTCAATTAGTGGGCGTGAAAGACTTGAGTAGTTCAATAAATCACCGCTATTAT
>CACOCL010000008.1 GCA_902625825.1 uncultured Pelagibacteraceae bacterium | reverse complement strand
TATAGAACTAGTAAAAATAGAAATTCAGATAGGTTCCTATTTCCGTTAAATCAATCGACAAATTTTAAACTTAATAAATTTTTTAGAAAAGTAACAAAAAACAAAAAACAATGCTCAAAATTTTTTGATATAAAAGGACGAAAATTGGAATTTAGAAATTATTATGAGGGTATATTTCGATTAGATTTTAAGGATATATGTGACAAAAACCTAGGAGCTGAGGATTATATCAGGATTTCAGAAAGTTCTAAGTTTATATTCATAGAAAATTTACCAAATTTCAATGAGAATAATTCAAATCAACAACATAGATTTATTACATTAATTGACGTAATTTATGAAAAAAAAATTCCTTTAATGATTACATCAGAGAGCGATTTGCACTCAATTAAATCCTCAAAAAGTTTATCTGATATCTTTAAAAGAACTACAAGTCGTTTATTTGAGCTAACATCATTAAACTATAATTAATTATGAGGCAGGAATTTTTTGAATTACAGGTTAAAACAAATGGCCAGAAACTTTATGAATTTACAGACAAAACAATAAATTGGGTTAAAGAAAAGAAATTCATTAATGGAATTCTCAATTTAAGCATTTTACACACTAGTGCCTCCTTAATTGTTCAAGAGAATGCTGATCCTGATGTTCAAGCTGATTTGATAAATTATTTTGATAAGTTAGTGCCAATGAATAATAAATTATATATTCACACTGTAGAGGGTAAGGATGATATGCCAGCACATATAAAATCTACTTTAACAAATAACCAAATATCTTTGAGTATCAAAAAAAATGAATTGATTCTTGGTACTTGGCAGGGCTTATATCTTTTTGAACATCGAATTCAATCTCATGAAAGAAAAATTTTTCATCACTTTATTGGAGAATGAAAAAAATTATTTGTTAAGTTTTTTTAGCTAATGATAATCATTCTCAAAAAAAGTTTGAGAGTGATTATCATTCGCTAACATTAAAGTTGAAAAATAAACTTTAATATTTATTGTTATTTTATGGAAACACAAAACTACAGTTGTAAAAAATGCGGATTAACTGTTTCATCTATTTGTTCTAAGTGTGACAGAGTAGTGGATGTTAAAGTTCTTGATAATGGTTGTATAGTGCAAAAAACTAAATGTGCAGATTGTGCTAATGTACCTGTTATTAAAGATGTTTGTTCGCAAAGCTAAATATATCTCATTTAGTTTTAGATAATTTGCTAAGGAAAGTAGAGCATGGAACTAACTAAAGGTATATTTAAAACTACCAAAGATATTTTTGAGAATAACAAAGGTTCAATTCTAAGGACTATTGTTTATACAATAGGTCATTTCGCTATTGCAATTATTGTTTTAATGTCAATAGCTGATGTTTCCTTTATGATTGCTCTAACAGATGCAATCGTAGAACCGCTAGCTAATGCAGTTTGGTATTTTGTACTTGATAAATGGTGGGCGAGTAGATCAAAATAGACTTATTTTTTTAGAGTTTGAAAAGCTAATAAAGCAGCCTTTCTAGCATCCTCATGAACTACTATTGGTTTTGGATAATTTTTTCCAATAACAGTTTTGATTGCATCTTGAAATTTCAAATCCATTTCCCAAGGTTTATGAATAAACTTTTGAGGAACTTTATTAAGTTCAGGAATCCATTTTTTTACATACAAACCTTCTTTGTCAAATTTTTCTCCCTGAAGAATTGGATTGAATATCCTAAAATATGGTGCGGCATCAGCACCACACCCAGCAACCCATTGCCATTGTGCAACATTATTTGCTTTATTAAAATCTAATAAACAATTTCTAAAATGTTTTTCTCCTTCAGTCCAATTTATTCTTAAATGTTTAACCAAAAAAGAGCCTACCACCATTCTTATTCTGTTATGCATCCAGCCAGTTTCATATAATTCTCTCATCCCAGCATCGACAATTGGATAACCAGTCATTCCGGATTTCCAAGCTTTTAAAAATTTTTCATTTTTTACCCATGGAAATTTATCAAATTCTTTTCTATAATTTCCTTTTAAGAACTCAGGAAAATAATTAATCAAACTATGCGAGAACTCACGCCAACCTAATTCATTAATATATTTTCTATAACCAATATTTTTTGATTTAATTTCGCTACATTTTTTCCAAATAGTACTCACATGTATTTGTCCATGTTTAATATATGGGGATAACTTAGATGTACCCTCTACTGAGGGGTAATCTCTTGCTGTATCATATTTTTTAATCTTATCATTAATTAAATTGTTAAGAACTTTTTTTGAGTCACTTTCTGAAACTTTCCAATAATTTTCAAATTTTTTATACCAAGATTTTTTTGGTAGAATATTTTTTGGTTCAACACAATCTTTAAATAGGGATATTATTTTTGTTTTTTTCTTTACAATATAATTTTTACTTGGTGGTAGACCTAAATATTTTTGTTCAGCATTTCTCCAGAAAGGAGTAAATACTTTGAAAGGTGTCCCATCATTCTTCGTAACCTCTTGAAATTCATTTAAAATATTTCCCTTAAAATATTTAAATTCAACTTCATTTTTTAAGAATGTATCTCGAATCCTTTTCCCTTTTGCGATTACATCGGGCTCATAAATCTTGTTCCAATATATTGTAATGTCATCTTTTTTTTTGATTTTAGAAAAAATATCAACCTCATCACCTGCTAATATTTGAAGATTTATTTTGTATTTAGATAATTCTGATTTAAATGTTTCTAAAGATTTAAATAACCACCATTTTTGTGCTTCTCTCTTATTATCAAAATCAATTTTATTATAAATATATAATGCGATTACATTTTCATGATTTTGTGTGGCGTATGAGAGGGCAGGATTGTTATCAATTCTAAAGTCTTCCCTTATCCAAGCTATTGCATTTTTTGTCATATAAATATTATTTTCTCCCTTTTGATAGCAGCTGTTTATAAAGTTTAACATCTGCATTTCCTTCGCATCCAATGACAAGAATGTTTGAATCCTCCCTCAAATTTAATGATTTTCTCGCTTTACGATTGTTAGCTAAACCTATAAGAGCAATTACCCCAGGAGTTGCACATTCACCTCCTATTATTGAACGTTTGCTCAATTTTCTATCTCTTAACATCGCTGTAGTTTTTGCAACATTATTGTCAGCAACAGACACACAATAGTTAGAAGTTTTTTTTAATATTTGCCATGGGACAAGTGACATTTCATTACATGACATTCCACCCATTATACTTTCTTGTTTTATTCTTATTTTTTTTAATTTATTAGCTTTTACACTCTGAAGTACACAATCCGCTCTATCAGGTTCAACAACGATTATTTTTGGAATTCTTTTAAAATATTTTGCTACCCCAGCAACTACACCAGCTGCCAATCCTCCAACGCCAGCTTGAACAAATATGTGGGTTATGTAATGACTTGTTTGTTTAGATATTTCTTTAATCATAATGGAATAACCAGCCATAGTAAGTTGAGGAATATGTTTATAGTTCTTGGTAGAAACGTCCTGAACAATTTGCCAATTATTTTTTTTTGAGAGTCTTTTGCATTCCTCTAATGAGTTTTCATAATTTCCTTTAACTCTTATTACCTCAGCCCCGAATTTTTCTATTTCACCGACTCTTGTTTGACTTACATACTGACTTACAAAAATCTTACATTTTAGATTTAATCTTTTTGCACCCCAGGCAACAGACCGGCCATGATTACCAGCAGTTGCTGATGAAATAACAATATTCTTTTTTCCTTTAGATATTCTCTCCACGGCGTATGCCCCACCCAAAGCTTTAAAAGACTTTAAATGAAATCTTTTAGACTCATCTTTATAAAATATATTATTCAAATTTAAATTTTCTTTCAATTTATCAAGTGATAATAGAGGTGTTGACTTATAATTTTTCCAACTAGATACTGTTTTATAGGCATTAGTGATTAATGCAGAAGGAAGATATTTTAAAACATAACTTCTTTTAAAATTGTAATGATTATTCTTTAATAATTTTTTATATCTCCAGCTTTTAAGATCTTTTAAGCTTTTCACTTTAACAATCTAAAGTATTATCTTTTTCCCACTGAGTAACAGGTCTTTTTTTGTTGAATTTTTCTTTATTATTAAAATTTCTAATTTCTTGTTTTTTAAGTTTTATGTAGCTTTGTATTACATCTTTTCCGAAAGCATCTGTAAGTGATTTGCTATTTTCAAGCATTTTAATTGCTTGGTTCACATCATTAGGAAGTTTTTTTAAATTTGGATATTTTTTATAATCTGTATACATGTTGCAGTGCAATGGTTTGCCAGGATTAATTTTTTTATTTATACCCTCTAGGCCAGCAGCAATTATTCCGGATTGAAGTAAGTATGGATTAGCTGAACCATCCATTAATCTTAACTCAAATCTACCTTGATCAGGAATTCTAATCATGTGCGTTCTGTTATTTCCTGTATATGAAATACTACTTGGAGACCATGTTGCGCCTGATTTAGTTGGAGGAGCATTGATTCTTCTATAACTATTGATGCTTGGATTAAAAAATGCAGATAGTGCCTGAGCATTTTTCATTATTCCGCCAAGAAAATTATAAGCCAATTTACTTAAACCTAATTTATCTTTTTTATCTAAAAATTTATTATTTTTTCCATTCCATACAGAGACATGAGCATGACACCCATTTCCAGTTAGATTGTGAAAAGGTTTTGGCATGAAGGTAGCTCTCAAGCTATGTTTTTCTGCTAAACTTTTTACCATAAATTTAAAAAAAACATGTCGATCTGCTGTTGTTAAGCAGTCAGAATAATCCCAATTCATTTCGAATTGGCCATTAGCGTCTTCATGATCATTTTGGTATGGTTTCCATCCTAATTGAAGCATACTGTCACAAATTTCTTTTATTAAATTATATCTTCTCATTAAAGCAGATTGATCATAACAAGGTTTTGACTGTATATCTCTTGGATCAGCGATTGAAGATCCATCATCAGAAATTAAAAAATATTCACATTCAACACCTGATTTCATTTGTAATTTTTTTTGTGATAATTTTTTAATTTGTTCTTTTAGCATAATTCTTGGAGATGCTTTTACAGGTTTTCCATCCATATATAAATCTGATGCTAACCAACCTATTTCTTTATTCCAAGGTAATTGAATTAAACTGTTTGGATCTGGCACACCAAACATATCACTATCAGCTGGTGTCATATCTAACCAAGTTGCAAAACCAGCAAAACCAGCACCATTTCTTTGCATTTCACTTATTGCCTGAGCTGGTACGAGCTTAGATCTTAAAACACCAAATAAGTCTACAAAGCTTATAAGAAAGTATTTTATCTTTTTCGACTTTGCTATTTGAGATAAGTTTTTTGGCATATTTAATCTTAATTATTTAAAAGATGCCTAGCAATCATTTTTTTTCTTTTATTCCCGGTATCCAATTGCTTCCAGCAAGCGGAACCCTTGCCATAGCTGCAGCCTCTACAGTTAAAGCACACAAATCTTCAGGTTCTAAATTGTGTAAACTATTTTTACCACATGCTCTAGCGAGCGTTTGAGCTTCTAAAGTCATAACTTTCAAATAATTAGTAAGCTTTTTCCCCGCTTTTTTAGGATCTAATCTTTTCATTAATTTTGGGTTTTGAGTAGAAATTCCCGCAGGATCATTCCCTTCATGCCAATCATCATATGCTCCAGCAGTAGTACCAAGTTTTTTATAATCATTTTCCCATTTAGGATCATTATCTCCTATAGCAATCATAGCAGCACTCCCAATTGAAACTGCATCAGCACCTAATGCAAGAGCTTTTGCAACATCAGCTCCATTTCTTATTCCACCAGAAATTACTAATTGTACTTTTCTATGAACATCTAGATCTTGAAGAGCATCAACCGCAGGTCTTATACATGCTAAAGTAGGTTGTCCCACATTTTCAATGAATACTTCCTGAGTAGCTGCAGTTCCACCTTGCATTCCATCAAGAACAACCACATCAGCACCAGCCTTTACAGCTAAAGCTGTATCATAATAAGGTCTTGCCCCTGCAATTTTGATAAAAATAGGCACTTGCCACTTGGTTATCTCTCTTAATTCTAAAATTTTTATTTTAAGATCGTCCGGACCAGTCCAGTCGGGATGTCGACACGCTGATCTTTGATCAACTCCTTTAGGTAAAGTTCTCATTTTTGCAACACGATCATTAATTTTCTGACCTAATAACATTCCTCCACCGCCAGGTTTAGCACCTTGTCCTATAACTACCTCTATTGCATCTGCTTTTCTTAAATCATCAGGATTCATTCCATATCTTGATGGAAGCAGCTGATAAACTAAATATTTTGATTGTCCTCTCTCTTCAGGCGTCATGCCACCATCACCTGTAGTTGTTGATGTACCAGCTGCACTTGCACCTCTTCCCAAGGCTTCCTTAGCTGCACCAGACAATGCTCCAAAACTCATTCCAGCAATAGTAATTGGTATTTCGAGTTCTAATGGTTTTTTTGCGTACCTAGTTCCCAATGTAACATTTGTTGTACACTTCTCTCTGTAACCTTCCAGAGGATACCTTGACATTGAAGCTCCTAAAAATAGTAAATCGTCAAAATGGGGAAGCTTTCTTTTTGATCCTCCACCCCTAATATCATATATACCTGTGGCTGCTGCCCTTCTAATTTCAGAATTTGTGTACTCATCGAAAGTCCAAGATTGTCTAGGATGAGTTTTATTATTTTTTTTCATTATTAATAATTGTTATCTATTTTAAAATTATATAATTTTCTAGCTGAACCGTATCTTTTGAAGCTTTCTGCTTTATGGTTTTTTATTTCTGCATCTTTTAAAAATTTTTTTAATTTATTGATATGTTTTTTATCCATTTTTTTTTCAATGCAATCTGCACCCAGAGATTTTACATTTCCTTTAATATAGATATTTGTTTCGTATAAACTGTCTCCTAATGCCTCACCAGCATCTCCGCAAACTATAAGATTACCAGATTGTGACATGAAACCTGACATATGACCAACAGAACCTTTTACAATAATATCTGCACCTTTCATTGATATCCCACATCTTGAGCTAGCATCTCCATCGATTATTAAAAGACCTCCATGTGCTGTTGCACCAGCAGATTGAGAGGCATTTCCTTTAACATGAACTTTTCCTGACATCATATTTTCAGCCACCCCTGTTCCAACATTTCCCTCAACTGTAATAGTTGCCTTCTTATTCATTCCTGCACAATAATAACCAACATGACCTTTAATTGTTACATTCATTTCTTTATCTAATCCTGCGCAGATTGCATGGTTTCCTTCAGGATTGATAATTGTGAAATCTCTCTCATTAGTTTTTCTATCGAGATTTTGTAGTTTATCGTTTACATTTCTTAGCTCTAATTTTTTTAAGTCTAGTTCCATTAATTACCCCAAGAATAAACTACACCCGGTTCTGGTTCAAAAATTTTCGCATTATTTACCTCAGGAAGATGTGCCATGGCTTGAAATTCAGATGCAATAGCTACATAATCATCTGTTTCAGCAATTACAGCTGGTTTACAAGCAATTTCGTCCCTTAAAACTGCAAAACCATCTTTTGTGCCTGTAATAAAAGTATAAAAACCATCTAAATCTTTTAGACTATCTTTGAGTGTTTCCTTTAAACTCTTCTTATTAGAAAGATTGTTTGAGATATATCCAGCTGCTACTTCAGTATCATTTTCTGAGTCAAAATTAACTCCATCCTTTTTTAACTTTCTTCTAAGATTGTTATGATTTGATAAAGAGCCGTTATGAACCAAACACTCATCTTCACCAGTAGAATAGGGGTGTGAACCGTCAGTTGTTATTGCACTTTCTGTTGCCATTCTAGTATGACCGATAGCGTGGGAACCAAAATAATCATCAAGTTTAAACTTTTTTACGACATCTCTAGGATCTCCAATTTGTTTAAATATTTCAATTGATTTTCCATAACCTACTAAAGATACATCTTTAAAATTATTTTTAAGAATATCTAACATTTTGTTTGGTTTTGTTAACGTTTTTAGAATTACGTGATCTGAATTTTTTTCTAAATCAGCATCTACATATTTTTTAATTTTTTTTTCAAAATCTTCATAATTCAAACTATTTATACATAAAGAGTATTTAAATTTATCTTTCTCCTCTTTTTTGTAAATCGCAAATCCTGCACTATCAGGTCCTCGAGATCCCATATTGATTAACATCTTAGAAAGTAGAGATCCAAGCGAGTTTTTCAATTTTTCGTTTTTTAAATAAATTCCAACTATTCCACACATGATTTATTTTACTTTATTAAAGATATTAAAAAGTCTTTATAGTAAATGGCATTAACTATTACAATAATGATGATTGCGGCAAAGACTCCGTATTTTGCTTTTGGAAAAGCAACACCTCTCATCTTACTTGGTCTAAGTTCTTCATTATTATTATTATTTTCCGACATATATATAATATATAAAAAAAAAGGGCGCCGCACAAATGCAGCGCCCAAATTTTATTATCTAATTACCAGTCGGTAATATTACTTTTATGATCATTTGGACCATGTCTTTTTCTAGAAAGTCTATCAAGCTCATCACTTTCAGACCTTGCAGTTAAAACATGCCAACCAACCCATAAAATAATTGCTAAGATTACTAGCAATCCTTCTGAGGATCCAGCACCAGGATAAACAGCACCTACAACTTCTTCTGCAGGTTTGTTCAGGTGATCGATCCAATTTGTGACTGTTGCCATATTGTTTCTCCTTTACCTGGTTGCAGACGAAACAGCTCTTTCGTCTTTTTTAGCAGTTTCCATTATTTCATAGTCAAGTCCTGCAATCTCCACATCACGAGGTATTCTTAATTTACCCATTCCATGAAGAACTTTTGCAATTACATAACCTGGTATTAGTCCAAGAACTACGAACATAATTAATGCTCCTAGGAATTGTCCTAATGGGTTAATTGTAGCATAAGTTGTTCCGTCCCACATAGCACCAACACTATATCCAGATGATGGATAACCATTAAGAACAAAACCACATATTACTAGACCAATAAATCCAGCATAACCATGTACCGCAACTGCACCAACTGCATCATCAATTTTGAACTTACGTTCAACCCAATAATGTAGTTTGTATGAAATTACAACACCGATCATACCAATAATCATTGCTTGAATTGGATGATATAAATCATTTCCAGCTGAAGCACATATGATACCTGCTAGTCCACTTGAGTATGTCCAGAAAGGATCGCCTTTTGCAATCCAATAACCGGCTAATAATCCACCTGATAGTGACATCAAGAAGTTAAAAGTAATACCACTTAGTGTAGTAGGGGTTACGTATATGTTAGTTGCTGTCCAATAAGATATGCCTTCCATACCATATTCAGGTCCAAGATCAAAGATTGGTATATTACATGCTGCGTAGAAACCCCAGAAACCTGTATAGATTAAAAACAATCCTATAGTTACTAACCAAGGATTTCTTGGTCCAATGTTTCTTGGTTCACCGCTAGATGAAAATTTTCCAATTCTTGGTCCTAAAACCATAAGAACACCTAAAGCAAATCCACCTGCAATTGCGTGAATTACTCCTGATGCATAAGCATCATGGTATCCTAAAAGTTTTAACATCCAACCATCAAAGTGCCAGCCCCAAGCAGCGTCAATTACCCAGAACACAGATCCAATTGCAATAGCTAAAATACCAAATGCAAAAGTAGTTATTCTTTCAATTATTGCTCCTGAAACGATTGATGCAGCAGTCCATGAGAATAATAGAAATGCAGCCCAGAAAACACCAGAAATATGGTCTCCCAAGTTTATTGCCATTAACTCACTTGTTGCTTTATAGTAAACTGAACTAAATGCCGAGTCATCGGTAATTAGAGCAGAACTTTCATTCATTATTGATGGTGCTAATCCAGGTCCTGTCGGAAAAGCCCAATAAATCCACCAACCAAACAAAAACCAAGTCACTGTTACCAGCGGTATCAGCATCGTGTTTTTCATAAGAGTATGTTGATGGTGTTTGTAACGAGATGCTCCAACCTCATACATACAGAACCCAACGTGTATTAAAAACATTAATACCACTGTTACCCAGTAGTAAAATTCTGTAAATATGGTTGTAAGAGCAGCTAACTGATCAGTCATAGTCTCTCTCCATATTAGTTTTCAAAATCCTATAAAATTTTAAAAGAAGTGACAAATAAAAGAATGTGCTAAAACCTAGTAATGGCGGTAAGTTTTAAATTAGAATCAACTTAAGATTGTGATTTAAAATTTTAAGTAAGCTTTTTTCAAATCAACAAGAGGATGTTTTGGAGACATTTGAAATTTAACTAAAAGTTCTCTTGCTATCATATCTCTGTCTTGTTGGTTATTTGGCAATTTGATAGTTTTAGGAATTGTTACCCAACCATTAGCATTTCTACAAAAAACTGCTGGTCTATCTTCTTCGTATCCCATATGAACATCCTCTAACCAATTAAGATCATCCCAGCCCATTGCTTCAATATATTTTTTTAGGAATGGTGTAATCTTATTGTAATCCGGTAAAAGGTTAACGTCATATCGATAACCGATAGACTGACCAATCATTTTTTCTCTGGCTGTTTCTTTTTTTTTTCCTAGTTGACCTTTGATTTCTTTTACTTTAGCTATTTTTTTACCTTTTTTCTTTGCCATAATAAAATCTATATTTTATGATAGTTATCAACTCCAACTGTATAGTTTGTTCCAGCTAGAGGAACTTTCGCTAATGCTGAAGCCTCAGAGGTAAGAGCAGCTAAATCTTCAGGCTCTAACGAATGAATATTTGTTTTTCCACAAGCTCTAGCAAGCAATTGTGCTTCAAGCGTCATAGAATGTAAGTAGTTATAAACTCTAAGCGCCGCATCATCAGGATTCAATCTTGCTCTTAATTTAGGATCTTGAGTTGCAACACCAACAGGACATCTGCCTGTATGGCAGTGATAACATTCACCAGCTTTTACTCCCATTTCCTTTTCAAAATTTGCTTCAGGAATGTCTTTATTGCAATTTAAGGCAATCATAGATCCAGTTCCAATTGCGATTGCATCTGCACCAAGAGCTAATGCTTTTGCCATATCTGCACCATCTCTTACACCACCTGCATAAATCAATGTTACTTTTCCAGTTTTACCAACGTCATCGATTGCTCTTCTAGCTTCTCTAATTGCAGCAATTCCTGGAATTCCAGTATTAGCAGCAGCAATGTGTGGTCCGGCACCAGTCGATCCTTCCATACCATCCAAATAAATAGAATCTGGATCACATTTTGCAGCCATTCGAACATCATCATAAACTTTTGAAGCTCCAAGCTTTAATTGAATTGGAACTTTGTTTTTTGTTAATTGTCTTAACTCTTCAACTTTTAATGCCAAATCATCTGGTCCTAACCAGTCTGGATGTCTTGCAGGAGATCTTTGGTCGATACCAGAAGGTAGTGATCTCATTTCAGCAACTTGATCAGTAACTTTTTGACCCATTAAATGACCACCCATTCCAACTTTTTGACCTTGTCCTATAAACACTTCTATACCATCGGCTAATTGAGCATGATGAGGGTTAAATCCATATCTAGATTGAATACATTGATAATACCATTTTTCAGAATATCTTCTTTCATCAGGTATCATTCCACCTTCACCTGAACATGTTGCACTTCCAGCCATCGTTGCACCTCTTGCAAGAGCGGTTTTAGCTTCATATGAAAGTGCACCAAAACTCATTCCAGTTATGTAAACAGGAATATCTAACTCAATAGGATTTTCACATCTTGGACCGATAACTGTTTTAGTTTCACATTTTTCTCTATAACCTTCAATAACAAATCTTGTAAGCGTGCCTGGTAAAAAAACTAAATCATCAAATGTTGGAATTTTTTTCATTAATGCCATTCCACGCATTCTGTATCTTCCTAACTGTGATTTAATGTGAATATCATCAATTACTTCTGGAGTAAAAATCGCATTATGGCCAAGTAAACTTTTGTTTCTTCCACCATTGTTATTTAAATGAACGTCAGCTTTACCTCCGACATTGTTTTTTAATTTACCATTTTTTTTCTTTTTTCTTTTTGCCATTAAATTGCTCCTTTTTTCTCTGTTGGTTCTAAGTTATCATAATTCCATAATTTTTTCCCTGCGACCACTTTTGTCATCTTACTTACATCAAAATTCTCTCCAATTTCAGCAACTTTTAGTTTTCTTTTTAACCAATCTTGATCACTTTTCGTCAAATCAGCAGGAACTGCGTCACTTCCATATGATCCAATTTTACCACCAATGAAAATTGTACCATCATACATAGAATCACCCAAATTTATACCAACGTCCCCTAAAATTATTATCCTACCTCTTTGCATCATAAATCCTGTAAATGCTCCTGCATCACCACCAATAATGATGGTTCCACCTTTCATGTCAATCCCGGTTCTCGCACCAACACTACCTTTACAAATTAAATCACCACCTCTAATTGCCGCTCCAAAACATGATCCAGCATTTTTCTCTATAACTACTTTACCAGCCATTAGGTTTTCTGCGCAAGACCAACCAACTCTTCCATTTATCCTTACAATCGGACCATCACAAGATCCCATACCAAAATAACCCAAACTCCCTTCAAATATTAAATTTAATTTATTTAATATTCCTACGCCCAAACTATGTTTTCCTTGAGGATTTTTAATTACAATAGTTCCATAACCCTCACTCATTAGACCGTCAATCTTCTTATTTGCTTCAGCAGCAGTCATATCTTTGACATCTAAATCTGTTCTTTTATTAAAATCAACATCATAAGTACCAAAATAATAAAAATTTTCTGCTTCATCTGGATTAAAAAATTTTTGTTGCGTTCTACCTGTTAAAACTTCAGTGTGCATCCCCATTGATGCTGCTTTAGATTTTTTTGATGTTTCTTTTATATTTGCCATACTTTTACTTCTCCATCAAATGGGTCATAAGTATCTATTTCTTGTGGTAGTACTGACCTTATTGCTATTTCTTCTGAACCCATTGCAACAAGATCATCAGACTCATAAAGAACCAAAGGTTTCGCTGCCATAGTATCCTTAGCCATACCTAAGGAATTTTTTGTTGCTACAAAGTATGTAAAGACTCCATCAAGACCTGTTAAAGACTCTTTCATACCTTCTTCTAAGCTTGCACCACTTCTCATTTTTTCAGCTAAATAAACAGCTATTAATTCAGAGTCGCATTCTGACATAAATCTCATTCCCTTATTTTCTAAAACTCTTCTATTATTCCAATAATTCGTAAGCTGCCCATTATGAACAACAGATACATCGCTAAAAGGATAACCCCAAAAAGGGTGCGCAGACTTAATATCAACACCTGACTCAGTTGCCATACGCGCATGGCCTATAGCATGTGTTCCAACAAGTTTATCTAAATTGTATCTATCACAAACCATTTTCGCATTTCCTAAATCTTTAATTACTTCAAGAGATTTACCCATTGATAAGATCTCAACACCTGGAATGCTCTCAATTTTTTGAGAAAACTCTAATAAATCTTTTTTATTATACTCAATTTCATATCTTAAAGAATAGGGCAATGTTCTCTCTTCTTTTACAATTTTTGCCCCAAGTTCTTTAATACAGTCATCAACAACCTTTTTTCTTTCATCATAAACAGAAACATCTTCTGCTACTGAAGAGCTACCTTCACCAACATTTTCACCTATCTTAATTCTTGCTATGAAATTTTTACCGTCTGTGTCCCCATAAAGAGCGTAACCAGTAGAGTCTTCTCCTCTATGTTTTAAAGCTTGTAACATCCCTTGTAGTTCAAGACCCACATTAGAAGATTTCCCTCTATGTATTAAACCCGCAATTCCGCACATAATTCTTCCCTATATATATCTTTTTAATTTTAAGGTAAACAATCAAGATATGTATCAAGATCCCATTGAGTTGTAGCTCCAAGAAATCTTTCCCACTCATCATTTTTATACCAATGAAATACTTTATACATTTCATCTGGCATAGCAGATTTTATTACCTCATCTTCAGCTAATCTCTCTAAAGCCTCTCCTAAACTTAAAGGAAGTTTTTTAACGTCCTTTCCAGCTTTCTGAGCTTCATAAATGTTCCTTGACTCTGGAGCTGCTGGTTTCATCTTATTTGAAATACCTTCATCACATGCTTTTAATAGCGCAGCGCCTAAAAGATAAGGGTTGTGCATTGAGTCAACTGATCTATATTCAAATCTTCCCGGAGCAGATACTCTTAAGCCACAAGTTCTATTTTGATATCCCCAATCAGCATAAACAGGTGCCCAGAAACCTTGATCCCATAATCTTCTATACGAGTTTACTGTAGATGACCCAAGAGCTGTTAAGGCTGGCAAGTGTTTCATAATACCAGCAATTGATTGTAAACCTATTTTTCCAGGTAATTGCATGTCTTTGGTATCTGGCATAAAAGTATTAGTACCACCAGAAACATAGCTAAATACTTCCTCAACACCTGGTAAAGTTTTATGACCAAGTTTATTTACGGATATCTTTCCACCTTTCCACAATGACATATTTGTATGACAACCACTCGCAGAAACTCCCATAAATGGTTTGGTCATAAAACAAGCAATCAAATTATGTTCTCTAGCTACTTGAGCGCATATCTGTCTATAAGTTGATAATCTGTCTGCGTTTCTAAGAACGTTATCAAAAGTCCAGTTAAGTTCTAACTGGCCTGGAGCATCTTCATGGTCTCCTTGTATCATATCTAATCCCATCGCATTAGCGTATTCAATTACCTTCATAAACACTGGTCTTAATGACTCAAATTGATCTATGTGATAACAAAACGGTTTTGAAAAACCTTTTCCTGTAGGTGTTCCATCAGGATTTTTTGTTAGCCACATCATTTCAGGTTCAGTTCCAACTCTTAATTCAAGACCATGCTTATCTTTGAATTCATCCATAAAAATTCTTAAATTTCCTCTACAATCAGAAGTTAAATGACCACCTGGATTTTCTCTCTCTTCTCTGTTTCTAAAGCATGTGCAAAAAACTCTTCCAATTCTTTTGTCCCATGGTAATTGCACAAAAGTTTCTGGATCAGGAATACCAACAAGCTCCATAGCCTCTGGTCCATAGCCAATATAATTATTGTGTCTATCTAAAAATAAATTAGCAGTTGATCCATAAACTAGTTGAAATCCTTTTTCTGCAGTTCTTTCCCAATGATCAGCTGGTATACCTTTTCCAACTACTCTTCCAGTTACAGAAATGAATTGAAAGTAAATGTATGTTATTCCTAATTCTTTAATTTTTTCTCTTACTCTTTTTATTAACTTATCTCTTCCAGGCTGATTTACGTGTTTTTCTAGATCTGTCATGTTTCCCCTCTAAATATTTAAGTCAAAAAGGTAACTGAAAACAAATCGTCTGTCTACTTAGATAACTAGCTCCAAGGAAACGGACTGTTCGAAGTAGGGTGTAATTCACCCTTCTCGTATCGGTTGAATCTAAAAGGTTTCAACAAGTCACTTTCTTGTCCTAAAATTTCTTTAGCAACTAACTCACCAACACCTATCATTTTATAACCATGGTTAGCGTCTGCAATCATATAAACGTTTTCTAAAAATCTATCAAATATTGGAAAAGAGTCAGGCGTCATACATCCAAGACCACCTGAAGGACCTTTTCTATATAAATCTGATTTTCCCTCAAATCTTTTTTGGCAATGTGCTAATGCAGAGCACCACATTTCACTGAATGCATCTGTTGTTTGGTATTCAGGAGAATCTAATCCATAAGGATCTACATTTACTTTATCAAAATGTTTTTTTACTATGTAAGGGGAAGTCCCACCTTGTACACCTAATCCCTCGATGTCAGGTTTGTAATATATTCCCCAAATTTTATCTGTAATTAATTTTTTTGTCTTATCTGAATATAATGGCGCTGTTGAGTCAACATGAACTACAGGCGGTTGTTTACCATCGTTTGTTTTTAAAAAATCTTGCTCAACTCCAATAACACCTTCTTGTAAAAACCAATAAGTCCACATGTCTGTGACATGCATCTTGCCATCTTTACCTTTTATTTTTGCTGTTTTAGGTAATTCTAACATGTTCCAAAAATCTCTTGCCCATGGTCCTGCTCCAATAACTACCTGTTCGCAATCTATCGTTCCTTTATCTGTTTCTACTCCAGTGACCGCTTTACTATTACTTCCTCTTTTGAAGCCAGTCACCTTTACTCCCTTATGAACATTTACACCGTTTGAATTTGCTTTACTTTCTAAAGCTTTAATAGAATCTTTGTTAAAAGCATAACCACCTTTTTTCTCATGAAGTACAGATGTAATACCTTGTGCTTGCCAATCATCAAATATTCCCTTCATGTAATTCATACAATCTTTTTCACCTTCTATAAATGTAGACTCATATCCAATTGCTTTTTGTTGCTCATAAATACTTGCAACATCTTCATGCATAACTTCTGGAGATATTTGTAAATAACCAACTGGGTTATATTTAAATGCTTTAGGATCACTCTCCCAAACTGAAACTGAGTGAGCCATTAATTCTCTCATAGCTGGCTGAAAGTAATTGTTACGAACTACTCCGCATGCTATTCCACTTGCTCCTGCAGCTGTATCCTTTTTTTCTAAAACTACAATGTCACCTGGATTTTTATAAGTTTCTGAAAGTTTCCAGGCAGTACTTAACCCGTGAATTCCTCCACCAATTATTACTACTTTAGCTTTTGTCGGTAATGACATATTCCAATCTTTATTTTTCATGCGACGTAAATATATAATTTTTTATATATATAAAAAATATAAGTATAAAGTTACTCAATCCTTAGAAGCTTAAATTCTTTAATGTTTCTAAGTACTCGTTAAACTCAGCGATAAAAGATTTACTAGGTTTTATAAACTTTTTTCTTTGATCATTAGAGGCTTTTTCAAGAAAAAAGAAACCTTTTTCGCAAGCCTCATTTATCATTAGTGCAGATTTTGGTCGTGATGTTTTAAATAGTTTCGTTTTTAATTCTTCAACAGTTAATTGTTGATTATATTTAAATGCATGCATAACTAGCAACATCATATGGTAGTGTGAAGGTGATTTTCTAAAAAAATAATTACTAGAAGTGTGAGATAGTTTCACTTGATCTTCCCAAAACTCTAGTAGATCTTTTGTGGTTTTTGCCATTACGCTCTTACTCTAGTCTTTTTAGGATCAAAATGTGGATATGTAACTATTTTAGCAGAGATTCTTTTTTGATGTCCATCAATTTTTCCAACCTCAACTTCCGTTCCAATTTCTGAATATTTACTATCAATTCTGCATAAAGCTATATTTTTATTCAAAGTAGTTGATAGACAGCCACTAGTTATAACACCAACTTGGGATCTTCCTATATGAACACAATCACCGTGTCCAGCAGGCTCTTTGCCTATAAGTTCTAAACCAACAAGTTTTTTTTGTGGGTTAGCTTTCCTCTCAGTTAGAACGCTTTTTCCAATAAAATCTTCTTCTTTGCTTTTTAGAGGTACGGTAAATCCAACTCCCGCCTCAAAAGGATCTTGTTGACCATCAAATTCGTTACCAAATAAAATTAAGCCGGCTTCAATTCTTAGTTTATCTAATGCAGCGAACCCAGCAGGTATTAAACCATGATTTTTTCCTGCTTCCATTAATTTATCCCAAACCACGGGAGCATCTTTAGGATGACACCAAACTTCATAACCTAATTCACCAGTATATCCTGTTCTTGATACTATAAGAGGAATTCCTTGTAGATCCTCAATTCTACAAATTGTAAATCTAAACCACTCTAGTTCATCAATTGTTGGTTGGGTAGGCGGTGTAAAAATAAGCTTTTTCAGAATTTCTCTGCTCTTTGGTCCTTGGATAGAAACGTTACTTATTTGGTCTGTAGAATTTTTAATATTTACTTTAAAATTTTTCTTTTTTGCTACTTCTTTTAACCACTCTCCCCCATATTCATCTCCACAAATCCATCTAAATCCAGTTTCACTTAGTCTAAGTAGAGTTCCATCATCAAACATCATTCCATTGTCGTAACACATTGCTGAATAAACAACCTGACCAACAGATAATTTTTTTATATTCCTAGTCAATGTATAATTCATTAGCTCTTCGGCATCTGGCCCAATTATTTCAAACTTTCTTAAAGATGATAAATCTATTAGAACAGCTTTTTCTCTACAGGCATTATACTCCTCAACGATACCATGCTTTGTATAGTCGTTAGGCAACCAAAATCCTCTTGCGTCAATAAAATTTCTAGTTAGTTTTGAAGTTCTTTCGTAAAAACCAGAGTTTTTTGTAAGTTTTTTTTCAGAGTCAGCTTTCATTCTAAATGCAAATGATTTTGAAAATTCTTTTTTTTTATCATAAGTTCTAACAAAGATATCAGTTGGATTCCATGAATTACATGGGTCTATGTCGCTAGGGCAAGCAGTTGTGCCAATAGTTAGATCTTTAAGAGCCCTGAACATTACATAATCTCCCGGTCTTGCGTATGACTCATCAGAAATTACAGAATTAAGCCCAGTCGCTGAGGTATTAAAAAATAAATTAATTGCATGCCAACCTTTTTGTTTTTGTACTCCATATTTATTCATAGAACCTGTAAGATTATCTGAGCAATTTGGATGACCAAAGTAACCCATATCTTCATAATATTTTGATGTACATGCAAGATTGAAAGTATCATGTTTTCCAACAGTATCTCTTATTACCTCAACTAGAGGCTCATGATCGGTATCATAGAATTTTGAAAATAAACCTGGTCCTGGGAAAGTATTGCCCATAAAAGTTCTTGTTGTTTGCCAATCAAGACCTTTTTCAATTCCCTTATCAAGTTTTCTAGTATCAAATGCAACAAAATCAGAGCATTGTCTTCCAGCAGGGCTTATAATTTGAATATAGTCCCCTTCTTTTACTTGGTAAGAAATACAAGTTTGTCTATCAATATTTTTCTCGTAATTTGGTTCATATACTGGGTCAGGAATTACAGACAACTCTTTATCATTATTTATTTTTGATCTTTTGACGAATATTGTTAAATCACTAGATGGATTTTGTTCATTAATTAACATATTGTTCTGGGGAGCTGCAAATATTACATAACATTTGTCTTTTGACTTTAACTTAAGCTTCTCACCACTCGGTGTATCAACATCAAAAACAATTACTGATTTTGATGAATTAATGTTTAAATTCCTTTTTCTAAGTTGATAATTGGTTGCTAAAGAACTTTCATCTTTATTATTTAATATTTCTCTTATGAAATTATTTTTATTATTTTCTTTAAGGCTTAAAATACCAGGTTCAGATTTTCCATCTTTATTAAAACAAACTATTTCACAGATTTGATTACCTTCATCATTAATTATTTCAATTTCGTCATCAGGAAAAATTTGCAATCCTGTCAATCCTCCTGCAACAATTACATGTCTTTCAACTCCAGGTGGTAAAACATTCAAGCCTGGTTCTTTTATATCTAAAGTAGTAAGCGACATTTTTTATAATCCTATTTTATAATATATAAATATCTAGGTGTTGACTATCATTTTACTTAGGCTCATACTATACGAACTTAATATTAAGAAAGGGGAATAAATGCGAAAAATAATATCATTATTATCTGCAATGATAATTTCAGTGGTTAGTTTTGCTGGACTATCTAATGCTGCAGATAGCAAAAAGCCCATAGTTATCCCAACTCATAACTGGTCAAGCCAGATTGTAATGGCTTACGTTATTGGTGGAATTATGGAAGACATGGGAAATAACGTAAAATACGTTAATGCTGACTCTCAAGCAGTTTACGAGTCAATTAGAATTGGTGACGTAACATTATCTCACGAGGTATGGGAATCTGCTTTTGGTAAATCATTTACAACAGCATTAGACAAAGGTGGTTTATTAGACTGGGGAGACCATGAGGCAAGAACTCTTGAAGATATGGGTTATCCTAATTGGGTTGCTGAAAAAGGATTATGCCCTGGATTACCAGACTGGACTGCTTTAAAAAATCCTGACTGTGCTAAAAACTTTACAACTCCTGACTCTCCAGATGGAAAAGGAAGAATGTTGGAAGGTCCACAAACTTGGCATGGTGACTTAATTCCGCAAAGGGTTGATGCTTTAGGCTTAGGAGATCTTTGGTGGGTTAAGTTTGCTGGAAGTGCTGATGCACTTTGGGCAGAGTTAGCGGCAGCTGAAAAAGAAGGAAGAGGAACGATCATCTTTAATTGGACACCAAACTTTACAGATGGTGCTGGTTTTACATTTATCGACTTTCCTCCATACACAGCTGGTTGTAGACCAGAAGATGGTGGAGACGGAAAATGTGGTTCGCCAGATGGTTATTTGAAAAAAGCAGTTAATGCTGATTTTCCAAAAACTCATCCAAAAGCAGCAGCAATGTTCAAAAAACTTTCTTTTACTACAAGTCAAATTGGTGCAATGGCAGCTTTAGTTGACGTTGACAAAATGACTCACGAGGATGCTGCAAAAGCATGGTTAAAAAAGAATAAGAAAGTTTGGAAAGCTTTTACTAAATAAGGTTAAAAGCGATTAAATCTTTAGATCTCTCCCAACAATGTTGGGGGAGATTTTTTTTAGGAAAAATTTAATGATTAGATATTTTTTAAGTATATTCATTAGTTTATTATTTTTTAATCAAACTTTTGCAAAAGATGTGAGTATTAATGAAAATATTGATCTTAATTTTGTCTGTGATTTAGATAAAAAAATAATTAAAAATTCAGAATATAATTATCAAACTTTTTTAGCTAAAGATTTGAATGAAAAAGGTTTGGATAAATTTGAAATACAGTCAAAAAAACCAGAGACACTTTTAATTAAAGGATTGTCACTGTTTCTTTCAGAGTCAGCAAAACTAGATGTAAAAGTTGTGAACAAAGATGTTGTTTTATTTAAGTCGATTGATGAAGAAAAAAATTATTCAGAGTCAGGCATAATTACAAGAAAAACTGGAGAATTAATTCATGAAATTACAAGAAATATAAAAAGTGAAAATGCAGAAAAATATATTTCAATATATTCATGCACTAAACATGACCAAAAAGTCTAATTTTTTTTTAGAAAATTTTGTGTAAAGTGTTGTTATGAAAAAATACCTTTTCAGCATAATTTTAAGTTTGCTCATTTCATCAATTGCATTAGCACGAAGTACTGGTTGCAAAGAAGGAAATTGTGAAAATGGTTTTGGTAAATGGGTTTATACAGATAAAACTACTTACGAAGGTGAATGGGTAGGAACAAAAAAAAATGGTCAAGGAGTTGAAACTTGGCCCAACGGATACATCTACAAAGGTGAGTTTAAAAACAGTGAATGGAGTGGAGTAGGTGTTTTAACTTTTCCTGATGGCTCAACTTATGAAGGTGAATGGGCAAAAGGATTTATGAATGGAACAGGAACTTTTACCTCATCAGATGGAACACAGAAATCAGGCACATGGAAAAATGGAAAGCTACAAGAATAATGTCAAAAGAAAATTATTTAAATAAGATTAAGGATTTACCAGAAACTGTAAAACAATTTGGAGGTTTGGTGCTAATAGTTCTCATTATATTTTTTTCATTTTCTGTTTTAAATATTATGTTTGGTGGTGGTGATGAGCTTGTAAGAAAAATGAAATTGGAAGAAGAAAGAATAGCGGAAGAAAAAAAATTAAGTGAATTAATATCTAAATTACCTTCTGGAATATTAGTAACTTTTGATGGCACTGATCATTACAAATTAACAGATGAAGTATATGAACAAGTTTGTAAAGCGACAAAACTCATTCCTCAAAGAGCAATTATGGGTGCAAATTTTTTAAATTTTAGAGCACATGAAATTTATACAATTAATGGGAATAAAATTGATGAAACTTTTGTTAAGTGGGATGAAGAGAAAAATAAATGTTACGCTGGTTTTACAGTAAGCGGAGATAATGTTGGAGTTAATGAGTCTATAAGTGTGAGTGGTGAGGCATTAAGTTTTTTAAGCACAGGAATTGATACCAGGGTTTATTACATTAAAAATTTTTAAGGAGGAAAAACATTAATATTATGGATTTAATTTTATCTTAATTTCATATAATTTAATTGAAATTTATGTCTGAACCAGTAATCAAATGTGAAAATGTTTATAAAATCTTTGGAGCAAATGCTGAAAAGATGCTGAAAGATTCAAATGGCAATGTTGATGCTAAAACCTTTCAAGAAAATGGATGTATCGTAGGAGTTAATAATGCGTCATTTGAGGTCTCCAAAGGAGAGATGTTAGTTGTTATGGGTTTGTCTGGTTCGGGAAAATCAACTTTATTACGATGTATTTCTAGATTAACTGATGCAACAGGTGGAAAAATTTTTATAGAAGGTCAAGATTTATTACAATTAAACAACAAAGACCTAATTGATCTTAGAAGGAATAAAATGGGAATGGTTTTTCAAAGTTTTGCTTTGCTTCCACACAAAACTGTAGTTGAAAATATAGCCTTTCCACTTCAAATTAAAGGTGTCAAAACTGAAGATAGCATAGGTAAAGCGATGGACATGGTTAAGTTGGTTGGTCTTGATGGGAGAGAAAATTATTTTCCAAGAGAGTTATCAGGAGGACAACAGCAAAGAGTAGGTATAGCAAGATCTTTAGCAGTTGAGCCTGATATATGGTTTTTAGACGAACCTTTCTCTGCCTTAGACCCATTAATTAGAAAAGAAATGCAAGATGAGTTTTTAAGACTTCAGGAAAAATTACAAAAAACAATTATGTTTATTACTCATGATTTTGATGAGGCTTTAAAACTTGCTGATCGAATTGCAATTATGAAGGATGGTATAATTGAGCAACTAGATACCCCAGCCAATATTGTATTAAATCCAGCAACAGAATATGTAAGAAAGTTCACTGAAGAAGTACCAAGAGAGAAAGTTTTATTAATTGAAGATGTAATGGACAAAACCACAGATAATCTTGGTGATTTAAAAGTTTCAAAAGATGAAATTATAGAGAATGTAGCTGAAAAAATTCTTAATCAAGAAAAATCAGTAGCTGTAGTAGATAATAATAATAAAATTATTGGCTCTATAAACCCAGCTAAAATAATCAACACAGTTTTCGGAGGAAGAAAAAATAATAATTAATTATGGAACTTTTCAAGAAATATCCAAAAACATTTCAATGGTTATTTTTATTAATTGTATTTTTTGCATTATGTTTTGCAATCGAAGTTCCTGAAACATATAAATTTATTCGAGGTCAAGCAGAATTTGTAAAAGACCCCAATCAGAGTAGCTACGTATTTTTAGGCAAAGAAGTAAGATACTATGCTTTTGATGTCTTTTGGAGATTACCTCCATTACTTGGATGGTTACCTATCTGGATAAATGACTCGTTATTTTTCTTAATGAATGAATGGATGCCAATTGAAGTTTGGAATGAAGATACCCAAGAATTTAAAAGTCGTCCTCTGGTCTTACAGATAAGTAGAAACATAACTGCATTTATGACTTTTCTAATACAGTTAATAAGAGAGATTTTATTGGGAGGTCTTGAAACTATAGTAGCTTTTAGTAGTTGGGATTGGATAGATAAAAATCCTTGGGCTGAACTACCTGGGTTACCATGGACGATTGTTGCAGCGGGTGCAACTTTACTTGCTTATAAGTTAAGCGGCAAAGGTTTAGCTTTGTTTGCAGGTCTAACAATGGTTTACATTTCTATATTTGGTCAATGGAAACCATCAATGCAAACTTTATCATTTATTTTGGTCGCGGCACCTTTATCATTTATTTTTGGATTAGGGTTAGGAATAGCAGCATTTAAAAGCAAACGTGTTGAAAAGGCTTTATATCCAATATTGTTAGTGATGCAGACAATGCCACAATATGCAGTTTTAGTTCCTGCCTTAGTTCTTTTTGGAGTAGGTGATCATGCTGCAGTAATAATAACGATGGTTGTTGCCGTGCCACCAATGATATTGTTAACTATACTAGGTTTACGGGCTGTACCGCCGGAAGTTATTGAAGCTGGTAGAATGAGTGGATGTAATAATTTTCAATTAATGTTTAAAGTTTTAATTCCAACTGCAAGAAGAGATATCTTAATTGGCGTTAACCAAGTTATAATGGTTTGTTTTTCAATGGCAGTTATATCTGCTTTTATCGGTGCAAAAGGTTTAGGATTTAATTTATTATTAGCATTAAACCAACTAAATATTGGATTAGCACTAGAGGCAGGTCTGTGTATTAGTTTGATTGCAATTTTATTGGATAAGATGTCTTTAGCTTGGGCAAATAAGCAAGAGGATTATTTTGGCAACCTAACATTCTTTCAAAGAAATAAAAACTTACTATTTTTTACTGCGACGGTAGTGATTGGATTATTGCTTGCTTACATTGGAACCTTTTTGTTCAAAGGGACATTCAATTACTTATTTGAAATTCCACATAATAAAGGAATATCAACTGCTGATTTTTGGAATAAAGGTGTTGATTGGATTTTTGAAACATTCTTTGTATATATTAAAGCATTTAACACTTGGTTAATTCAAGAGGTGCTTCAACCAATGAGGGCCCTTTACCTAAGAATGCCAGCAATAGCTACAATAGTTTTAGTTGTCGGAGCAGGATATTTAATTGGCGGAGTTCGTTCAGCTTTAGTTGTTTGTGCTTTAACTTTATTTATTGCTCTTAGTCCATGGTGGGATAGAGCGCTAGTCACAGCTTATATGGCAACATTTGGAGTTATTGTTTCCTGTGTTATTGGATTTACGGTAGGGACTTTATGTTTTCAAAATAAACATTCAGCAAACTTTATGTTGGGTGTTTGTGATATTTTCCAAACATTCCCATCTTTTGTGTATCTAATACCTGTAATGATGTTATTCGGTATAACTGATACATCAGTATTAATTGCAGTTATAGTTTACGCAACAATACCTGCAACACGATATACAATAGAAGGTCTCAGAAGCGTTCCAGCAGGCTTGCATGACGCTGCAACCATGTCAGGTGTAAATAAGTTTCAAAGATTAACTAAAATAGAATTTCCTTTAGCATTTCCACATATGATGCTTGGAATAAACCAAACAATAGTATTTGCACTATTCATGGTAATTATTGGAGCATTTATTGGAACAGAGGATTTAGGTCAATATATTTTAAAAGCATTATCAGATAAAAAAGGTGCAGGTATTGGACTAACACTTGGTATATGTGTAGCCTTTATTGCTTTAATATTTGATAACTTAATCAGAGCTTACGTTCAAAAAAGAAAAAAACACCTTGGTATTGATTAATTCTAATCTATTTATCTAAAAAAGTTTTTGAAGTATCATCCATTGCAGTTGCCCAAGGTGTGTGATGAATTGGAGCAACAGAACCTGTTACTGGTGAAGAAAAAGATTTGTTTCTATAAGTTGATATATCCTCAACTTTATGATGTTCCCATTCTTTAAAATGCTTTCTAATTAATTCAAAATCAATTTTTGGGTAATCGGACATACCATGGAGTTCTTTTGTATATTCAGTTTGAAAATCAATCATTTGATCTGGGTTTTCTAATTTTTCTTCCATAGCAACCCACTTATTAATATCTTTTTCAATTTCGTCATTGTCAGGTATTTTGATTTTACCCATGATTACATCTCTTGCGTACCAAGCCTGACAATCAAACATATTAAATGTATGGAATTGATCTTGCATACCAAGATATAAAAGTTTGTGATTATCTTGCCAAACTACGCCTTTATAAAGTTTTGGGGGATATAATCTGTTTCTAGTTTTTAATTGTAAATTTTCCTCTAAAAAAGGAAAATGATGAAGATAGCCAGTGCATAGAATCACTACATCAGCCTCTTGTTCAGTTCCATCTTTAAAAATTGCTTTTTTTCCCTCTAATTTATCAAGATAATGAACTTCTTTCATGCCGTCAGGCCATTTAAATCCCATCGGATTATGTCGATATCCAATGGTAACACTTTTAGCTCCGTATTTATTACATTGAAGTGCAATGTCTTCAGCCGAATAACTACTACCTAGTACTATTACATTTTTATTTCTAAATTCTTCTGCATCTCTAAAATCATGAGAATGCATTATTCTTCCTGGAAATGTATCCATACCTTTGTACTCTGGAATAAAGGGCACTGAAAAATGACCCGTTGAAACAACAACAAAATCAAAATTATCTTTTAATATTTTATTATTAATTTTATCTTGGTAACTAAGTTCGAATTTTTTATCTTTAAAAATAGTACTTATAACTCTGGTATTAAATTTTATTTTATTTTTTAAATTTCCTTTACTTACTCTTCCAACAATATAGTCGTATAAAACTTCTCTTGGTGGAAAAGATGGTATTGGTTTTCCAAAATGCTCATCAAAAGAATAATCTGCAAATTCTAAACATTCTTTTGGCCCATTTGACCAGAGATATCTATACATACTATTTGGGACAGGGTCTCCATATTGATCTGAACCTGTTCGCCAACTATAATTCCATAAACCACCCCAGTCATCTTGCTTTTCAAAACAAACTACTTCGGGGATTTTTTTACCGTTTTTTTCTGCTAATTCAAAAGATCGTAACATTGATAATCCACATGGTCCTGCACCGATAATTGCTACTTTTGTCATAAAACTACCTAATAAATAATTTATTCTTTGTATTTTACTAACAAAATGACAACTTTTACAATAAAATAATTATTTGTTATGAAAAATATCTTAATCATTGGTGGAGGCGCAATGGGCTCTGCATTTACAATCCCAAGTTTAGAAAATAAAAATAAAGTAACAATTACTGAGCCTTACAGTAAGAGATTTATCAAAGATTTATCCTCTAAAAAAAAATTTCATTCTGGTTTGAAAATAAAATTACCGAACCAATTAAAATTTAGGAAATTTTCTAGAAATTTATTAAGAGAAAATTTTGATTTGATAGTAATAGCTTTAAGTCTCCCAGGGGTTGATTTCATTGGAAAAGAATTAAAAGATTTGAAAATTAAAACACCAATTTTAGTTTTGACCAAGGGATTAAAGTTTGACAGAAAAAAAAATAAGATTTTAACTATTTCAGAATTGCTTGAAAAAAACTATAATCTAAAAAATATTTCAGTACTAAAAGGACCTTGTTTAGCAAAGGAATTAGCCAGAAAAAATCAAACTAGTGTAATTATAGCGAATAAAAATATTAACATTGCAAAATCTATAGGAAGAAAAATTTCTACAAAATATTATTTAACAGAATACTCCCGTGATGTTGTAGGAGTAGAGGTCTGTTCAGCAATAAAAAATATATATTCAATGATCATTGGAGCTGGTCAAAGCCTTAATTCATCATCCAATCTATTTCAAAAAGCAGTTCTTGAAATGAGATATTTAAATAAACATTTTAAAGGTAAGGATGAAACAATTCTTGGGCTCGCTGGAGTGGGTGACCTTTACGTTAGTGCTGCTGGTGGAAGAAATAGCAAGATGGGTAGTTTTTTAGGAAAAGGATACACGTTTAAAACTGCAAAAAAAAGATTTATGCCAAAAGAAACAGTTGAAGGTGAAGAACTTGCAAAGGAAATTTCACCATTTATTTTAAAAAAAATTGATAAGAAGAAAATTCCGTTAATGGTTAATTTACTTAAAACAATTAAAGAAAATAAAAAACTTAAAATAAAAGTTTAAAACAAACCTTCAATATCACCACTTTTATTTAGCTTGATGGAGTCAGCAGCTGGTACTCTTGGAAGTCCTGGCATCGTCATGATCGCTCCACAAACAACCACAATAAATTCTGCGCCAGATGAAAGTCTTATTTCTCTAATTGGTAAAGAATGACCGGTTGGTGCGCCTTTAAGATTTGGATCTGTAGAAAAACTATATTGGGTTTTTGCGACACATATAGGTAGCTCACTATAACCAGCTTCTTCAAAATTTTTAAGTTGATCTCTAATTTTTGTATCTGCAATTACCTCATCTGCTCTATAAATTTCTTTAGCAATAGTTTCTATTTTTTTAAAAAGTGGAGTTTTGCTTTCGTATAAAAATTTAAACTTAGCTTCGTTCTTTTCACATAAATCTGATACATGCTTTGCTAAATCTTTTGTTCCTTCACCACCATCAGCCCAATGTTTACAAAGACTAGCTTTAACTCCAAGCTTTTTACAAAATTCAATTAATGCATTTACCTCTTTATCAGTATCTTTGATAAAGTGGTTTATTGCTACAGCTACAGGTAAACCAAATTTTTTTACATTTTCGATGTGTCTTTCAAGATTAATCAAGCCTTTTTTTAGAGCTTCTACATTTTCATTTTTTAAATCATCTTTTGCGACACCACCATGCATCTTTAAAGCTCTAATTGTTGCTACTATTACAACGCAGCTTGGTTTTAAATTTGACTTTCTGCATTTAATATCTAAAAATTTTTCAGCTCCCAAATCCGCGCCAAAACCTGCTTCAGTAACAACATAATCTGCAAGTTTTAATCCAGCTTTAGTAGCAATTACAGAGTTACAACCATGAGCAATATTTGCAAATGGTCCACCATGAATAATTGCAGGATTATTTTCTAATGTTTGTGTAATATTAGGTCTTATTGCCTCTTTAAGCAAAACAGTCATTGGTCCATGAGCATTTAGATCTTTAGCGTATATTGCTTTTTTTTCTCTAGTGTATGCTACTGTTATATTTCCTATCCTTTTCTCTAAATCTTCAAGATTGTTAGCTAGGCAAAAGATAGCCATTATCTCAGAAGCAACTGTAATATCAAAACCATCTTCTCTTGGGAAACCATTAGCAACGCCTCCAAGATTTATATTTATTGACCTTAAAGCTCTATCGTTCATATCCATTACTCTTTTCCAAACAATTCTCCTAACATCTATATTTAATTTATTTCCCCAGTAGATATGATTATCTATCAATGCAGATAAAAGATTATGAGCAGATGTTATTGCATGAAAGTCTCCAGTGAAGTGGAGATTTATTTGTTCCATTGGGACAACTTGCGCATATCCACCTCCAGCAGCACCACCCTTCATTCCAAAAGACGGACCCAAGCTTGGTTCTCTTAAGCAAACAATAGACTTTTTTCCAATTTTATTTAAACCATCATTTAAACCTACAGATGTGGTAGTTTTTCCTTCTCCCGCAGGTGTAGGTGTTATTGCTGTAACTAAAATCAATTTACCGTCTGGTTTATTTTTTAAGGTATTTAAATATTCCAAGTTAACTTTTGCAATATGTCGACCCATGGGACTAAAGGCAGAACTTTCATCAGGTACATTAACTTTTGCTAAAATTTCCTTAATTGGAAGCATTTTTGCTTCACGAGCAATTTGAATATCTGATTTTATGTCGCTCATTGAATTTTTTAAAAATTATAAAAAAACTGGTCGATTAGTATCTCTTTTTAGAGCCTTTGGAAATATCTAAAAATTATATATAAAAAAAATATGAACTATTTATACTCATTATTATAAAATTTAATCATGCAAAAATATTCAGTTTTTAGTTTGGTAAAAAATGCTCTTTCAAATCACGAAAATTGGGATTTGGCTTGGAAAGACCCAACTCCAAAAAAAGAGTATGATGTTGTAATTATCGGTGGTGGTGGACATGGTCTTGCGACTGCATACTATTTAGCTAAAGAGCACAATATTACTAATGTAGCTATAATCGAGAAAGGTTGGATAGGTGGAGGAAATGTCGGTCGAAACACAACAATAATTAGATCAAATTATATGCACGATGACAATGCATTGTTTAGCGAATTTGGGATGGATCTTTGGAGAAAAATGAGCCAGGATTTAAACTATAACGTAATGTTTTCTCCAAGAGGAATAATCAATCTTGCTCACTCAGATGCACAAATGAATACTTACGCTCGAAGAGGAAATTCGATGAGATTAAATGGAATTGACGCTGTTCTTTTAAATAGAGAACAGGTTCAAGAAATCATTCCTATGGCTGACTTCTCAGAGAATGTCAGATTTCCAATTTTTGGAGGACTAATGCAACCAAGTGCTGGAACAGCTAGACATGATGCTGTTGCTTGGGGTTACGCACGTCAAGCGGACTCAATGGGAGTAGATATAATTCAAAATTGTGAAGTTATTGGATTCGATGTCTCTGCTGGAAAAATTAATGGAGTAAGAACTTCTCGAGGAGACATTAAAGCAAAAAAAATTGGATTATGTGTTGCAGGCAGTACAAATATATTAGCTGAAAAATTGAATATGACATTACCTATAGAGACACATCTGCTTCAAGCCTGTGTTTCAGAGCCAGTAAAACCAGTTTTAGATAAAGTTGTTACATTTGGTGCAGGACATTTTTACATTAGTCAATCAGACAAAGGTGAAATGGTAATGGGCGGTGATTTAGATGGCTATAATAGCTATGCACAAAGAGGCAATCTTCCAACACTTCAGCATGTTCTTACAGAGGGAATAGCAATGATGCCATTCTTAAGTAAACTAAAAATGCTAAGGACGTGGGGCGGAATAATGGATATGTCGATGGATGGTTCACCTATTATTGATAAGACACACATCGAGGGTTTATATTTAAATTGTGGTTGGTGCTATGGTGGATTTAAAGCGACACCAGCATCTGGTTGGACCTTTGCACATACAATAGCTCAAGATAGAGTTCATGATTTGAATGCAGGATATAGTTTAAACAGATTTAATACTGGTTACCTTCTTGATGAAAAGGGACTAGGCACAAAAACTTGGATATCTTAAATGCTTCATATCAAATGTCCACATTGTGGGATGAGATCTCAAAATGAATTTTCTTATGGTGGAGATGCTAGCGTTAAAAGACCTCAATTAGGAAGTGAAGTATCCGATCAAGATTGGGACAATTTTGTTTATAATAGAAAAAGTTTAAGAGGAAAACATTGGGAGTTGTGGCAGCATTTATTTGGTTGCAGACAATGGATTAAAGTTGAAAGAGATACAGCTACACATGAAATTTTCAATACCTTAAAAGCTAATGAGGAAATTTCATAATGTCTCAAGACTTTAGGTTAAAAAATGGTGGATTAATTGATAGAGATAAAAAAATCTCTTTTAAATTTAATGGTAAAAAATATTTTGGTTATGAAGGTGATACTTTAGCCTCTGCTCTTTTAGCTAATGGAGTTCACTTAGTTGGCAGAAGTTTTAAGTACCATAGGCCAAGAGGTTTTTTTGGAGCAGGTGTTGATGAACCATATGCAATAATTCAACTTTATAGGAATGGTGAAACTGAACCAAATATTAAAGCGACAGAACAAGAACTATTTGAAGGTTTAGAGGCAAAAAGTGTCAACTGTTGGCCTAACGTAAATTTTGATGTTGGAGCAATAAACAACTTTTTGAAGATATTCCTTCCCGCGGGTTTTTATTATAAGACGTTTATGTGGCCAAAGAGTTTTTGGTATAAGATTTATGAACCGTTTATAAGAAAAGCTGCGGGGCTAGGAACAGCCTCAATAAAACACGATAAAGAAAGGTACGAACATAAATACGAATATTGTGATTTATTAGTTACGGGATCTGGGCCCTCAGGTTTAGCAAGTGCATATGCGGCTGCTAAAAATGGAGCTAATGTAATTTTAGCTGAGGACAAATCTAGATTTGGAGGAACTTTACTCACAAGTGATGTAAATATAGGTAATCAAACTGGTAAAGAATGGGCCGATGGTATTATTTCAGAACTTAAAGAGATGCCAAATGTTACTATTAAAAATAGATCTCAAGTTTTTGGTTACTATGATCATAATATGCTGGTAATGTCTGAGAGAACTAGTGATCATTTACCAAAAACAAAAAAATTTCATCCTAAACAAAGACTTTGGTACATAAGAGCAAAAGAAGTTTTAATTTCATCAGGGTCAATCGAAAGACCGATTGTATTTGGAAATAATGATACACCAGGTGTGATGCTATCATCAGCAGCTAAAGAATACATGAGAGTTTATGGTGTTTTAGTTGGAAAAAATCCACTCATATTTACAAATAATGACAGTGGATATGAAACAGCGATTGAGTTTAAAAAAAATAATGTTGATTCAATAATCCTTGACACTAGAAAAAATCCTAAATCTGAAATTATTGATGAGGCAAAAAATTTAGGCATTGATATAAAGTATTCCTATGTAGTTGTAGCTGCTCAAGGATATAAAAAAGTAAAATCAGCTGATATCGCTAAAATTTCAGAAGATAAAGAGGAACTTGGTAAAATAGAAAATATTAAATGTGATTGTATTTGTGTTTCTGGTTTCTGGACACCAACAATTCATTTAGCATCTCAATCAGGTAATAAAACACAATTCAATAAGGATATTGATGCTTTTGTACCAGGGTCAGCAAAACAAAATGAAAAGACATTAGGTGCAGCAAATGGCGTATTTACCTTAGATGAAACTTTAAGAAGTTCTTTTGAGACAGGTCATGAGCTGTCAAAAAAGATTACAAATAATGATAATAAAGTTTCATTTCCTAATGTAATTGAAAAAAAATCAACCACTCATGATAAATTTTGGTGTGTGCCTTTACCTAAAGGAAAAAATTATAAGCGGTTTTTAGATTTCCAAAATGACGTTGCAGTTTCAGACATAGAAATAGCTCTTAAAGAGGGTTATCGTTCAATCGAGCATGTAAAAAGATACACCACTCTTGGAATGGCTACAGACCAAGGTAAAACGAGTAACCTCAATGGATTACAATTAGTTTCAAAAATAGAAAACAAAGTTGTCCCGGCAGTAGGACACACAACTTTTAGACCACCCTATTCGCCAGTATCTATCGGCGCTATAGTTGGCAGAGAAGTTGGTAAACATTCAAAGCCAACAAGAAAATCTCCGATGCACCTTTGGCATGAAAAAAATAATGCAGTTTTTGTTGATGCCGGTGTGTGGTTAAGACCAAGATATTATAAAAGAGGCAATGAAAATTTATTTGAAGCAGCGAAAAGAGAAGCTAAAAATGTACGAACCAATGTTGGTGTATGTGATGTAACTACTTTAGGAAAGATTGATATTAAAGGACCTGATGCAGCAGAATTACTAAATAGAGTTTATACTAACGCTTGGTTAAAGTTGCCGATTGGTAAAGCAAGATATGGTGTGATGTTAAGAGAAGATGGAATTGTGATGGATGATGGCACGACAACAAGAATTTCAGAAAATCATTACCACATGACTACTACTACTGCTCAAGCGGCAAATGTCCTCTCGCATTTAGAATATTATTTACAATTAGTTTGGCCAGAGCTAAATGTAAATGTAGTTTCAACAACAGAGCAATGGGCAGGTGCTGCGATTGCAGGGCCTAAATCAAGAGATTTATTACAGAAATTATTTCCCAGTTTAGATGTCTCAAATGATGGATTACCTTTCATGGGATATATGGAAGGAGATTTATTTGGTGTCAAAGCAAGAATTTTCAGAATTTCTTTTTCAGGTGAACTTGCATATGAGGTAAACGTTGAGTCAGACAATGGAAACTTTATGTGGGAAAAAATTATTGAACTAGGTGAGGAATTTAAGATACAGCCATATGGCACCGAGGCTCTATCAACTCTTAGAATTGAAATGGGACATGTCGCTGGCTCAGAACTTGATGGCAGAACAATACCTTACGACAATTCTCTTGAAGGATTGTTGAGTAAAAAGAAAGATTTCATTGGGAAAAGATCTTTGAGCAGAAAGGCATTTACTGCAGATGATAGACAAAAAGTAGTTGGTGTTGTTCCACTAGACAAAAAAACAAGTATTCCGGAAGGTTCTCATTTAGTTAAAGACTCGAATGCACCACTGCCTAATCCAAAATTAGGTTATATTTCCGCCTCCTGTTGGAGTGTTGAACACGACAACCCATTCTCGCTAGCAATTCTTAAAGATGGAAAAAATATGATCGGGCAAAAATTATTTGTTATGTCACCGCTTAAAAATAAAATTATTCCAGTTGAAATAGTATCGTCACATTATGTTGATCCAAAAGGGGAGAGAGTAAGATCATGAGCGCAGTTTCTGCTTTGGCCAATGTTCATCTAGAAGGTTCTTTTGGTGATCATGAAAATAAAAATGAAAACAATATTTTAAAAGTAAAAGAATTAAAAAATTTATTAATAGTCCAGATAGTTCAATATAAAAATTCTACAGTCTCTATTGAAAAAATTTTAATCGATAATTTGAAACTTAAGAATACGCCCTTAAGTGTTGTAAGCAATAGTAATACTAGAATTTTATGGAATGCTCCTAATAATTGGCTTTTAGTCTCAAATAATAAAAATTTATTAAAAGAAATTTTTGAAGTTTTCAAAGAAACAGATTTCGCAGTAACAGATATATCTCATTCTAGAGCTATAATTGAAATTGAGGGAAAAATGGTAAAAGAAGTTTTAAAAAAAGGATGTCCATTTAACTTTAACGATTTGAATAAAGATAATTCTGTCAACTCCACATATAATGGAATTGCATTTACGGTTGATATGCTTGATGTTAATCCTGATAAAGTGAGATTATTTACATTAAGAAGTTTTGGTGAATCATTATATCATTCTGTAACAGACGCATCTCTTGAGTTTGGGTTTAAATCAGTCAAATAGGCCTAATCTCTTGTTGCAATATAAACTCCTATCGAAGCTATAAAAAAGCCAAGTAGATCTAGACTAGTTAAACTTTCGTTTAAAAAAAACCACGCCATGAAAGCCGAAGTTGCCGGTATAAGAAAGAATATTGATACAGTTTTACTAGCTGAATTTTTTTTTATTAAAAACATTAAAATTGTGAATGCCCCAAAGGAAACCAAAAATATTTGATGACTCATAGCAATAAAAAAAGTTTTTGTGAAATCAATATATGGTTCAGTAAAAAAAATTACTAATAGGACATGAAACAAACAACCTCCAACTGCTTGATAAAAATTACTTACTGTTAAAGACAAGTTGTTACTTAATTTTTTTTGCCAAATAGTTGAGGCAGTAATTGAGACTAAAGCTATAATCGTTGCAACTAGACCAAATATGGGAATACTTGTTCCAACATCAAGACCTAATACTAAAGCTGCGCCCAAGAAACCAAGTAAAACACCAATCCATTGTTTTAAAGTTACTTTTTCATTAAGTATTGGACCACTCAATATATTAGTTAAAATAGGCTGAAGTGTCACTATTAGAGCGGCTAACCCTGTCGGCATTCCAATTGAGATAGAGTAAAAGACACCACCCAAATAAAATCCATGAAAAAGAACACCACTAAAAAATGACTCTGTAAAATTTCTTTTATTAATAATAATTGATTGATTTGTGTAAAGTGAAAAAAGGTAAAAACCAATAGCAACAAAAAAAAATCTAAAAGCAAGAGCAGCAAAGGGATCGCTGTGATCTATAATTGGCTTAGTGGTTATAAAAGCTGAAGACCATAATAGAACGAAAATTAGTGGAAAAATTCTGACCATTTCAGGT
>CACOCL010000007.1 GCA_902625825.1 uncultured Pelagibacteraceae bacterium | reverse complement strand
GTCCAGCAATATCAATTGAGCAAAAGAATACATCAAAAAATCCAAGATCAACTGTAGCCACAGTAACTGAAATCTATGATTATATGAGAGTTCTTTACGCTAGAGCAGGTATTCCCTTTTCACCTTTTACAGGAAAGCCGATTGAGTCTCAAACTGTTACACAAATCGTAGATAAGATTAAACAATTACCAAAAAAGGCAACTATTTATCTTTACGCTCCAGTTGTTAGAGGTCGTAAAGGTGAATATAAAAAAGATATTTTAAGTTACAAAAAAAGAGGTTTTAGAAAAATAAAGATAGATGAAACACTTTACGATATTGAAAAAGTACCAGAGTTAAATAAAAAGATTAAGCACGATATTGCTATTCTAGTTGATAGAATAGTTTTAAATTCTTCACTTGGAAATAGGTTGGCAGAAAGTATCGAAACTTCTATAAATCTATCAAACGGCTTATTATTTGTTGAATATGAGGATGAGACACTACCAAAGAAGTTTAGAAAATTAGAAAAACTGGTATTTTCAACAAAATTTGCTTGTCCGGAGAGTGGTTTCACCATAGAGGAAATTGAACCAAGATTATTTTCATTCAATAGTCCATTTGGTGCTTGTGAAGAATGTGAAGGTATAGGAATTAAGTTAAACGTAGACCCAAATTTAGTCATCCCAAATGAGAAGAAAAGTATAATTGATGGTGCTATTGAACCTTGGGCAAAAACTACAACATTATATTATGCTCAAACACTAGCATCATTGGCAAAACATTATGATTTTTCACTTGAGGAAAAATGGTCAAAACTACCAAAGAAAATTAAAGATATAATTCTTTATGGTTCCGATGAGGAAGAAATAAAGTTTACATATGATGATGGTTATGAAAAATATTCCCATAAAAAAACATTTGAAGGAGTAATAAATAATTTAGAAAGACGATATCTAGAAACAGATAGTGACTGGAAACGAGAGGAAATTGCTCAATATCAATCTGACTCCAAGTGTGAAAGATGCAATGGCCACAGACTTAAAGATGAGGCTTTATGCGTGAAAATTGATGGCCTCAATATTAGTCAGGTTACTGAAAAATCAATTTTTGATGCTGCTCAATGGTTTGAAAATCTTAAAATAAATTTGGATAAAAGACAGTTAAAAATTGCTGAACATATTTTAAAAGAAATAAATGAAAGGTTAAATTTTTTATTAAATGTTGGGCTCGATTATTTAACTTTATCAAGAGAGTCAGGTACACTCTCCGGAGGAGAAGCACAACGAATTAGGTTAGCCTCTCAAATAGGATCTGGTTTGACTGGAGTTTTATACGTGTTAGATGAACCTTCAATTGGTTTACATCAAAAAGATAATGTTAAACTTATTAATGCTCTTAAAAGGTTAAGAGATTTAGGCAACACTGTAATTGTTGTTGAGCATGATACAGAAACAATGGAAAATGCTGATTACATCATTGATCTTGGGCCAGAAGCTGGAAATAACGGTGGAGAAGTAGTTGCTCAAGGAACATTTAAAGAGATTAGTCAAAATAAAAATAGTATTACCGGAAAATATCTTTCTAATAAGTTAAAAATAAATATTCCACAAAAAAGAAGATTGGCCAAAAATGGGAGATTTTTAGAAATTACAGGTGCAACAGGCAATAATCTTGATAATGTAAATTTAAAAATCCCTTTAGGAAGTTTAACTTGTGTAACAGGAGTTTCTGGAAGTGGAAAATCCACTTTAGTGCTTCAAACTCTTTATAATGCTTTAAATTTGACTTTGAACAATAATAAATCTAGAAAAATTCCGAAACCATTTAAAGGATTTAAAGGAACTGAGCTAATTGATAAAATAATCGATATTGATCAATCACCAATTGGAAGAACACCAAGATCTAATCCCGCAACCTATACAGGTGCTTTTGGTCCTATTAGAGATTGGTTTACAAGTTTGCCAGAATCTAAAACGAGAGGATATAAGCCTGGTAGATTTTCTTTCAATGTAAGAGGAGGTAGATGTGAAGCTTGTGAAGGTGATGGTGTGATAACCTATGAAATGCACTTTTTACCAGATGTATATATTCAATGTGATGAATGTAAAGGTACTAGATACAATAGAGAAACACTTGAAATTAAGTTTAAGGATAAAAGTATTGCTGATGTTTTAGATATGACGGTCGATGAAGGTTGTGAATATTTTGAAAATATATCTAATATAAAAACAAAATTATTAACATTGAAAAAAGTTGGTCTAGGCTATATCAAAATAGGTCAACAGGCCACTACTCTATCAGGAGGTGAAGCACAAAGAATAAAATTGGCAAAAGAACTTTCTAAAAGATCTACTGGACGAACTATGTATATTTTAGATGAACCAACTACCGGACTTCATCAACATGATATAAAAAAGCTTCTTGAAATTCTTCACACATTTGTCGCACTAGGTAATACTGTTGTGGTAATCGAGCATAATTTGGATGTTATAAAAACAGCAGATTATATAGTGGATATGGGTCCTGAAGGCGGAGTAAAAGGCGGTAAAATTATTGCCGAAGGAAAACCAGAAGAAATCTGTAAAATAAGCTCCAGTTATACAGGGAAATTTTTGAAACCACTCCTTAATTAAATATTTGTTGTTAATTTATATTAAATTTAGAGTATAATTTTTAATAAATGAAAAATCTTCAATACTCAATTTATAATTTTTTATCATCTTTATCTAAAACTGTACATGCTTCTTTAGCTCTCACAATTATCTTATTTTTATCACTCTTTTATTTAAATAGTGGATTTAGCTTTGATAGATTATTTTGGAGTGGTATAGCTCGATATGCTCACGCTATAGTGGCTATAATGTGGATTGGTTTATTATGGTATTTTAATTTTATACAAATTCCTAATATGTCTAAAATACCAGACGAACAAAAACCAGCGATTGGTAAAATAATCGCCCCAGCTGCTCTTTTTTATTTCAGATGGGCAGCAGCTTTTACAATTTTGTCTGGTCTAATATTAGCTTTATTAAACGGATATTTAAAGGATGCTATCACTCTAAGCATAAGCTCGGGAATACCAAAACATACTGCTATTGGCATTGGAATGTGGTTAGGAATTATAATGGCGTTTAATGTATGGTTTGTTATTTGGCCTAATCAAAAAAGAGCTTTAGGTATAACGGAGTGTGATGAAGATACAAAAAGCAAATCAGCTAAAACAGTAATTGTATTTTCAAGGATAAACACTATTTTTTCTTTACCAATGTTGTTTTCAATGATAGCAGCACAAAATTTATATTAAATACTATCTTCTTTCATAATTGTCTTTTGAGAAACCTTTAATCTTACTAAAACCGTATTGGCTATATAAATTGAAGAATAAGTTCCAAAAACAACACCAAAAATCATTGCAAGAGAAAAACCTTTTAAAACTTCCCCACCAAAGAAGAAAATTGATAAAAGTGCTAGTAAAGTAGTTATGGAGGTTATTAAAGTTCTTGATAACGTTTCGTTAATTGAAATATTAGTAAGTTCAAAAATTTTTATATCAGAGTATTTTCTTAAATTCTCTCTAACTCTGTCATAAATTACAACTGTATCATTCATTGAATAACCAACAATAGTTAATACTGCAGCGATAATTGATAGATTGATTTCTAATCCAAATAATGAAAATAAACCTAATGTTACTATAACATCATGGAATAAAGCAAGTATAGCCCCGAGGCTAAATTGCCATTCAAATCTTATCCAAATATAAATAAGCATTAAAACTAATGCAACAGATATAGCTATTATACCTGATTTTAAAAGTTCAGCGCTTACTTTTGGGCCTACATTTTCGACCCGCCTAAAATCAAAATTATTACCAAATGACTTATCAAGATTTGATTTAATTTCTTCAATTACATTCTTTTTATTGTTAATTTCAAATTTAATTAAAAAATCTGTTTCATTTCCAAAATTTTTGACAGATACATCACCTAAATTCATTTGACCCAAATTATCTCTTAGTGATGTAACATTAATTTTATTATCATTAGATCTTAATTCAATTAGTGTTCCCCCTTTAAAATCTATGCCGAAGTTAAGCCCTTTAAAAATTAATAGCATTAAAGAAATCATAACTAACGTTAATGAAAGAATGTTAAATTTATTATAATACTTATTAAAGGCTATCATTTATATTAAGTTTTCTTTATTTTTATTTTTAGAAACGTAAGTAACAGTTAATAACCTGGCTATGAAATATACAGAAAAAAGCGTTGTAAAAATTCCAATTCCAAGAGTTAGTGAAAATCCTTTAATCGGTCCTGAGCCCATAAAAAATAGTATGATTGCTGCTAGTAAGGTAGTTATATTAGCGTCAAGAATAGCTGTTCGAGATTTTGAGTAACCGCTATCAAAAGCAATTAAATTATTTTTTTCATTTTTAAGCTCCTCTTTAATTCTTTCAAAAATTAGAACATTTGCATCTACTGCCATGCCAACTGTTAAGATAATTCCAGCAATACCGGGAAGTGTTAAGGTCGCTTCGAATAAAGTTAAAATGCCTAATAGAACAATTAAATTAACAACTAAAGTAATATTTGTAATTAAACCGAAAAATTTATATTTATATAATATAAATACAATCACTAATATAAATCCAATAATAAGTGCTATAATACCTGCTTTAATTGAATCTTTACCTAAATCTGGGCCTACTGTTCTTTCCTCAATTATATTTAATGGAGCTGGTAATGCTCCAGATCTTAATAATAAAGCTAGATCAGTAGCTGATTGAAATGTGAAGCCACCACTTATTTGTCCAGATCCACTTGCGATAGTATCTCTAATAACTGGCGCACTGATAATTTTTCCATCTAAAACTATTGCTAGTCGTTTTCCAATTCCTGAAGCGGTTGCTTTACCAAATCTTTTTGCACCCACACGATCAAGAGTAAATGTTACGATTGTTTCATTTGTCTGACTATCCATTCTTGGTTGAGCGTCCAAAAGATTGTCTCCACTCATAATAATTCTTTTGCTTACAATTGCTTCATCGCTATTATTCTCAAATTTTAATCTCTCAGTGCCAAAGGAATCATCATTTTCATTTGTCACAAATCTAAAAGATAAGTTGGCAGTTTTACCTAAAAGTGATTTTATTCTCATTGGATCATCCAAACCTGGTAGCTCAACTAAAATTCTATCATTACCACGTTTTATAATGTTTGGTTCATTTGTTCCGATTTCATCAATTCTTCTTCTGACTATTTCAAGTGCTTGATCTTGAGACGAAGTTTTTAGTTCAACGATCCCTTGTCTTGAATAACTTACTCTAAAAAAATTATTTTCTTCAATTACCTCAAATTGATGTGACTTAAATCTTTCGTAATAAGGATTAATTTCACTTTCCTCATTCATTAAAGTATCTAAAACTTTTTGTTTGAATTCTTCATCTACTGAAAAAATAAAATTTTGATTTTCAATTTTAATATTTTTAATTCTTATATTTTGTTTTTTAAAATAATTCCTAATAGTAATAGTAAAATTCTGAAGCCTTTGTTCAATAACAGGAGAATTATCAATTTCTAATAAAAGATAAGACCCGCCCTGCAAGTCTAATCCAAGATTAATCTTTTTATCTAATAAATTATTACTAAATTTAAAGATATTGGATGATGCAATAATTATAAAAAATAAAGATAAAAATATTATTAAGAATATTCTAAACTTTGAAAAATATAGCACTTTATTTCAACAAAAGATTTATTTTTTAACTTCTTGAGAATTCATCAAACTTTGAACGCCTGTTCCTCTAATTACTTCAACTGTAACGTTATCAGCAATTTCTACTTCAATTTTGTCATTATCTATAACTCTAGATATAGTTCCTGTAATTCCCCCGGATGTAACAATTTTGTCACCCTTTTTAAGACTCTCAACCATAGCTTTATGCTCTTTAACTTTTTTCTGTTGAGGCCTAATTAGGAAAAAGTAAAAAATAACAAAAATTAATATCAATGGTATAAACTGACCTATTCCTGAACTTTCCATAATACTCCTTGATTAAAGGTGAATATTTATACTATCTGCTGAGTGAAAACAACTTTAATTGAGCGAAATTTTTTCTGAATTATTCATATAAGGTCGCAATACTTTCGGAATTGTTATAGAGCCATCTTTTTTTTGATAATTTTCCAAAATAGCTATTAATGTTCTACCCACAGCCAAACCACTTCCATTAAGTGTACCAGTATATAAAATTTCCTTTTTTTTATTTCTGTATCTTGACCTCATTCTAAATGATTGAAAGGTTGAGCAGGAAGAACAAGATGAAATTTCTCTAAATTTCTTTTCAGACGGAAGCCATACCTCAATGTCATAAGTTTTTTCTGCACTGAAACCCATATCACCACTGCACAAAATAACTTTTCTATAAGGCAATTCGAGTAGATCTAGAATTCCAGTGGCACAATTCGTCATTCTTTCTAGTTCATCAAGGCATTTTGATTGTTCAACAATGCTTACCATCTCAACTTTATAAAATTGATGTTGCCTAATCATCCCTTTAGTGTCTTTACCATAACTTCCAGCTTCTTTTCGGAAACAAGGAGTTGAGGCGACAAACCTTAAAGGAAGATCATCTTCATCTAAAATTTTTTCTTTAACCATATTTGTAAGAATAACCTCAGCTGTCGGTATTAAAAATTTTCTGTCATTTTCCTTATCAACTTTAACTTCAAATTGATCATTTTCAAATTTGGGAAGTTGACCAGTTCCAAACATAGTGTTTTCAGAAGCTAATAAGGGAGGAGAAATCTCTTCATAACCATTTTTAGTAACATGAGTGTCTAGCATGAAATTTGAAATAGCTCTTTCTAATAAAGCTAATTTATTCTTAACAAAAACAAATCTTGAACCAGATGTTTTTGTGGCTAGATCAAAATCTAACATCCCTAGTTTTTCTCCTAATTCGTAATGAGATTTAGGTTTAAAATCAAAGTTGGGTATTTGACCAATTCTTTTAATTTCTACATTATCATTTTCATCTTTGCCAATAGGCACGTCGGAGTGAGGAATATTTGGTAAATTAAATAATATTTTTTCCAAATCACCTTTTATAATTTTTTGTTGTTTGGAAATTTTTTCTATAGAAACTGAAATTTCTTTTGATTTAGTATATAGCGTTTTATCTTTAGATTTTGAGATATCTTTTTTTTCTTTTTCAAGTGTTTCTTTTTTTAAAATACATTCTCTGTTTTGTTTATCTAGTTTTTCCAGCTTTTCTAAATCAAAATCAATCAAACGTTTTTTTAATGCTTTTTTAAAAGTATCAAAATTTTTTCGAATTTCTTTTAGATTATGCATTTGAATCTTTTAATTTTTTGTTTTCTATAAATTTTACTGAAAAAATTGATAATTCATATAAAATTAATAATGGTATTGCTAAACCAATTTGAGTAATAGGATCAGGAGGAGTTAATATTGCTGCAGCCGCAAATATTATTACAACGACATATTTTCTACGCTTTTTTAAAAATTCAGAGTCAACAACTCCCACCCTAGCCAATAAACTTAAAACTACAGGTAATTGGAAACTAATACCAAAAGCAAATATCAACTTCATTACTAATGAGAGGTATTCATTTACTTTTGCCTCTAATTGTATTGGTAAATTTGTTGACATTCCGGAGCTTTCAAAAGATAAAAAAAACTTTATTGCTAATGGCATAATTAAATAATAAACAAGCATCCCTCCTAATAAAAACAATACAGGCGTTAAAACTAAATAAGGTAAGATTGCTGTCTTTTCATGTTTGTATAATCCTGGAGCTATAAATTTCCATATTTGGATTAAAAAAAAAGGACATGTTACAAAAAAAGCTGTAAAAAAAGAGACCTTTAAATATGTCAAAAAGGTTTCCTGAAGAGCTGTAAAAATTAATCTTCTACTAGAACCATCATCTTTCACAGCTTGCGCAAAAGGCTCTACAAGAAAACCATATAGATGTTCTGCGAAAAAATAGCATGCAATAAAAAAAAATAAAAGAAATACAAAGCTATGAATTAGTCTTTTTCTTAATTCAGCTAAATGACTTATGAAGCCACCATCATTTTCATCATGAATCATCTTTTTTTTCTTCTTTTTTTTCTATTTTATCTTCCTCTAAGCTAATATTTGAAACTTCATTTTGTAAATTGTTTACATACTTTTTTGCAGTTCCAACCCAAGATCCAACTTTTTTTAACATAATGGGAAAGTCTTTTGGTCCAAGTACAATTATGGCTATAGCAATTACAATTAAAATCTCAAACCAACCAATTGTAGGCATGTGGCTTATTCTTTTTTATTTGAATCTTGGTTTTCGTCAGAAATATTTTTGGTCTCAGTGTCATCAGTTACATCTGATGCCATACCCTTTTTAAAACTTTTAATTCCTTTAGCAACATCACCCATGAGACTTGAGATTTTACCTCTTCCAAATAATAAAACTACAAGTATTACAACAATTGCTATTTGCCAAATTCCGATACTCATTCAAGGTTTATAACCTTTTTATCTATAATTTTAAAGTACCTTTTTTTTAAAGAATTATAATTAATAATCTATTTATTGTCTTTCTCATTAAGAGTACTATTCAACATTTCATCAATATTTGAGTAAATATCCTCTTTTTTATCATCTTGTTTTTCTTTATAGAATTTACCAGTTCCAAAAATTGCGTTATCAATATTAGTGCTATCAATTAATCCAGCAGCTCCTAATTCATCAACTGTTGGAAGGTCAGATAATTTTTGAAGATTAAAATGGCTAAGGAAATCATCTGTTGTAATGTATTGAATAGGCTTTCCAGGAACATTTTTTCTACCTCCTGGCTTTACCCAATTAAGCTCCATCAATATTTCAAGAGTATTAGTTCCGAATGCAACTCCTCTTATTTCCTCTATCTCGGCTCTTGTGACTGGCTGATGATAAACAATTATTGCAAGAGTTTCTATCGCGGCTCTAGATAATTTTTTTTCAATTGTTTTTTCTTGTTTCATTAAACTTGATAAATTTGGAGAGGTTCTAAAAGACCATTTTTTTGAAATACAAACTAAGTTTATTCCCCTTTCTTTATATTCATTTTGAAGTTTTAATAATATTTTCTCAACATTAGTTTTTTTTGAAATTTTACTTTCAATGGTATGAATATCTAATGGTTCAGCAGCAGCAAAAACTATAGCTTCGATTTCCTTTTCTAGAGAAGAAAGTTTTGATGGAAAATTAATAATATTATTTTTTTTATTTATCTTTTTTTTAATCATTTTTTTTCTTTTATATAAATATCACCAAAAATGTTTTCTTGTTTAATTTTTAAATTTCCTTCTTTAACTAATTCTAAAGAACCAGCAAAAATTCCCGCTTTACCTGTTGTTTCATATTTCGACCCTTTTTTAAAACTTTTAGGTATCAAATCCTCCAAATTTTTCCAATCAACTAATTTTCCAAAAAATTCTTTTATTGTTTTAATGCCTTCCTCTGTTGTAAAAACAGGCAATCTTGGAATATTTATTTTTTGAAAATCTTTTGTAGTAATTATTGTAGAATATGTTTTTAAAAGTTCATACAAATTCAATTTATATTCACTATTATAAATTGATCTTATTCCCGCTCTCATACCTCTTGTTCTAATTTCTCTACCCAATCTCTTTCTTTTTAACATTTGTTCAGATAATAATCTTATCAATTCTAATTTTTTTAGTTGTAATTTAAGTTTTTCTGCAACTTCTTGAACTTTAAATTCTTCTTCAGGAGTCCCTGGTAAAAGCAATTTTGATTTCAAATAAGCTAACCAAGTTGCCATTAATAGATACTCCGATGCAATTTCTAAATTAAGTTTTTTTTCATTAGTTATAAAAACATGAAATTGATCAGCTAATTTCGTGATTGAAATATTTTCTAAATTAACTTTTTGAGCTTTAGCTAATTCCAACAAGACGTCAAGCGGACCATTATAATTTTCAACATCTACCTTAAACAAAGTGGAATCATTAAATGACATAGAGCAATATTAGCTTAAAATCTTATAAAATTGTGATGTTTTTTTAATGATAAATTTACTTAATAAGGGAGAGTTTTTTGCTACTATTTGCATTTCTTTATAATTGGCGTTGCAATGTAGAGCGAGATTACATCCTGCTTTAAACGTTTTGATTGTATTCTCTTTAAGAGATCCTTTTAAGCTTTTCATTGAGAGATCATCTGAAATTAATATGTTTTTAAAACCAATTTTATTTCTAATTACCGAAATCATTTTTTTTGAGAGAGTAACAGTGTTCTTATCATCAATTTTAGTAAATATTATATGTGCTGTCATAGCAAAAAATGTTTTTTTATTCTTAAATGGAACAAAATCTTTTTTTGTTAAAAAGTTAACCTTTTTATCAATGATAGGAGTGAAATTATGACTATCTACTTTTGCACGACCATGACCCGGAATATGTTTGATTACTGTACCTATTCCATTTTCATGATAATGTTGAATACAATAATCGCCTATTTTTGATACTATTTTTGGATCATTTGAAAAAGATCTATCACCAATAACTTTAGATGTACCTTTAACTCTTAAGTCTAAAACGGGAGAAGTATTTATGTTAATGCCTATTGATTTTAAAAAAAAAGAAGTTTTATCAATAAATAATTTAAAAAAAATTCTAAACTCTTTATTATTTTTTATATATTTAGCGCCAAAAAACTCTGAGGTTAGATTATCAAAAGATATTATGTTTCTTAATCTATTTACACGACCACCCTCTTGATCGATTAAAATAGGATATTTTATATCATTAAAAATTTTTCTAATAGAAGTCGTTAATTTTAATGTTTGCTCAATATTGTTAATATTTCTTGAAAATAAAATTACGCCCCAAGGCTTGAATTTTTTTAAAAAAACTTTCTCTTTATTGGAAAGCTTTAATGATCTTAATCCAACAATAAAAGATCTACGATTATTCATTCGTTTCTAGTAATTTCCAAAAATTGAATTTTTTTCTTTTTTTATTTTTTGATTGTTCGGCATATTCTATTATATCATCAGTATCATCTTCTAGTACTGGTAATCTTTCTGCATAAATATCTATTTTTTCATCAATAGTATTAAAAGATCTATAAGAGTTCTTTTTATTAGTGTCTGAAAAATAATATTTACCCGTAAAAAGAAGAAATAGAATAATAATAACTAAAAATATTAAATATTTAATTTCTTTAAGCATTACATTTTTTCAGGCACTGAAACACCAACAATATCCATTCCAGATTTAATCACATTTGAAATAGCTTTTAAAAAAATAAGTTTATCATCTGAGATATTGTTTTGATTATTAATAAATCTTTTTTCTGGATTTTCTTTTCCTAAATTCCAGTAAGAATGGAATAAAGAAGCAAGTTCATATAAATAAGTTGGAATTCTATGAGGTTCAAGTTTATTAGCTGCAGCATCAATACATTTTGGCCACTCAGATATTTTTTTTAAGATATTAATCTCATCAATTGAGTATTCAAAATCATAATTAGTTATGTTAATATCGGATTTTAAGTCTTTTTTTATATGTCTAAATACGGAAGCTATTCTGGCATAGCAATATTGTACATAATAAAGAGGATTTTCTTTTGATTTTTCAATTAAGTTATCAAAATCAAAATCAAGCTCTACGTCACTGCTTCTATTAAGCATAATAAATCTTGTGGCATCTTTGCCTACCTCATTAATTAAATCATCTACAGTAATGTAATCACCTTTTCTTTTAGACATTTTAAATGGTTTTTTATCTTTAATAAGTTTTACTAATTGACTTACTTTACAAATCAACTTTCCTTTTGAGTTGGATAAAGCATCAACTGAAGATGAAATTCTTTTAATATAACCAGCATGATCAGCGCCCAGAATATCAATTAGATAATCAAAATTACGATCTAATTTGTTTTTATGGTAAGCAACATCGCTAGCAAAATATGTCCAAGCACCGTCAGATTTTTGTAAAGCTCTGTCTTTATCATCTCCAAAATCGGTTGATTTAAAAAGTAATTGTTCACGTTCAACCCATTTATCATTATCTCCTCCAGCTGGGGCTTTGATTTTTCCCTTGTAAACGAACTTTTTCTTTTTAAGAAAATCAACCACCTTTTCAACTTCTTGATTTTTTACTAATTCCTTTTCACTTATAAAATTATTATGCACTATCCCTAAGCTATTAAGATTTTTTTTGATCAAACTTAAAGACTCTTCAATCGCTAGTGTTGATAGTTTCTCAGAAATTTTATCAAAATCAGTAAAGTCAAGATCTTTATTTGAATTAATTATATTTTGAGCAAAATCTTTTAAATAATCTCCAGGATATAAATCTTCATTATCTGTTGGAAAAGGCTCGTTTAAAGAAATTTCTCTTATTCTATAGTAAACAGATTTTGTAAAATTAATTATTTGGTTACCATAATCATTAACATAATATTCCTTTGTAACTTTATGATTATTGAACAAAAGAATATTTGCAATAACATCACCCAAGATAGCGCCTCTGCAATGTCCTACGTGTAGGGGTCCTGTTGGGTTCGCAGATACAAATTCAATTAAGTAGTTTTTCTTTTTTTCTTTTGTATTTACTCCAAAAGTTTTTGATTCTTGTAATAGATCTCGCGTAAAATTTGTCCAAAAAACTGATTTGAACTTTATGTTTATAAAACCTGGTTTTGCTACAGTGATATCATCAATTATCTCATCGTTTTTTTTGATAACATCAATCAAAGAGTCTGCTAAATCGATTGGAGATTTTTTGTTTACTTTTGACAAAACCATTGCAACATTAGTTGAAATATCACAATTGAATTTTGAGGGAGGTATCTCCGCTGTAATCCCATCTAAATTATCTGGTAAAATTATTTTATTATTTTTTGATTGCTCTAATAAAATTTTTTTAATTTTTTCTAAATAATTTTCAAAAATGTTCATTTTATACTGTTATAAAGATTTATAGCGTATCTATCAGTCATGCCTGAAATAAAGTCTGATATATTTCTATATTTATCATTAGCTAGTTGTTTATTTTTAATAAATTTTTTAGGGTTTTTAATTATTTTATTAAATAATCTTTTTATAATTATTTTTCCTTTATCATTTTTAATAAGTACGCTTTTATTATTATACATTTTTGTCTTTAGAAAAAATCTAATTTCATTTTCTGAGTTCTTGATTTTTTCAGAAAAATCTACCATTAAAAAACTTGTTTTATTAATGTCTTTATAATTTTTTACTTTGTTTAATCTTAGATTGTTTTTGGTATTTTTAATTAAATCTTTTATCATTATGTCAATTGAGTCTCTTATAACTTGGTATGTTGCAACTTTATAATTTTTTTTATTAATCTTATTCTTATATTTTTTATAAATATCTCTAAAAAAATTAATCTCAACTAACTCTTCTAATTTAAAAAGGTTTGCATTGATTCCATCTTGAATATCATGATTATTATAAGCTATGTCATCAGAAATGGATGAAATTTGCGCTTCTAATGAGGGATAAGTATTAAAATTTATCATCTTTTTAAATCTTTTTACACCAATTAAATTTTCAACTAAATTCAAATCATCTATTGGTCCATTATGTTTTAATAATCCCTCTAATGTTTCAATTGAAAGATTTAATCCATTGAATTTTAAATATTTATTTTCCAAAAACATAACAACTCGCAATGTTTGTAAATTATGATCAAAACCACCATAATCTTCCATGCACTCATTAAGAGCTTCTTCACCTGCATGTCCAAAAGGTGTGTGACCCAGATCATGAGCAAGACTTAATGTTTCAGATAAATCCTCGTTTAAATTTAGATAACGTGCAATCGATCTTGCTATTTGAGCAACTTCCATAGAATGAGTTATCCTTGTTCGATAATGATCTCCCTCAGTATTAACAAATACCTGTGTTTTATGTTTAAGCCTTCTGAATGAGGCACTATGGATAATACGATCTCTATCTCTTTGAAATGGAGATCTATATTTTGATGAATATTCCTTAAATATTCTTCCTTTACTTTTGAATAGACCTATCTTTGAATATTTTTTCATCCTTTAAAATAAAAATTTAAGTATTATATTACTATTACCAGTGATCGATTATGATTAAAGAAATTAAATTTACTGATAAAGCAATAAAACAGATCAATGTTTTGTTATCTAAAAAAGATAAAGGGTCTTTTTTTAGAATCGCCATCAAAGGTGGTGGTTGTTCTGGATTTCAATACGAATTTACTTTTGATAAAGAAAAATCAGCAGACGACTTGAATTATGAAAATATTCTTATTGATAAAACTTCAGCAGATCTTCTTAAGGGCTCAGAAATTGATTATGTATCTGAACTAATCGGTGAACAATTTAAAATCACAAATCCACAAACAAAATCTTCATGTGGTTGTGGTGTTTCTTTCTCTCTTTAATGATTATTTCATCATGGAATGTGAATTCTGTTCGAGCTCGAATTGAAAACATCAAAAGTTACCTTCTTAAATATAAACCAGATATTGTTATGATGCAGGAGATAAAGACTGAAGATATAAATTTTCCTTATGATGATTTTTCAGCAATGGATTATGAAAGTCATGTTTTTGGCCAAAAAAGTTATAATGGTGTCGCTATTATCTCTAAAGGAAAATTAAAGAATATCAGAACAGATTTAATTAAAGACAAATTAAAACAATCAAGAATAATTTCAGGTGAACTAGAATATAAGAAAAAAAATATCCAATTAATTAATATTTATACACCTAACGGTAATCCGGTTGATACAGAAAAATATGATTATAAGAAGAAATGGTTGGATGATTTAATTAAACAATTAAAAACATTAAGTAAAAAAAACTCTAATATAATTCTCGCTGGTGATTTTAATATCATTCCAGCAGCTGAGGATGTTTATAATCCCAAAAGTTTTGAGGATGATGCATTATTTAGATTAGAAATAAGAAAAAAATTAAGAGAGATGATAAACCTTGGTTTTAATGACGTATATAGACATTTCAATGAGACTAAAGAGGGATATACTTTTTGGGATTACATGAGAGGTGCTTGGCAAAAAAATAATGGAATGAGAATTGATCATTTCTTAGTTTCTAATTCTTTAATTGATAAAGTTAAAAGTATAAATATCAATAAAGATCCAAGGGGTCGCGAAAAACCATCGGACCATACTCCAATTGAAATAACTTTAACTTAAAGATTTTATTTTATTTACCAACTCTTCATTTATATTTCGAGGACCTTTATCTAATCTATTTTTGTGTCTTCTCTCGCCTGGAAGTCTTACTCCATCAAATGATTTCATCTTATCAAAAAATTCATCAGCATGTTTTTGCCAATCATTTCCAGAAGTTTTATCTGGTGATATTGCAATAATAAATTCTCCTCCGCTTGGAGGACCACCATCGTTATTATCTTTTGCGGCAGTTTCAAAACTAAAATTATCTCCTACTAATGCTCCAGCCATCAATTCAACCATCATTGCAATTGCTGATCCTTTGTAGCCACCAAATGGAAGTAGAACACCTCCATCTGCTATTGCTCCTGGATCAGTTGTTTCTTTACCCTCTTTAGTTAAACCAGTTCCAAGTGGAACTTTATGCCCTTCTCTTTTAGCAACTTGTACTTCACCCATTGCCATTGATGCTGTCGCCATATCATAAACCACTGGTGTTTTTCCAGGTCGAGGCCAAGCAAATGAAATTGGATTTGTTCCAAATAATGGCTTAATTGCTCCAGCAGGTGCTACGGCTGGTTTATATGAGGTACAAGCAAAGGCAACTAAACCTTCTTCTGCTAATTTTTCTGTTTCGGGCCACATAGCAGCCATATGATGAGAATTATTTATTGCAAGTACTGCCACACCATTTTCTTTTGCTGCTTTTGCTAGTTCTGGCAAACCCTTATTTAAAACAACAGGTGCCAAACAATTATTACCTTGAACTTTAATTACTGATGCTGAAATCTTTTTAACTTCTGGCTTCCCTTTGCCATTAATTTTTCCACTTTTTAAACCGCTTACATATGCTGGTAATCTAAATAATCCGTGAGATAAAGACCCATCTCTCTCAGCATTTCTTATTAAATCTGACAAAATAGATGCTGTTTCATCATCACATCCATTAGCTAATAGTGTCTTTTTAGCTAAATTAAAAATTTCATCTAACGTAAGGGAAACCGTACTCATCCCATTATTAGATATTATTTATGAATAAAGATCAATTTTTATTTAACAGCCTTTGAATGATTTCGACATGTTGCTAATTAAATCAAAATAAAGATCTTTACCTGGATCAAGAGTGGCTCCTAATGGATCTATAACCCCTGTTGCAACATTAGTATCTTTTGCAACAGCCTTGATGATGTCCGGATTAAATTGTGGCTCTGAAAATACACAACTTATTTTATCATGCTCAATTATCTCTCTGATTTCAGCTAACTGTTCAGCACCAGGCATTACATCAGTATTTACAGTAAATGCACCAAGAATATTAATACCAAATCTTTTTTCAAAGTATTGATAGGCATCATGAAAAACTATTGATTTAAAATCTTTGTTTAATTCAGATTTTACTTTTTTTGTAAGCTTATCTAAATCTTTATGAGCTTTTTTTAAGTTTTCTTTATATTTAGCTTCATTCTTTTGATCATTCTCAATCAAGTGTTCTGCCATTTCACTTAAAATCACTTTTGCATTCATTGGATCTAACCAAATATGTGGATCATGTTCTCCATGTGCATGGCTTTCATGTCCGTGATCGTCATGATCATCTTCTTTTTTGCCATGATCGTCATGTCCGTGATCATCGTGTCCATGGTCATCATGACCATCTTCTTTCTTAGCATGATCGTCGTGATCGTCTTCTTTATGACCATGATCATGTTCTTCAAAAATATTTCTTTCTCTAAATTTAAGTTTAGTTAAACCTTTAATTTCTATTAATTCAATTTTCTCAGCTTTTTTTGCAACAGATTTTAATGGTTTTTCTAAAAAATTTTCTAAATCCTCACCAACCCAAAATATTAAATCAGCGTTTTGTAACATTTTTGCATGAGATGGTTTTAATGCAAATCCATGGGGAGAAGCATAACCGTCAACGATTAAATCTGGTTTAGCTATTCCGTCCATTAAATAACTTGCCAATGAATGAATTGGTTTAATTGATGTTACTACTTTTATTTCAGCGTTTGCCGGTGCAAAAATAGTAAGAAATGATAATATCGATAAAATAAATGGTAATTTTTTTAAGTTTTTCATATGTTGTGTAATTTAAATGTTATAATATAACACTATGTAATAATATAACATTTACTAGTCAAGGGATAAAATGAGCGATAATCAAAATACACTTGTAAAGTTAAATGAAGCTGGTTTTCGTGTAAATAATAAATGGCTTGTTAGAGGTGTGTCGCTGCAAGTTGAGAAAGGTAAAATAGTTACTCTTATTGGACCAAATGGATCTGGAAAAAGTACAACTGCTAAAATTGCTTTAGGTATTTATAAAAAAATTGATGGCTCAGTAGAGAGATCTACAGATAAAATTGGATATGTACCACAAAAAATCTCAATTGATTGGACATTACCACTTAGAGTTTATGATTTTATGGTACTGACAGAAAATCTTAACGAAAAAACAATCGATGAGGCTTTATCCTTAACCGGCGTAACTCATCTTAAAAGCAAAAATTTAGGTGACTTGTCTGGTGGAGAGTTTCAAAGAGTATTACTTGCAAGAGCTATTTCAAAAAAACCAGAATTATTAGTTCTTGATGAACCAGTACAAGGAGTAGATTTTACTGGTGAAATTGCCTTATATGAATTAATAAAAAAAATCTCTGATGAATTAAACTGCGGTATCCTATTAATTTCTCATGACCTTCATACTGTAATGAGCGCTACAGACCATGTTGTTTGTTTAAATGGGCATGTGTGTTGCTCAGGTTCTCCAATAGATGTGGCTAAGAATAATGAATACAAGGCTTTATTTGGTGAACAAGCTTCTCAAATATTATCGCGATATGAGCATAAACACGACCATGTTCATACTAGCGAAGGTGAAATAAAGAAAAATTAAATGTTTGATGATTTTTTTATAAGAGCTTTGGTGGCTGGAATTGGCGTTGCGATTGTGACGGGACCTCTTGGATGTTTTGTTATTTGGCGAAGACTTTCGTATTTTGGTGATACTCTCTCCCACTCTGCTTTACTTGGAGTGACATTAGCTTACTCAATGGAATTCAACATAGCGTTTTCTGTATTTATTATCTCGTCTTTAATAGCTTTAACGTTAATACAGCTGCAAAAAAGAACTAATTTGCCGGGTGATGCTCTACTCGGTCTCCTAGCTCACTCATCGTTAGCTGTGGGGCTTGTTGTAATAGGTTTTTTATCATTTATCAGATTTGATATTATGGGACTATTATTTGGAGATATATTAGCTGTTACTGTTAATGATCTTTTAATTATATGGATAGGAGGAGCATTAATCCTCTTAGTTTTAAAATTAATTTGGAAACCTTTGTTTGCATCAACTGTTAATTATGAACTAGCTGAGGCAGAAGGATTAAATCCTGATAGAGCAAAGGCTATATTTACAATCTTAATGGCAGCAATCATTGCAATATCAATTAAGATGGTTGGCTTATTATTAATTACAGGAATGTTAATAATACCTGCAGCAATGGCTAGAAATATTTCATCAAGTCCCCAGAAAATGGTAATTTATTCAATTATAGGTGGTTTGTTATCTGTAATTTTAGGACTATTTTCTTCATTGGAATTTAATACTGCTTCTGGACCGTCAATTATAGCAGCCTCTTTATTCTTATTTATCCTGTCATTATTAAATATAAAGCAATCGATTAAATTGAAAAATTAATGAGGAATTAGTAGAATAAGTAAAATGCAAACTCTTTCAAAAAATCAGCAAATCATTTTTGATTTAATTGACAAATCACCTGAGCCAATGAAAGCTTATGCAATACTTTTTAATGTTCAAAAAAAAGGGATTAAAGCTCCATTACAAGTATATCGAGCATTAGATAAGTTAGTGGAAATAGGAAAAATTCATAAAATTGAAAGCAGAAATGCCTTTATAGCCTGTCAAAATTCAAGCTGTCAGGTATCAAAAGCTACTGCATTTTCAATCTGTGAGATCTGTGAAAAAGTAACAGAAATTAGTAGTGCAAGTCTTTCTAAATACTTAACTAATTTCAAAGACAAAGATGGTATGAAATATAGTAAATACAATCTTGAGTTTTTTGGATTATGTAAAAAATGTAGATAAGTTATTATCTAAAAACTAAATAAAACAAGCTGAAAGGAAAACGTATGTTTATTAAGAAATATCTTAAATGGATAAGCACATTTCTAGTTTTAGTTGGTATTCTATTAACAAACCTAAATATATATCCTTTAAATATTTATTTTCATGGATTAGGAGTTGTTGGATGGACTATCGCTGGATTCATTAGCAAAGATAAGGCGATCCTTACTAATTTTGGATTACAGATACCACTATTTATCATTGGTATTTATAAAGTTGTATTTTAATTTTAAAGTAGACTTTAATTTTAATTAGTTTAGAAGTTGACGAATCCCTCCCCAAATTCTTAAATCAATAAATTTACATGTAGAATTATTTTCCGTCTCAGATTACATACTCCTTAAGTCATGAATCGATAGGAACCGAAAACAATAATATAAAGGAGATAAAGAATGGAAATGACTTTAATTTATACGGTTATAGGCTTCGCCCTTGCCGGTTATAGCGTAATCGCTAACGACTCAATTCAAACACTAGGTACATTTATAGCTTCAAAAAAGAAGTGGTTCAAATGGTACATACTTGCAGGATCAGCTTCTAGTGTCATGATTTTAGCTTTAGCATGGGGATGGTATGCGTATGATGGTGATATTTCATATGGAAGATTAACTAGAATACCTTATCAAGAAATTCAATGGTATCATGCAGTAGCGCCTGCAATACTCTTAATATTAACAAGAGTTGGTATACCTGTATCCACAACCTTTTTAGTTCTTTCAGCGTTTGCTTCAACAGTTGTGCTTGAAAAAATGCTATTAAAAAGTGTAGTTGGTTATGGTTTAGCAGCAATGGTCGCTTATATTGCTTGGATTGTTGTATCAAAATTTATCAATGAAAAATTAGATGAAGTTGATGAAAAGTATATAGGCTTTTGGAGAAACTCAGTATGGGTCACTTCAGGTTGGCTATGGTGGGTTTGGTTATCTCATGATGTAGCAAACATTGCTGTATATCTTCCAAGACAACTGGATATAACAATTCTGCTAACTGTAATGGGATATTTTACAGCTTTGCTATTTTACATCTTCTATATTCAAGGTGGACGAATACAAACTGTAGTTTTAGAAAAAACTGGAACTAGATATGCAAGATCAGCTACAATTATCAACGTAATTTATGCTGGTGTCTTATTCTACTTTAAAGAACTTAATGATTTACCTATGTCAACCACATGGGTTTTTGTTGGTTTATTATGTGGTAGAGAACTTGCGATTTCAACAATGAACAAAGATTATAAATTTAAGTATGTCTTCCCATTAATTGGTAAAGACTTTCTTAAAATGATCTTTGGATTAAGTGTTTCAGTTGGAATTGTTTTAGCAATTCACTACATAATTATTCCAAATAATTGGTTTTAAATCTATTTATTTGGTCGTGTATAATTATACACGGGCGAATAATTTTTAATTTGACTTTTGTTGATATAAATAGGTATAAAAACTATATGGCTTTTGAACTACCAAAATTAGACTATGCTAATAGTGCTTTATCTCCAATAATGTCTGAGGAAACGCTTGATTTACATCATGGAAAACACCATCAAACATACATAACAAATTTAAACAATTTTATAAAAGACACCGATATGGCTGATAAATCTTTAGAAGAAATAATTATTGATAGCTCAAAGGATAAAGCAAAAGCAGGAATTTTCAATAATGCTAGTCAACACTGGAACCATAATCTGTTTTGGAAATGTATGAAGCCAAGTGGTGGTGGAAAAATACCTCCTAAATTGGAAAAAAGAATTGTTGATGATTTGGGTAGTATTGAACAATTTAAAAAAGATTTTATCCAAGCTGGAACAACACAATTTGGTTCAGGTTGGTGTTGGTTGTCAATTAACAATGGCAAATTAGTTGTAACTAAAACTGCCAATGCAGCAAATCCTTTAATAGAAAACATGAAGCCAATTTTAGGTTGTGATGTTTGGGAACACTCATATTACATTGATTACAAGAATAGAAGACCTGAGTACTTAAATAACTTTGTAGAAAAATTAATTAATTGGGAATACGTAGAATCTCTTTTAGATTAATTTTTAACTCGCCCATATACATCCTCAAATCTTACAATATCTGTCTCTTTAAGAATAGAGCCTATCTGCGCTTCAATTATTTTTACTGGTTGTTTGTAAGGGTTAGCTATTCTATGAACAGCTCCTAAAGGTATAAAAATAGTTTCATCAGGTTTTTTAACAAAAGATTTTTTATTTAAAGTAATCATTGGTTTACCGTGAGTAACTACCCAGTGTTCAGCTCTATGGTGGTGTTTCTGGAGACTTAAAATACCTTTAGGTTTAACGTATAACTCTTTAATTAAAAAATCTTTTCCATTAAATAAGTTCACATATCTACCCCATGGACGATAAAATACATTTTTCTTTTTAAAGTATTTTTGTTTATTCCTGCCATACATTTTGCAAATTTCTTTCCAAGATCCAAGATCCGACCAAGGTATATCTAATTTGATAGCGTTAATATCTTTAGTTTTTTCTAATATTGCATAATCAAATGATTTTGCTGTAGCTTTGGTAAAAGATTTTTTATCTAAATAATAAACATTATTCTTATATTTTGCTTTTGTTACAGCTTTGTTGCAATTTCTATAAATATTTGGTTGATATTTTTTAAAATTATTTATTATTGAGTCTTTTCTTAAATAAAACATTCCAGAATTCCAATAACCCTTTTTACTAATTATTTGTTTAGCTCTAGCCTCTTGAGGTTTTTCTATGAATCTAGTCACTTTACCTTTTCTTGTTAAAAAATAACCAAACTCACTAGAGGGTATTGTTGGTTTAATCCCAAAAATAAAAATATTTTTTTGAGTAAGTTTCTTTTGATTTTTTTTAATAGCTTTATTAAACAAGCTAGCCTTTTCTATCAAATGATCAGCTGCTAAAAACATTAACGGTTGTTCATTTGGAATATCCTTTATTAATGCCGTACTTAATATAGCTGGTGCAGTATTTCTTTTAGATGGCTCCAAAACTATCTTGAATTTTCTTATTTTATATTTTTTTAAGTGTTGTTTAATTTGTTTTAAATATTTTGTATTTGTACTTATAATTGGAGGATCAAATATTGATGCTTTAACTCTCTCAAGAGTTTTACCTAATAAAGTCCAATTGCCAAAATCTATAAATTGTTTAGCCTGATGTTTTTTCGATTTTGGCCAAAGTCGTGTTCCAGCACCACCACATAAAATAACTGGGCGTATTTTCATTAAATTTTCGAGTATTCCTTTACTTCTTTTTTCTTACCAGGATGAGTTGGTGCACCTAAATAAGCAGGGCCAACTGTTTGAGCATATTTCCAAAGAGTTCCTGATCCAAAATCAGATTTTTTAGCTTTCCATTTTCTTTTTCTTGAAGCTAATTCAGCTTTGCTTAATCTGACATTAATTGTTCCTTTCTTAGCATCAATATCTATAACATCGCCATTACGTAATAGAGCAATCGGTCCACCTAAAGCTGCTTCTGGCCCTACATGACCAACACAAAAGCCACGAGTTGCACCTGAAAATCTTCCATCAGTAATTAAAGCGACCTTTTCTCCTTTTCCTTGACCATAAATTGCACCAGTTGTTGAAAGCATTTCCCTCATACCAGGGCCACCCACTGGTCCTTCATATCTAATAATGATTACATCACCATCTTTATATTTTCTAGTTTGAACTGCTTTCATTGCACTTTCTTCATTATCAAAACATCTTGCTCTTCCTGTAAATTGTAATTTTTTTAAACCTGCAATTTTTACAATTCCACCTTCTGGAGCTAAATTACCTTTTAATCCAACAACACCTCCATCTGGTGACAAAGGTCTATTAAAAGCTCTTAAAACTTTTTGTTTAGGATTAAATTTAATTCCTTTTAAATTTTCTTTCATAGTTTTTCCAGTTACAGTCAAACAATTTCCATGAATATAACCGCCGTCATAAAGAGTTTTTAATAACATCGGTACTCCACCTGCTAGCCACATATCTTTTGCAACATACTTTCCACCTGGTTTTAAGTCTGCAAGATAAGGAGTTTTTTTAAATATTTTTGCAACATCCATTAAATCAAATTTAATTCCAGCCTCGTTAGCAATTGCGGGTAAATGTAATGCAGCATTTGTAGAACCACCTGTCGCTGCAACAATAGTTGCTGCATTTTCTAAAGATTTTCTTGTAACGATATCTCTTGGTTTAATTCCTTTTGCTAATAGATCCATTACCATTCTACCACTTGCTTTTGCATATTTGTCTCTTTCCTCGTACGGAGCTGGTGTTCCTGCGGAATATGGTAATGCCAATCCAATCGCTTCAGATACACAGGCCATTGTATTTGCTGTAAACTGACCTCCACATGCACCCGCAGTAGGACAAGCAACTAATTCTAATTTTCTTAATTCTTTTGCTGACATTTGACCTGAAGAATGTTTCCCAACAGCTTCAAAAACATCAACCACTGTTACATCTTTGCCTTTATATTTACCTGGGAGTATTGAACCACCATAAATAAAAACACTTGGAACATTTAAACGAACCATTGACATCATTAATCCGGGTAAAGATTTATCACAACCTGCAATACCCACTAATGCATCGTAACAGTGACCACGAACGGTCAATTCAGCGGAGTCAGCTATGACTTCTCTCGAGATTAAAGAAGATTTCATGCCCTCATGACCCATTGCAATTCCATCTGTAACTGTAATAGTACAAAATTCTCTTGGAGTTCCCCCTGAAGCTCTTACTCCTTTTTTAACTGATTGAGCTTGTCTCATTAACGCAATATTACACGGAGCAGCTTCATTCCAAGTTGAAACTACACCAACGAAGGGCTTTGAAACATCTTTTTCGGTTTCACCCATTGCATAGTAAAAAGATCTGTGTGGCGCCCTATCAGCACCTAAAGATGTATGTCTACTAGGTAATTTTCTCTTATTAAATTTCCGCATTATAAACTTTCAATAGTCAATGATATTTTTTTGATATCATTTTTTAAATTACTATAGTTAGTTTTTTCTTGTTCAACAATATTTTTTGGAGCTCTATCTGTAAATCCTTTATTTGATAATCGCTGAGATATCTTGTCCATTTCTTCCTGATATTTGTTCTGTCTTTTAACCAAGTTCTCTTTGATAAGATTTAGATCAACATTTTCATCAAAATAAATCTTAAATATATCGCCTGAAATTACCAGAGTAGCTGAGGGTTTTTCTTGATCTTTATCAAAGAAATTATTGATACGACCAAGTTTTTTGAAAATTATTTCATTGTTAGTCATTAATAATTTGTTTTTTTTGGCAATTTTATTCATTGAAATATCAACAAATGAACCCGGGCTAACATTTAGCTCATTTTTAAAAGACCTTAGCTCAGAAATGACATTTATGATTTTTTCTACATCTTTCATGGATTTGTCTTTCTTCACTTTTCCTGCCGGCCAATTTGCATACATAAGAAAATTCTTGTTCGATTTATCAAAACTATTTTTTAACCAAATTTTTTCAGTAACGAATGGAATAAATGGATGAAGAATAATAAGTATTTGTTTAAATATATAAGCAGATACGTCTTTAACTTCTTTTTTTGCTTTTTCATCTTTAGAAAATAAAATAGTTTTTGAAAGTTCAATGTACCAATCACAATAGGAGTGCCAAGCAAACTGATAGGCATTTTTTGCAGCTTCATCAAATCGATATTCTTTAAGATTTCTTTCAATTGTATCTTTAGTTTGAATTAGCTCAGAATAGATCCATTTGTTGATGTTTAGAGATGTTTTGGGTGTTTTATCCGTTTTATTGAAATTACATTTATTGGTAATTAAAAAATTATTAGCATTCCATAATTTATTTAAAAAATTTCTGTAACCTTTTACTCTATCTTCTGAAAGCTTAACATCTGTACCTGGAGATGCCATTGAAAGAAGAGTAAATCTTAGTGCATCTGCACTATATTTTTCAATTAAATCTAATGGGTCAATTACATTACCTTTAGACTTAGACATTTTTTGTCCTTTTTCATCTCTTACTAAAGCATGAACATAAATATCTTTGAATGGTTCTTTATTTAAAAACTCCATTCCAAACATCATCATTCTTGCTACCCAAAAAAAGATGATATCAAAACCGGTGACTAAAACTGTTGTGGGATAAAATTTTTTAACAAAATCTTTTTTATCTGGCCAACCTAAAGTTGCAAAGGGCCATAAACCAGATGAAAACCAAGTGTCTAAAACATCCGGATCTCTTATTATTTTAACTTCTTTTTTATAAAATTTTTTTGCTTGTTTTTTTGCATCTAACTCATTAGTTGCAACAAATATTTTTTTATCTGGTCCATACCAAGCTGGTATTTGATGTCCCCACCAAAGCTGTCTAGAAATACACCATGGTTCGATGTTATTCATCCATTGAAAATAAGTTTTAGACCAATTTTCTGGAAAGAAATTTGTTTTTTTAGATTTAACAATTTGTTTTGCTTTAATAGATAATTTTTTTGCATTTACAAACCATTGCTCAGTTAAGAAAGGCTCAATAACTGAATTTGATCTATCTCCATATGGTACTTTATTTTTTATATTTTCTTCTTTGACAAAATATTCTTTTTCTTTCAATTCACTTAATATTTTTTTACGAGCTTCAAATCTGTCTAGTCCAATATAATCATTAGGTGCATTGTTGTTAATCTTACCTTCCTCAGTAAATACATTTATAATATCTAACTTATTTCTTTGACCAACTTCATAGTCATTAAAATCATGAGCTGGAGTTATCTTTAATGCACCTGTACCTTGTTCTGGATCAGCATAATCATCTTTTATGATCTTTATCTTTCTGCCAACTATAGGAATAGTAACAGTTTTACCTACAAATATTTTAAATCGTTTATCTTTTGGATTTACTGCAATCGCTGTATCTCCCAGCATTGTTTCAGGTCTAGTGGTTGCAATAGTTATGAAATCTTTAGAATTATCTATAGGGTATTTTATATAGTATAATTTTGAGTTCATTTCTCTTTGATCGACTTCTAAATCAGAGATTGCTGTTTTTAAAACTGTGTCCCAATTTACTAATTTTTCTGCTTTATAAATTAGTTTTTTTTTATGTAATTCAACAAAAACTTTAATTACAGATTTTGATAGATTCTCATCCATAGTAAAAGCATTTCTAGACCAATCACACGAACACCCAAGTTTTTTGAGTTGATTTATAATTATATCTCCATACTGATTTTTCCACTCCCACACTTTCTCTATAAATTTTTCTCTTCCTAGATCATTTTTGTTTAAATTTTCCTTTTCTAATTTTTTTTCAACAAGAGCTTGTGTCGCAATACCAGCGTGATCTGTTCCTGGTTGCCATAGAGTTTCGTAATTATTCATCCTATAATATCTGATTAAAAGATCTTGGATAGAATTATTCAAAGCATGACCCATATGTAAGCTTCCCGTTACATTAGGAGGCGGAATCACAATTGAATATTTTTTTGAATTTTTTTTTGGCTTAAATAATTTGTTTTTCTCCCAATAAGAATAAATATTATCCTCTACTTCAGAATGTATATATTTATCACTATTCATGGATTACTTAGTTTATAATTTAATAATTTAAATTAACAATAATCAAATTAGAACGTTATTTAATAGACTAATTACAAATATTTTATATAAAACTCCTTGTAGCTATCTACTAAAACATATGGCAACGTGGCGGAATGGTTACGCAGAGGATTGCAAATCCTTGTATCCCGGTTCGATTCCGGGCGTTGCCTCCAAAAAAATTCTTGTATTAGTATAAAAAAAAAGTAAGTTGGGATTTTTATATTCCTCGGTAGCTCAGTTGGTAGAGCAGTTGACTGTTAATCAATTGGTCGCAGGTTCGAGTCCTGCCCGAGGAGCCAAAACTACCCAACTTTAGAAATATTATTACTCGCTACTTGTAATGATTTATTAAACTTTAATTTTTGGTCAGCATTCAACTCAGAGTATAATTTTACCAAAAAATTATAATTAACATTCATGTGTCCTTCTTGAGATTTTTCTAAATTAACCAAATATTCTGAAAAATCTTCAAAAAAATAATTAATTGGCACCTTAAGAAAGTTTGAAAGTTGCAATAACCTTATTGAACTTACTCCATTGGTTCCTTTCTCATATTTTTGAATTTGTTGAAATGTAACGTTTATTGCTTTTGCGACTTTTGTTTGTGTTAAACCTAAAGCTAATCTTCTAAGCTTGAGCTTATTGCCTAGATGCTTATTAAAATTATCTTCCATTAAGACCCCTCTTAATTTTTTGTAAAAACTCATTCAACAAGTTTTTAATGCCTACTGCAAGAATAAATTTATTTATTTTTCTCAAAAAGATCTATTAATTGAATACCCTGTCAAGCGATTCTTCTACTAAAATTCAAGAAATAATAGTTGAATTTAACTTGATCTATAGTATCTGGCTTAAGAAAAGTTTAGTCCTTTCGCTCTTTGGATTAGCAAAAAAATCCTTTGTACCAGCTTTTTCTACTATCATGCCCTCGTCCATAAAAATCATTTGGTCAGCTACTTCTTTTGCAAACCCCATTTCGTGAGTTACAACAATCATCGTCATTCCTTGTTTTGCTAAATTAACCATAACATCTAGCACTTCTTTAATCATTTCTGGGTCTAACGCTGAGGTAGGTTCATCAAAAAGCATTATCTTTGGCTCCATACATAGAGCTCGAGCAATAGCTACCCTTTGTTGTTGTCCACCAGAAAGTTGTCCTGGATATTTTTGAGCTTGATCTAATATTTGAACTCTTTCTAAATGTTTTAAAGCTAATTCTTCTGCGTCTTTCTTCGGCATTTTCTTTACCCAAATTGGAGCAAGAGTACAATTATCTAAAATTGATAAATGTGGAAACAAATTAAATTGTTGAAATACCATTCCAACTTCTGCTCTAATTTGTTCAATATTTTTAGTATCTTCAGTTAACATAGTCCCATCAACTATAATTTCACCCTCTTGATGTTCCTCAAGTCTGTTAATACATCTAATTAAAGTTGACTTACCTGAGCCTGAAGGCCCACAAACAACAATTTTTTGTTTTGGTTTTACCTCTAAATTAATCTGTTTTAAAACTTGGAAATCTCCAAACCATTTATTCATATTATTTATTTGAATAATGCTATCTGACATATTTTTATCTATCTGTTTTATATTTTTGTTCTAAATTATAACTATATTTACTCATTGCATAACAAATAATCCAGAAAATTATTGCTGCAAATACATACCCTTCCATCGCAAAACCTAACCATTCTGGATTTGTTTTGGCTAAATTTAGCATTCCTACTATTTCTAACAGACCTACTACAAAGATTAATGGAGTATCTTTGACTAAAGCTAAGAATGTGTTGGCTATACCCGGTATTACTAACTTTAAAGCCTGAGGTAAAATTACAAATATATGCATTTTCCAATAACCCATTCCTAAAGATTTTGCAGCCTCATACTGACCTCTAGGCAAAGCTTGTAGTCCACCTCTTATTACCTCAGCTACATAAGCAGCTTCAAATAATGAAATTGCTATTATTGCTCTTACCAACTTATCAATAAAGAAATCTTCAGGTAAAAACATTGGAAACATAACTGCTGACATAAATAAAACTGTAATTAGAGGAACACCTCGCCAAAATTCAATAAAACCGACTGAAATATACCTTATTAGCGGGAATCCGGATCTTCTACCAAGTGCAAATGCCATACCAATTGGAAAACAGAAAATTAAGCAGAAAAAAGAAATTATAAAGGTTAAAGATAAACCACCCCACGCTCCTGTCTCCACCCAATTTAATCCTTCTAACTTTCCTAATTCAACTAATTCTTCATAAAAAATGAAATATTTTAATAAAATATATAAAGCAAAAGGAACTATCAAAAAGTAATAGAATTTAAATTTATTAGGAATAAAAAAACCAACAATTATCGATAAGATTGCAGCAATTATTCCATATGAAAAATCAAAAAAAACTGGACCACCAGAAATAAAGAAAAAAATGAACAAAAACGCGATAAAAGGATAAATTACAACATAGTAAAGAGTTAAATATTTCTTAAATCTATCCGTAGCAAAATATCCTACAGAACCAAGTAATGCTAAAGCTATAAAAGACAAATTAATTCTCCATTGCTCTGCATTAGGGTACATTCCATACATAAATCTTCTCATCCAAACTTTTATATATGTCCAGCAAGCTCCAGAACCAGTACAAACATCTTTTGAGTCGCCTGCAAAACTAGCATCAATATAAAACCAACTTAAAATAGGTGGAATTGATTTAATAATTATGAATATAATTAAAAGAGATAATACAGCGTTAAAGTTATTTGTATTAATATTCTTATTTAATAAATCTAAATGTTTATTGCCGCTTAATTCTATTCTAATAAAATAAAGTCCTATAAATCCAAGAATAAGTGGTAATAAAAAACTTAAAAAGCCAGGTAAAAAACCTGTAATATTATAACTAAAAAAAGAATTTAAAGAGACATCCAAAACACTAATGAAAAACAGAAAAGAGCCTAAATATAAAAAGGTACTCAGATTAGTTTTATCAGGTTTTAAAAAATTTATTTTTGACATTATTTTTCTGTTATTGCTATTCTCTTATTATACCAGTTCATTAGTATTGAAATTGAAACACTCAATGTTAAGTACGTAAACATTGTAATTGATACTATTTCAATAGCCTTTCCAGTTTGCATTAATGCAGTTCCTGCAAAAACCAATACTAAATCAGGATAAGCTATTGCTGCTGCTAAAGATGAATTTTTAGTTAAATTTAGATATTGATTAGTAGTTGGAGGAATTATTATTCTTAGTGCTTGAGGCATTACTACTAACTTTAATACTTGATTAGGAGTTAAACCAATAGAAGCTGCTGCTTCTTTTTGACCTTTGCCTACACCTTGAATACCAGCTCTTACACATTCAGCTATAAAAGTTGCTGTATATAAAGATAAAGACAGTGTTAAGGCGATTAATTCTGGTGGTAAACTTACACCACCTTCATAAATAAAAGATGTTGTTGCTAATTGTTTTAAAACAGGAACTTCAAAAGAAAGTCTTACTCCTCCAATTAAAAAACTTAAGAGAGGCAAAATTAATATCAAACCTACAGAGATCAATAAAACAGGTGTTTGTTTACCTTGAGACTCTTGAACTTTTTTTGCATGAGTTCGAATTACTATTATTGCAATAATTGCAGCTACCACCGAATAAAAGAAAATGTTAAAATTTTGCCATATAAAGGCTGGAACAAATAAACCTTTTATTGTTAAGTATGTTACACCAAACATTGGCTCAGCATCTTGTGGAAGCGGTAAAGCTCTTAATGCAGCAAAGTACCAAAAAAATATTTGTAAAAGTAATGGAATATTTCTGAAAAATTCAACATAGAAAGCTGCAAACTGATTGATCAAATAATTTGGTGAGAGTCGAGCTATTCCAACTATTACACCAAGAATTGTAGCAAAAAAGATTCCAATAACAGAAACTAAAATGGTGTTTAATAAGCCGACTAAATAAGCTCTAAAATATGAATGAGATCCATCATATTCAATAAGAGAAAACTGAACATCAAAAGATGACTCTTGTGATAAAAATCCATAACCAAAATCAATACCTCTATTCTCCATATTAACTTGGGCATTATAAGTAAAAAAACCGAAGACTAAGACTACAGCTAATACTGTAATTAATTGTGGAATTATATCTTTGAGTTTAAAATTCACTGTGAGGATAATATATGAGTTTATAAAAAAAAGGGCTAGAAAAATCTAGCCCTTTTCAATTTATTTATAACTTAAATTATCTTGATGGTGGAACGTATAAAATACCACCTTTAGTCCATAATTCATTTGGACCTCTGTCTGGTAAAATACCAGTGTCAGCTATATTTCTCTTATAACTTTCACCATAGTTTCCAACTTGTTTGATAATTCTTAAGTTCCACTCATTATCTAAACCGAATGCTGCACCCATTTCACCTTCAGCACCAACAAGTCTTTTGATTTGTGGGTTATCTGAAGTTTTCATTGAGTCTGCATTAGCTGAAGTTATACCATATTCTTCCGCTTCGATCATAGTGTTCAAAGACCATCTTACGATATCTTCCCATACTGAATCACCTTGTCTAACAACTGGTCCTAAAGGTTCTTTAGAGATAGTTTCTGGTAGAACAATGTGTTCATCAGGATTTTTCATTTTAGTTCTTTGAGCAGCTAAACCAGATTTATCAGTAGTATATGTATCACATCTACCAGCATCATAAGCAGCTACAACTTCATCAGCTTTTTCAAACGCAACTGGCTCATAAGAAATTCCTCTTGAATTAAAGAAGTCTCTCATATTTAACTCAGTTGTTGTACCAATGTTAGTACAAGCTGAGATACCATTTTTGAATTGGTCTACTGAAGTAATACCTGAACTTTTTCTTACCATGAAACCTTGTCCATCGTAAAAGTTCACACCTACGAAAGTAAGTCCGATATCAGCATCTCTTGAAAGAGTCCAAGTTGTGTTTCTTGACAAGATATCAATCTCACCAGAAGTTAAAGCTGTAAATCTTTCTTTAGCACTTAATGGTGTAAACTTAACTTTGTTTGCATCACCTAGTACTGCAGCAGCTACCGCTCTACATACATCAACGTCAACACCAGTCCAATTTCCTGCTGCATCAGCATTAGAAAATCCTGGAAGACCTTGAGATACTCCACATCTTACAAAACCCTTTTTTTGAGTGTTTTTAAGTGTTTTAGATTTTTTAGCAGCCATAGACTCTGTCGTAAAAGTGAACAACACAGCAACCACAGCAACTAAAGAAGTTAATTGTTTTAAGTATTTAAACATATTTCTTCCTCTGTTTATTTATTTGTTAACAAATAATTCAAAATAACTTTTGAATATGCTTAATTTAAGCATGTAAGAAATTACTCTTCAAGATAAATTTATTGAGAAGTTTAGATTGGTCAAATTTTAGTCAAGTGAAATCTTGTAAAAAAAGACATAATAAAAAGGGTTAAAATGGCGCGCCCTGGAGGATTCGAACCTCCGACCCTCGGTTTAGAAAACCGATGCTCTATCCAGCTGAGCTAAGGGCGCATTAAAACTCTTCCTACATATACATTATTAACTCAATTTTTTACAAGAAATTTTTTTATAAGAAGTAATATTGTTAACAACTCTATTCTGCCTATAATCATAAAGAAAATTAAACAATACTTTATAAAAATATTCATAATTTTAAAATTTAAATCTTCAATACCATAAATTGATGAGTTTACAGTATTCATAAGCGTTAGAATTGACAATTTAAAAGAATTTTCAAAATTTATACCACTTAAGCTTAAAATAGAACTTAAGATTACCAGCGAAATGACAAAAATGAGAATTGTTAGAAAATATTTATTTATCTCCTCAAAATTGAAGTTTATTTTTGTAAATATTAATTTGTTCATGTAAATGTTTTTTGGTCTACTAAAAGATAAAATTTGGTTAATCGAATACTTAAATAAAGAATAAAGTTTAATAAATCTTAATCCTGAACTTGTTGAAAAAAAAGAACCACCTATTATTACTAAAATTAAAAAAATAAAGCTTAAATTTTGTTGACCTTTTTCTAAAGAAAAACCAATATTTGAAATACTACTCGATATAGATAAAAGATTATTAGAGAAGTCATTGGACGAGCTAAAAAAAAGAAAAAAGATAGATATTACTATTATAAAATAAACAACAAGATGAAGGTCTTCATAAAAAAAATTTAAATTCCTATTTTTTATAAAAAACAAATTATAGCTAAAGAAAATACTGAAAAAGGATATTAGCATTAATAAAGAGAGTATTATAATTTGTATATTATCCTTTATAATTGAAGATAAGTCATTAACAGGCAGAAAGCCTCCTGAAGAAATAAGTGAAAATGCTAAATTTAATGAGTCAAAAGCTCTTATCGAAAAGATATTAAGAATTATAAAAATTAATAATGTTATAGATGTGTATAATAAAAAAATTTTAGTAGCTTGTTTAAAAACTTCACTACTATTAAACGAAATATAATTAGTAAGGGATTTTTTGAAGCTTTCATCATAAATATCAATTAGAAAAATTATAGAAAATAAAAAATAAAGCCCGCCAATCCATTGAGTTGAGGATCTCCATAAAATTAGACTTTGATCTATGTTTTTTAAATTTTCAAAGACAGTAAAGCCTGTCGAAGTAAAGCCCGAAATAGACTCAAAAAAAGAGTCTATAAAACTTAAATTATAAATACTTAAATAAAATGGAATTGATAAAACCAAAGGTAATAAAATATAACCAAAAAAAACAGTTAAAATTTTATCAAATATTGACAATTTTTTTTCTGATATCTTCAATTTATAAAATAAGATAGATAAAGTAATAGATAAGCCTAAACTGATATAATACGTCTCTAAATTTAAATATAAATTAAAATAATAAGAATAAATAATATTAAAAAAAGATAAAATTGATATCAAACCAAAAAAGAAACTTAGATATCTAATCTCTAATCTAAACATTTAATTATACTGAGCTAAGTCTAAAAATATTTTCTACGACTGATATAAAATCTTTTTTAACTAAAAATACTACTTGGTCATCTTTTTGAAAAACAAAATTAGATCTTGGAATAATTATTTTTTTATCTCTCATTACAGCACCTATTCTAATTTCATCTGGGAGATCTGCGTTTTTAAGTTCTTTGTTTATAAGTTCAGAAGTTTCAATAATTTCGGCTTCTATAACTTCATATTCACCGTTAGATATTGTGTAAGCATTTTCGATTGTTCCTTTATGCACATGTTTTAAAATACTTGAAACGGTATTTAAACGTGGATCAATTAAATCATCGATTTTTAATGATGACTGAAGTAGAGAATAATTTGGTTTATTTATTAGCGCCATAGTTCTTTTATCTTCTATTTTTTTTTGATCTTTTGTAAATTTTTCTACAAGAATACTTACCATCAAATTATCCTCATCATCATTTGTTAAAGCAAGTACTGTTTCAGCTTCATCTAAATTTGCTTCTGCTAAAACCTCTTCATCCAAACCATCACCATTAATAATAATTGTATCATTTAATTCATTTGCCAAATATTCTGCTCGACCCTTATCTTTTTCAACAATTTTTACCCTAACAGTCTCTAAAGTCTCCTCAATATTTTTAGCAAGATTAAAACCAATGTTTCCACCCCCAATAATAAGTATTTTTTTTGATATTTTTTCTTCATGCCCAAAAGCTTTTAAAGTTTCTTCTTTTTGTGTAGAATTTATAATTACATAAATTTTATCGTCTTTTTTTACAGAGTCTGTTTTTTTTGGAATAAACAATTTATCATTTCTAATGATCGCAACAACATTTGCCTCTAGATTTGGAAATTTTTTTGTTAACTCATTTAATCTAATATCAATTAATTTGCAGTTATCTTTAATTAAAATTTCTAAAAGTCTTATTTTATTTTCTACAAATGGTACACTGTCAAGTGCACCTGGAGCCTCTAATTTTCTCTGAATTGATTTGGCGATTTCTATCTCAGGTGAAATAATCACATCAATTGGTAAATTTTCTTTGCTATAAACTCTTGTAAATTTAGGATTCAAATAATCTTGAGACCTTATTCTGGCTATTTTTTTTGGAATATTAAATATCGAAAAAGCTATTTGGCAAATTAACATGTTGATCTCATCATTTCTTGTAACAGCAATAATCATATCAGTTTCAGATGCGTTAGCTTTTTCTAAAATTGACGGATACGTAGCCTTTCCAACTATAGCTTTAACATCTAAACTATCATTGATCTTTTGAATGTCCTCGCTTGATTGATCTATAACAGTTATAGAATGACCTTGCTCACTTAAAAGTTTTGCAATAGTAAATCCCACTCTTCCAGCGCCACAAATTATAATGTTCATTTTAATTAAACTCTTTTATCCCAAGACCCTTAAGCTTCCTGTGAAGTGCACTTCTCTCCATGCCAACGAAGTTTGCTGTTTTTGATATATTGCCATTAAATTTTTTTAATTGAATAGTTAAATACTCCTTTTCAAATTTTTCTCTAGCTTCTTTTAATGGCACAGATAGCGTATTTTCAGCAATTTTATCGTTTAAATTTTCAGTTTTGAGTGATTCTTTGACTATAGTAGATATTTTATCTTTAGAGTCTGGTTGCAAGATTGCAATTCTCTCTATCAAATTTCTAAGTTCTCTTACGTTTCCTTTCCAGTTATGATTTAGAATATAATCGTCATTATCATCAATTTCCAAATCTTTTATATTGTAACTTTCAGATATCTTTTTTGAAAAATATTTAATTAACAGTGGTATATCAGATACCCTTTCATTTAATGATTTTATATTAATTTCAAATACATTAAGTCTGTGATATAAATCTTCTCTAAAGTTACCAACTTTAATTTCTTCTTTAAGATCTTTACTCGAAGAGCAAATTAATCTTACATCTACGTTTATATCATTATTCCCATTCAATCTTTTAAATTTTTGATCTGTCAAAACCCTCAGTATTTTAGATTGAATTTCCAAAGGTATTTCAGAAACTTGGTCAATTAATAATGTTCCTTGATTTGCCTTTTCTAAAGCTCCATAAGAAATAGATGTGTTTGCTTTTTCCTCACCAAATAACTCTAGTTCATACTTATTCGTATCTAATAGAGCTCCATTGAGAATGACGAATGGCTTTCCATTTCTTTTTGATTTCTTGTGAATTTTCCTTGCTATTAATTCTTTTCCAGATCCAGATGGGCCATTAATTAAAATTCTACTTTCTGTGACTGCTATTTTTTCTATTTGCTCTCTGATATTGGTTATATTTTTACTGTCACCAATCAATTCATATGATGAAAATAGTTTATTTTCATATTCTTTATTTTGAGATTTCAAATTTAAGTTTTCTACTGCTCTTTTAATAAAATTTAATAATCTAGTTTGATCAAATGGTTTTTCAATAAATTCAAATGCTCCATGTTTTAATGAACTTACTGCCATTTCAATATTTGCATGACCAGTAATGATAATTACAGGAACATCCTTATTTTTTGATTTTATATATGATA